>JAADGU010000093.1 GCA_013152195.1 Nitrospirota bacterium
GGATAGAGCTGAAGGCCCTCGAGTATGCCCTTCAGCCTGTTTAGCATGTAGTCTACAAGGATTGTGCTGTCAGGTATTATTACCCTCTCAACTGAGGAGTGCGATATATCCCTCTCATGCCATAAGGGTATGTTCTCAAGGGCTGCCATGGAATTAGTCCTTACAATGCGGGCAAGACCCGAGAGGTTTTCACTCCCAACTGGGTTTCGTTTATGTGGCATTGCAGAGGAGCCTTTCTGCCCCACTGTAAAGGGCTCTTCTGCCTCCAGGACCTCTGTCCTCTGGAGGTGCCTTATCTCCACTGCAATCTTCTCCATGCAGGCAGCCACGATGGCAAGGGTGGAGAGATACTCGGCATGCCTGTCCCTCTGCACCACCTGCGTGGCAACAGGCTCTGGTTTTAACCCAAGCCTTGAAAGTACCATTTCCTCGATTTGAGGCGGGATGTTGGAGAATGTTCCCACAGCCCCTGAGAGCTTGCCGGCAGAGATTACATCCCTGGCCCTTTTCATCCTTTCGAGGTTGCGCTTCATGTCTTCATGCCAGAGGGCAAATTTGAGCCCAAAGGTCATTGGTTCCGCGTGAATGCCATGACTGCGGCCCATACAGGGTGTATCCTTGTGCCTGTATGCCTGCTCTTTAAGGACGCTGAGGAGCGTTTTGATATCATTGATGATGATATCTGCTGCATCACGCATCAGCAGGGCAAGGGCTGTGTCAAGTATATCCGATGATGTCAGCCCCTTATGAATATAGCGGGCCTCAGGCCCTACATGTTCGGATACCGAGGTGAGAAAGGCGATTACATCATGTTTGACAGTGGCCTCTATCTCGTCGATCCTCTCTGTATCAAATCCAGCCTTCTCCTTAATGACGCTGAGGGCGTCCTGCGGGATTTCCCCCATCTCTGCCCATGCCTCGCAGGCGGCTATCTCCACCTCAAGCCATTTCCTGTATTTGCTCTCAAGGGTCCAAATCCTCTCCATTGCCTTCCGCGAGTATCGTGGTATCATTTTACCTGTCCTCCATCCTTCGACTCTGTTTTTTTTGTGAAAACGGAGCCTATATTTTACAGGTTGTGTGCGGTGTTTGACAAACCAGGATGAGGGGGAACAAAATAAGGGCTTGATATTAGTATGTGCTCTGAGTATATAATTAACATTGTAATGAAAAAGATACTTCTATATGGACTTCTTGTTTCTTTGATGTTTGCCTTTAATGATTATGCCTTTGCATTGTGTGTTAACGTGCCTGAGGCCAATCTAAGAGGCGGGCCCGGAACCAGATATGAGAAGAGATGGCTTGTCTTCAAATACACGGCCCTGAAGAAGATAGCCAAACGAAAAGGATGGTATAAAGTTCAGGATGTAGATGGCGATCTGCACTGGATTTATGGGAAGCTGGTTACCTCTAGGATCAAATGTGCAGCGGTCAAGGTAGATAAGGCTAATGTCAGAAGCGGGCCGGGAACAAGATTTAAAAAGAGCGCCATGAGTCCGGCTATAAAATATGATTCGTTTAAGGTGATCAGGACAAAAGGGGCATGGGTAAAGGTGGTGGATGAATTTGGTGATAAGGGATGGATACACAGAAAATTGTTGTGGATTCAGTAAAGTTACCGTGTGCTTAGCACGGTTCAGGGTGCTCAGATCCCCTTCTCCAGCCTCTCTATCAGGAATTTGGGCAGTCCGGCTTCTCTCATCTTCCTTTGGGTCTCTCTGAAGTTGTAGTCAACACGGATTATTTCCACTTCCCCTGCATTCAGGACTGCATAAGCAGCCCTTGGATCCCTGTCCCTTGGCTGTCCGACACTGCCTGCATTAATTATATACCGTGCAGCCTCTGAGAAGGTTACCCTGTCTTTGTAAAGGATGAGCTCACCTGAGGGGCGCTTTTCCATTATAAATGGGGTATGACTATGACCTATCAGGCATATCTTTTGTTCAAAATACCGGAAATTAACCCCTGCATCATTGAGTGTAACTATGTAACGCCACGCTTCGGGTTCTTTTGGTGTGGAATGAACGAGACAGAGATTATCCTTCTCCATCACCTTCAGTATGTCCAGTTTTCCAAGAAATTCAAGGTGTTCCCCTGTTATATGCTCTATTGTCCACTGCACAGCTGCCCTGGCATTTTCATTAAAGCGGTCTAACGGTGTATCCCCGGTAACAGCACGGTCATGATTTCCTGCAAGAAGGACCAGACACTCTTTTTTAAGCAGCTCAATGCATTCATTCGGATTGGGTCCATATCCGACTGCATCGCCAAGAAAGAGTATCTTTTCAATATTCCTCTTCCTGATGTCCTCAATTACCGCATACAGTGCCTCAAGGTTGGAGTGGACATCCGAGATTACAGCGTACAGCATCTTCAGTGCATCCTCTTCTTCAGTTTCTTTGCAATCCTGTCCAGCAGGCCGTTGATAAATGAAGATGACTCTTTGGCAGAAAACTTCTTTGCGATCTCTATGGCCTCGTTCAGGGTAACGGCGGCAGGGACATCGTTTTTGTAAAGAAGTTCGTATGTAGCAAACCTCAGTATGTTCCTGTCAACTGCAGCCATCCTTTTCATCTCCCAGTGTTCGGCCACAGACTTTATTAATGAATCTATTTGGGCAAGATTTTTGAGGGTGCCGCGGACAAGTTCCTCGGTAAATGCCTTTACATCATCAGGTGCAGGATTTTCCTTCCAGAAGGCCTCAAAGTTCAATCTGTCAGGAGTGTCTTTTGTCAGGTCACATTGATATAGTATCTGCAGGGCATATTCCCTTGCCTTTCTTCTTTTCATAATCTATAGTTTCTTCATCAGATCGGCCATCTCCAGGGCTGTCATTGCAGCATCCCAGCCTTTATTGCCGGCCTTTGAACCTGCACGTTCAATGGCCTGCTCAATTGTATCTGATGTTATTACCCCAAATGAAACAGGGACCCCCGTCTCCATGCTGGCAACGGCAATACCCTTTGATGCCTCAGCAGCCACATAGTCGAAATGAGGGGTTGAGCCCCTTATAATAGTGCCGAGGGCTATAATTGCATTATATTTACCCTTTTGAGCCAGCTTCTTTACAATTATTGGCAGCTCAAACGCCCCGGGCACCCGCACCAGGTCAATATCCTCTGCTGATGTGCCATGTCTCTTCAGTGCATCAATGGCTCCTTCTGTCAGTTTGCTGGTGATAAAATCATTAAAACGGCTTGTTATAATACAGAACTTCAGGCCCTTGCCACTTAGTTCACCTTCATAAATATTCATAAAAAACCTCCATTTAGGATTAACGATTGCCGATTTGAAGAATAAGCAAGTTTATTTGACAGTCACCAATCATTATCAAACTTTCTCAAGCAGGTGGCCGAGTTTCTTCTTTTTCGTCTTCAGGTAGGCACGATTCTTTTCCCCCGGCTTTACTTCAACAGGTATGCGTTCAACCACCTGCAGGCCATAGCCCTCAAGCCCCACTATCTTGCGTGGATTGTTTGTTATCAGCCTGATCTTCTTCACTCCTGTATCAACGAGTATCTGGGCACCAATTCCATAATCTCTCAGGTCCGGCTTGAAGCCGAGCTTTATGTTTGCCTCAACAGTGTCAAGCCCTTCGTCCTGAAGGACATACGCGCGAAGTTTGTTGGCGAGTCCTATCCCCCGGCCTTCCTGTCTCATATAAAGTATAACCCCTTTACCGGCCTCTTCCACTATCTTCATGGCTGAATGGAGCTGGTCTCCACAATCACACCTTTTTGAACCAAATACATCGCCTGTGAGGCACTCGGAATGGACTCTTACGAGTGTTGGTTCTTCGGGGGTTATGTCTCCTTTTACAAGGGCGAGATGCACATTGCTGTCAACCATGTTTTCATATACAATCGCCTTGAAGTCTCCACCGTATGATGTCGGGAGTTTTACCTCTGCCACCCTCTTTACGAGTGTTTCTTTACGCATGCGGTGTTCAATAAGGTCTTTGACGGTTATGATCTTCAGTTTATGTTCCCTGGCAAACTCCATTAACTGTGGCACACGTGCCATGGTGCCGTCCTCGTTCATTATTTCACAAATGACCCCCGCATGGTAAAGTCCGGCGAGTCTGGCAAGGTCTACGGAACCCTCTGTCTGACCCGCCCTCTGCAGCACCCCTCCAGGTTTGGACCTGAGAGGAAAGATATGGCCTGGCTTAACAATGTCTTCAGGCCCTGACTTCGGGTTTATGGCAGTAAGGATTGTGGTTGCCCTGTCATGGGCTGAAATGCCGGTAGTTACACCCCTCTTGGCCTCAATGGATACGGTGAAGGCAGTTCCATAGGGGGAGGAGTTTGTGTTGGTCATCATGGGGAGTTGAAGCTCGTCTATCCTCTCCGGAGTAAGACTGAGGCATATCAGACCCCTGCCATATTTTGCCATAAAGTTTATGGTTTCAGGAGTCACCTTTTCTGCTGCTATGCAGAGGTCCCCTTCGTTTTCCCTGTCCTCATCGTCAACGAGGATAATAATCTTTCCCTGCCTGATATCTTCAATGGCCTCTTCTATGGTGTTAAACTTGTACTTGCTTCTCATCCTGCCTCCTTTATTTGTTCATGTTATCTTTTTTTAAATAAATCCGGATTTGCCCAGAATTGTTAACAGTTTATCATCTTTCCCTTCCGTGGCAGGGCTGTGGAGAAGTTTGGCCACATACTTGCCCAGTATATCAACTTCAAGGTTAACAGTGTCATCAACCCCCTTTTGTGCTATTGTGGTGATATTTTCAGTATGAGGAATGATTACCACAGTAAAAGAGTTTGTTTCGATATCCACAACAGTGAGGCTGATGCCATCGATTGCAACGGAGCCTTTCTTTACGATGTATTTCGTTATCTCTTCAGTTGCCCTTATCTCTACCTCTATAGTATTTCCAATCCGATTTTTGCGTCTGATGCTGCCCACTCCGTCAATATGTCCGGTTACAAAATGTCCGCCAAGTCTGTCCGATGGCCTGAGAGCGGGTTCAAGATTAACTCGGTCACCTTTTTTAAGTTGGCCGATATTTGAGGTCTTCAGTGTTTCTGCCGAGAGATCAAATTGCATCATCCCCTGTTGCAGGGCTGTAATTGTAAGACATACACCGTTTACAGAGATGCTGTCACCAATATCTGAACTCCGTGCAACCTGTTCGGAGAGTATTTCAATGTGGGCAACCCTGCCTTTTTTGTTAATCACCGAGACCGTGCCCATCTCCTGAATAATCCCTGTAAACATCCCTACTCCTCAACCTCGACTTTAAAGTCAATCGGTACCTGATAATATCCGGCAAGGTCTACCACTTCAGACCAGGATGTGGATATCCTTACCCGTCTATCCGTGATATCCACATATATGTCTGAGGGTTTGACCGGTATCTCCAGGGAACGGGCTTCCGCATAGACGAGGTCCCTGTAACGGTCAGGCTTGCTGTAGCTAAGTCTTGCAATGGCCCTTGCCTCAGATTTCAAGGTAAAATAACGATAGTACGGTATAGTAAACTGATATCCGATATAAACAGAAACTATAAGAAGGATAATACATAAAACCGGTTTTATGTTTCCTCTTTCATTTCTGATATTCATTTGACTAGTTTCCCTATCCTGTTTAGCCTGGGACGATGCCGGTTGCTGTCCCATGACCAGTATATAATAAATGCCTTTCCTTTGACAGCACTGAGGTCAACAAAACCCCAGTATCTGCTGTCATAGCTCTGGTCGCGATTGTCCCCCATCACAAATAGTTTGCCCTTTGGGACATACAGGGGGCCGAAATTGTCTCTTACATCCATGCCAATGGACCTTATGTCATTGTCAGTGTGCTGAATGTATGGCTCGTTAAGGGGCTTGCCGTTTACATAAACTATCTTGTTTCTGCCCTCAACCACGTCGCCTCCAATACCGATTACCCTCTTTATAAAGTCCCGGTCAGGGTCCTGTGGATACTTGAATACCACAACATCTCCCCTTTGAGGCTCTCTGAATACCAGCACCCTTGTATCCCTGAAGGGTATTTTTGTGCCGTAAATGAATTTTGTGACCAGGATGTGATCACCGACGACGAGGGTTGGAATCATTGAGCCTGAAGGTATCTTGAATGCCTGTACAACATAGGCCCTGATAATGAGTGCAAGCAGGAGGGCAGTTATGATTGCCTCGGCATACTCGCGTATTATTCCCTTTTTTTTCTTCATTCCTGCACCCTCAACACGGCAAGAAATGCCTCCTGTGGAACCTCGATCCTTCCAACCTGTTTCATCCTCTTCTTGCCCTCCTTCTGTTTTTCCAGTAGTTTTCTTTTCCTGGAGATATCGCCGCCATAGCACTTTGCAATCACGTCCTTCCTGAGGGCCCTGACACTCTCTCTGGCGATTATCTTGCTTCCTATAGCAGCCTGTATAACCACCTCAAAGAGTTGTCTCGGGATGACTTTTCTCAGTCTTTCAGCCACTTCTCTTGCCTTGTAATAGGCGTTTTCCCGATGCATTATCAGGCTCAGGGCATCTACCGGTTCGCCATTCAGCAATATGTCCAGCTTGATCAGGTCTGATTCCCTGTAGCCAATAAACTCGTAATCAAGAGATGCATATCCCTTTGAGAGGGATTTCAGCCTGTCATAGAAATCCCATAATATTTCGCTCAACGGTAATTCGTAGACAACCTTCAGTCTGTTTGCACTTATATAAGAGAGGTCCTTCTGTGTGCCCCGTTTTTCCTGGCAGAGGGTGAGTATATTTCCTATAAAATCCTGAGGCACAAAAATAGTTGCATTTACAAAGGGCTCCTCTATCTTAAGTGGCCTTTCCGGCATTCCCGACGGGTTATCAATAAGTGACAGGTTTCCGTCCTGGTCAGTTACCCTGTAGACCACTGTTGGCGCTGTGCTTATTATAGAGAGATTAAACTCCCTCTCAAGTCTCTCCTTGATTATCTCCATGTGGAGCAGCCCGAGGAAGCCGCACCTGAAACCAAAGCCAAGGGCAACCGAGCTTTCAGGTTCGAAGTTGAAGGAGGCATCATTAAGCCTCAGCTTCTCAAGGGCCTCTCTCAGTAACTCATATTTTGATGATTCCACGGGATAAAAACCACAAAAGACCATTGGCTTTACATCCTTGTAACCCGGACAGCGCTTGGCGGCAGGTCTTGATGCGTCTGTGATGGTATCCCCTATACTTGTATCCTGAACATCCTTTATGCCGGCAACAATGTAACCAACCTCTCCGGCCGAGAGACTGCTGGTCTTCTTCACTGCTGGTGTGAATACTCCCACATCTGTAACCTCAAATTCCTTTGCCGAGGACATGAGCCTGATTCTCATCCCGGGACGTACGGTTCCCTCAAAGACCCGTACAAGCACAATAACGCCCCTGTAACTGTCAAACCAGGAATCAAACATAAGGGCCTTAAGCGGTGCAGAAATATCTCCTGTTGGAGGAGGGATTTTCTTTACAATTGTCTCAAGGATATCCTCTGTACCACTGCCCTGCTTTGCAGAGGCAAGTATTACATCGGAGCAGTCAAGTCCAACTACGTCCTCTATCTGCTCTTTCACCCGCTCAGGATCTGCCTGCGGCAGATCAATCTTGTTGATGACAGGGATTAACTCGAGGTCATTTTCAATGGCAAGATAGGCATTTGCCAGAGTCTGTGCCTCCACCCCCTGAGAGGCGTCAACCACAAGGAGCGCTCCTTCACAGGAGGCAAGGCTGCGGGAGACTTCATAAGAGAAATCTACGTGACCGGGGGTATCTATGAGATTGAGGATGTAGGTTTCGCCGTCTTTTGCCTTGTAACTCAGTCTTACTGCATGGGCCTTGATGGTTATGCCCCTCTCCTTTTCAAGGTCCATGGAGTCCAGCACCTGTTCAGACATCTCCCTTTGCGTAAGGGCCCCTGTGAATTCAAGTAACCTGTCGGCAAGTGTGGATTTACCGTGGTCTATGTGTGCTATTATTGAAAAATTTCTGATATGTTTAGTCATTAGCTATTGGTTTTATCAAAGACCAGGCAGGCTGCCCCGATCACCCCGGCATCGTCTTTCAGTAACGACGGAAGTATTTTTGTGGACCCGTATATTTCGGGGAAAGCCCTTTTTGATGCCTCTTTGATTGCCGTCTCTACGTATATATTCCAGGCGCCGATGAGTCCACCTGCAAGGATGACGGCTTCAGGGCTGAATATGTTGATTGCACTGGCAATCCCTACCCCAAGGTATCTCCCGGCTGTCTTGAGTGTTTCCCTTGCCAGGTTGTCTCCTTCGAGGGCATAACTATAAATGTCTTCAGGGGATATCTTGTATACGTTTCCCTCACAGCAGCCCTTCATCAGGCTTTCGGTCCCGCTTTCAATCGACTCAACTGCCCTTCCCGTCATTGCCCTGGCAGATGCATAGGACTCAAGACACCCGTTGTTTCCACAAGGGCACCTGACACCATCTGCCTCAATGCTGATGTGTCCAAGCTCGGCAGCAATATCCAGCAGATGTCCATCATAAATAACCCCGCCGCCTATGCCTGTGCCCAGAGTGAAGAGGACAAAGGAATTGAACTCCCTGCCGGCTCCAGTCCAACTTTCACCGAGGGCTGCTGCATTGGCATCGTTTTCGATATAAACAGGCAGGGAAAATTTCTGTCTGATGCCGTCTATAAAGCCTATCCCTTCAACGGAGGGGAGGTTTGGAGACCGTTTTACAATCCCCTTCGCTCTCTCGATAACCCCTGCCACGCCAATCCCGATCCCTGCAACATCATCTGAGTAAAACCTGTCAATAGCGGAGACGAGTGAATCGAAGACATCATCAGTCTCAGTGGATGATGTCTTAATCCGTTCCACTATCTTTCCCTCCCTGTCCACCAGGGCGACCCTAAGATTGGTTCCGCCTATGTCAGCACCTATGGCATATCTTTTTTGTCTCATCTGCATTCAAATTTCAGGATGGATTTCTTGCGGGCATCCTGTTCTGACAGGTCCTGCCTTAAATCTCCCTGAGTGTCCCCCTGTTCTGTAAAATTGTCTTGTAATATAGTTGTAATTGTATGCATATAACTTATTATTTTAACACAGTTTAACCATGAGCTGCAAAATGCCGGGATGTAAAGTGATCCTAGAAGCCTTTGTCCTGCTTTGCCTTTGTGACCACCCTCAATATGTCTTCCGGTGTGAAGGGCTTTTCGACATATTCAAATGCCCCTAATTTTATTGCCTCGACCGCCGTGCTTATTGTCCCGTAACCCGTGATGATTATCACCTGGATATCCGGCCATCGTTCCTTTATGATCTTTAATACTTCAAGCCCATCCATGTCGGGCATTTTAAGGTCTGTCAGGACGACATCAAAGTGCTCGTTTTCAAGCAGTTTTATCGCCTCGTCTCCACGTGAGGTTGCCACTACATCATAGCCTTCAGGTGTTAAGACCCTCTGGCAACTTATCCTGACAATAGCCTCATCATCTATTACAAGAACCCTCCCCTTACTCATCTCTTTCCTCCTTTCCTCAGGTCTCTTATCCCTTTGGATATATCTTTCCTCAGTACAGAGAGCACACCTGGATAATTTATGGGTATCTCCCCGAGTTGTCTCTTAATCTTTGCGGTATCGAGTGTGTATTCATTATTGTCAATCCTGTATCTGAAAATGAGGTCAATGTCAGGGTTTCCGGCAATAAGGGGCACTATTGTAGATGTTAGGTCACCAAGGGGTTTTCTGTCAATGTGGCTCAGGCAGAAGGTGGCCTGCAGGATTGTACCCTTGCCGGCTTCGGATTTGACAGCAATATTGCCTCCGGCTTCTCGGGCTGATTGTGCAAGCAGAGGGATGCCCATCCCTGTCTTTTTCCCTTTTGTGGTAAAAAAGGGATCTGTTAACTTTTTCTGTGTCTCTGTATCCATGCCCCGGCCGTTGTCTTTAATAGTCAGTCTGAGAATGTCACCTCTTGTATCTTCTTCAATCGATATAACTATCCTGTTTGCCCCGGCATCAATTGAATTCAGGGCAATATCGAGTATATGCATGGAGATGTCCTGCATCTCAGAACCTTACCTCCCTGCCCTCCTTTCCTGATAAGGCAAGGACAAGCTCCTCAAATGAGGGCTCTTTCATTATAAACTCTGTAGCCGCCCTGCCGATGTCCGAAACGTGATGGGCATCAGATGAGGTGATCCATGGATATCTTTCGTATATGCCAAACATTTTTAAGGCCCTCTCCCTGTCTGTTCTGAAAGACATCTCGAGTGCATCAAACTCCAGGGAATCATGGATAAAGCCCAGCTGTGTCAGGATACTGAATGCCTCCCTGTCAATGTGACAGGCGACTGTGATACCGCCAAGGTTATGGATGATGCTGATGGCCTCTTTGACTCCAAGCCCCGTGGCGTCCATAAGTACCCGGTCATTAAACCTGAGGACCTCATCTTTTTCATTCACAACAACCTGTTCATAAAGTATACGTTTGTTGCCGGTCAAGGGGAGGTCATTATAGGTGATCTCCTGAAGTCTCATAACAGACTCCATGTCAGGAAAGAGGGCCAGGATATGGGCCTCTTCAGCGGTTGTCAGCTCCATGCCCGGAATGACCGTTATTTCACCGTTCACCTTGACGGCGGACTGTATGTTTTCTGCAGTGTTATGGTCAGTGACTGCAATGATGTCCAACCCCTCTTCAATGGCTCTTGATACCACCCTTGCCGGGGTCATATCAAGTTCAGCGCATGGAGACAGACAGGTGTGAATATGGAGGTCAGCCCTGTAAGTTCTGAGCATTTAGAATCTGGTATAGCTTGCCTGCAGTCTCAAAAGCCGACTTGCCGGTAAGCAGAATGGGGATATCCTCTGAAACCGCCTTGTCCATGGTATCGGAATCCGGCATCCGGCCGTTGACTATTACTATTGCAGAAAGATTTTTGAAGACTGCTACAGCCACAATATTAACATGTGTCTGGAGTGTTATCCAGAGGTTTCCCTCCCCGGCGTTTGCCATCACATCACTCAGGAGGTCACCCACATAGGCACCGCTTACCTCTCGTTCAAGCCCCACGGCAGGGGTGAGAGGTCTAAGGGACAGGATCTCTGTTATTTCCTTCAGTTTCATCGCCTGATTATCATCTCAACTTTAGTGCCTTCACCGACAACAGAGTCTATCCTGAAGGTGTCGGCGTTTTTTTTCATGTTCGGCAGTCCCATGCCTGCACCCCACCCCATCTCTCTTACCCAGTCCGGTGCAGTGGAGTAGCCCTCCTGCATAGCCAGTTCAATATTCTCAATTCCTGGCCCCATGTCCTCTGCAATTATCCGTATCTCTTCCGGTGATATAGTGTACCTGAGTATGCCTGCAGTGGCATATATCATAATGTTCATTTCTGCCTCAAATGTGGCAATGGCGACCCTCCTGACAAATTCATCTTCAACCCCGGCGCTTAACAGGATGGTCTTGAGTTCAGTGGATGCCTCACCTGCATGGCTGAAGTCTCCTCCTACGATATGAAAACTGCCTTCATAGGTTTTATCTATCTTCATCTGAATATGCGAATACGCGTCTGCTTTTTATTCAGGACAACACCTGAGTCCCTTTTCATATAGTTTACCACAGGCAGTAAACATTGAGTAGGGTGTGATAAGGAGGGTGATTTTTTTCTTTCGTGAGAGTTCTATTGTTTGTGTGTCCGGTTCTTTTCCCCTTGTAAAGACAACGACCTTTATGTCGGCAATGTCGGATGTCCTTATTGCCTGCTGTTTTGCAAGGCCTGTGATAAGCACGGAGTTTCCCCTTGAATAGTACAGGACGTCACTCATGAGATCAGTTGCACAAGCCCATTCGATCTCAGCCTCGGAATCCCGTGAATTGGTTATGACAACCGCATCGAGGAGCCGGATAATCTCTTTTAATCTCATTTTGGCCTTGAAATCCCGTGTTTTTTCATCAGGGCATGGAAGTTTGACCTCTGCATCCCTACGTCACGTGCCGCCCTTGATATATTCCATTCGTTTCTCTTCAGTGCCTCTGCAATGAAGACCCTCTCCAGCTCCTCAGTGGACCTCTCCCTGAGGTCTTTTTTCATCTCTTTCAGCTCTTCGATATTACGGGGGGGCTGCTCTGTTCGTGACAGCTCTGTCCGTGACGGGGTGAGGAAGCCGAGGGTTTCGGGTTTGATGGTGGAGTTGTCCGCAAGGAGTATTGCCCTCTGGATTGTGTTTTCCAGCTCACGTATGTTGCCCGGCCATCTGCAGGAGGTGAGAATCCTCATGGCCTCTGCGGAGATGTTTTTCACCTCTTTGCCTAATTCTTCAGAGTATTTCCTCAGGAAGTGATATGCAAGGAGTGGGATATCTTCCCTCCTCTCCCTCAGTGGGGGGACGTGAATGGGAAAGATGTCAAGCCTGTAAAAGAGGTCTTCCCTGAAAGTGCCTGCCTTTACCATGGCAGAAAGGTCTTTATTCGTTGCAGTTATGAACCTTGTATCAACCTTGATGGACTTTTTGTCTCCAACAGGCCTGTATTCTTTTTCCTGCAGCACCCTGAGCAGTTTTGACTGTAGCGGCAGCGGCAGATTTCCGATCTCATCAAGAAAGAGTGTTCCCCCTTCAGCCTCTTCTATCAGGCCCTTCTTGTCAGTGACCGCACCTGTGAATGAACCCCTTTTATGCCCGAAGAGCTCAGACTCTATCAACTCGTCAGCCAGGGTTCCACAATCTATAACCACAAAAGGCATGTCCTTGCGGGGGCTGTTATAATGGATGGCCCTTGCAACGAGTTCCTTTCCTGTTCCGCTCTCCCCGGTAATCAGTACAGTGCTTGCAGTGGGAGCCACGGTGCCTATCAGTCTGAAGACCTTTTCCATTGCCTTTGAGGTTCCGACTATATTTTTTATGTATTGAGCAGAGAGTTCTTTTTTGAGGCGGATGTTTTCTTCCCTGAGACGCTTTCTCTCTATGGCCCTTTCGACAAGGGATACCAGTTCTTCCGGTCTGAAGGGCTTTTCTACATAATCGTAGGCACCTAACTTCATTGCCTCAACAGCAGTAGAGACAGTTCCGTAACCCGTCATGAGTATCACCTCTGTGTCCGGATAGACTTCCTTTATATCCTTAAGGAGTTCTATTCCGCTTGCATCAGGCAGTTTGAGGTCCGAGAGTGCCAGGTCAAAACTCGTTGTTTCCATGAGCCTTAATGCCCTCCCGGCGTCCTCCGCCTCTGAAACCCTGTACCCATGGGGCTGCAGAAGTTTTCTGCAGCTTGCCCTTACGATCTCTTCGTCATCTACTATGAGTACCCTTGCCTTGTTTTTTGATTGCATCCGCTAAATAGGGCTTGTCAGCCCCTTATTCTTTTAAATTATAGAATCTTCTCCCGTTTTATGTTGATGGAGCAATCTCAGGGATTCAATATTTGCTTATTGCAACTCTTTTGGGGATGAACCCTGCGTTTTGTCTGCATCCGTTTCCCTTGTTGGCCTGGGCAGTCTTATGAAGAAACTGGTGCCCTTGCCGAGGGTGCTCTTTACCTTGATATGTCCCCCATGTTTTCTTACTATGCCGTGAGTTACAGCGAGCCCGAGGCCTGTACCTTTTCCTACCGGTTTAGTGGTAAAAAAAGGTTCAAAGAGCTTGCTCATATGCTCTTCAGGTATTCCTGGACCTGTATCAGTGAACTCTATCTCGATGAACTCTTTTCCATCTTCGGTTATCAGTCTCGTTGCAATGGTGATTTGCCCCCTGTCGTTCATGGCGTCGGCAGCATTGATGAGAAGGTTCATGAAGACCTGCTGAAGTTGTGAGGCATCACCTACAATACGCGGCAGGTCGGGGGAGAGGTCAGTAATGATCTTTATATTATGAAACTTGGCCTGGTTCTGGATGATCTCGAGGGTATGTCTGATGGTGTTGTTTATATCAATATCCGCACGCTCTGCAGGTATGGCCCTTGAAAAACCAAGAAGGCCTTTTATTATCTTTGAGCAACGCTCTGCCTGCTCGATTATTACCTCAAGATCCTCCCTGTCCATTTTGTTCTCAGGGGGCGTTCTCTTGAGCATCAGGTGCGCAAAGGTTACAATCCCGGTAAGGGGGCTGTTAATCTCATGGGCAACACCTGCTGCCATGCGTCCAAGGGAGGCAAGCTTTTCAGTGTGTATAAGCTGCTCCTGTCCCCGTCTGATCTCCTCTGTCTTTTTTGCAACCTCGGCCTCGAGTTCTTTTGCCCAGTTCTCCAGCTTCTGTCTGGCATGTCTCAGCTCCCGAGTCATGGAGTTAAAGGTCTCGGCAAGCATCCCCAGTTCGTCACGTGTCTTTATCTCCACCCTGTGGTTGAGGTCTCCCTTTGAGACGCGTTGCATCCCTTCTGCCAGAAGCTGCAGGGGATTTATCAGGATCTTCCAGAGAATGATGCAGAGCACTATACAGAAGAAGAAGGTGAAGATGATCCCGAAGGTAAGGGTCTCTATTTTCTGCTTCCTGAGGGTGCTGTCAATGCTGGAGAGGGAATAATCTGTTTCCAGGATTCCGAGTATCTTCTTGTCGGACGGGTGGTAATGGCATGATGCAGTGTAGCAGCTTTTCTGATTAACAATTGGACGTAAGAACCTCAATACCCGTCCGTGGTCATCCTTTATGATTGTCCACATACTGTTGTCCTGCATCTTCAGTGTTTCATGCGGCCTGTCGGGGTTTGTGTGGCAGAGCCTGCAGGAGGAATTGACATCGATCTTCTTTCCGATCATTTTCCTGTCACTTGAGAAGCGGACCTCTCCCTGAAGATTGTATATCTTGATGCTCTTGATATCTTCTGATGAACCCATGGTCTCTATAGTATCCTGAATTGTTCCAACCTGGCGGGTATGCATATTTATGAATATGCTCTTCTCTATCATTGCGGTGTATGATGCTGTATGGCGTATGGAGCTGTTGAGGAATTCCTGCTCTCCGCGGATGATTATCATGTACCAGAAGATAGAGCTTCCTGTTAATACGAGGATACCGATGGCGACTATCAGTTTCAGGCTTAAGGAGTGGCGGGATTTTTTTGCGATCAGGTCCTTGAGGAAGTTAATTTTCCCCTTGAAATCAAAAACCATTTTCAGCCCCTTGCAGAAGCGCAGAAGTTATGTAAGTGCTTCAATAGTTACACTATTTTACACTCTACCTTTAAACTCTACTATAAACCGGAACTGAAAATCCAGTTCCGGGATTTTAATATAAAGTGAAGTCATAGCTTTGGCTTTCTGTCAAGGCAGAACTTTAATTTTTTTTATTGACAAAGCCATCTTTTTTATTGTATATATGTACCCATGCCAGGAAGCTATTTGCCATCAAGCTACCTACCCGTACTGATTTTTCTTGTCATCTCCCTTGCCTTCGGACTCGGTGCCCTAATTATGGGCAGTATGTTCAGATTAAAGAGACCTTACGAAGAGAAACTGATGCCTTATGAGTCGGGAATTACACCTGTTGGTGAGCCCCGGTACAGATTCTCCGTCAAGTTTTATGTGATAGCCATGCTCTTTGTGGTATTTGATGTGGAGGTCATCTTTCTCTATCCCTGGGCGGTTGTTTTTGACAAGCTTGGACTTTTTGCCTTTATAGAGATGATTATCTTTATCTTTGTGCTCCTTGTGGGCTATGTGTATGCATGGCGGAAAGATGCGTTTACGTGGGAATAAGGATTGAATAGGGATTGACGATTGACGATTTTAGGATTGAATATTGACTATTTCATATTGACGAATGAAAAATGACGATTAATAATCGATGCTTCTTCAATAGTCGATAGTCAATAGTCAATCCAGAACAGGAGTCTGTACGATGATAATTGATACTGCAGCCACGATGGTAGAGGTTGAAGAAGGGGTTAAGATAATCCCCGGTGCCAATACCATTATCACCACGATGGACAAGCTTATCAACTGGGGAAGGGTCTCTTCACTCTGGCCCGTCACCTTCGGGCTTGCCTGCTGTGCCATTGAGATGATGACCGCTGGTTCAAGTCATTATGACGTTGACCGTCTGGGCATGATCTTCAGGGGGTCTCCGAGGCAGGCAGACCTGCTTATAGTTGCAGGAACTGTTACCAAAAAGATGGCCCCGGTTGTCAGGAGGATCTATGACCAGATGCCGGAGCCGAGGTATGTGATATCCATGGGGAGCTGTGCATGTACGGGTGGTATCTTCCGTTCCTACAGCACTGTTCAGGGTTGTGACAGCTTCCTTCCTGTGGATGTGTATGTGCCTGGCTGTCCACCAAGACCTGAGGCACTTATGTACGGAATTGGAAAGTTGCAGGAAAAGATCAGAAAGGAGTATTTCCGTTGGAGCCGCTGGAGATAACCGAGAGGATTAAAGAGAGATTTCCCGACGAAGTCCTGGATATCATTGAGTTCAGGGAACAGCTCTCTGTGGCAATAAAGAAGGAGAGAATTGTTGAGATCTGCCGCTGGCTGCATGATGAGCCTGACCTCAGATTTGACTATCTTAAAGACATCTGCGGAGTGGATTATCTTGGTAAGAAACCCGCGAGGTTTGAGGTTGTTTATACATTGTACTCAATGAGACACCAGCACATGCTGAGGCTGAAGGCTGCGGTTGGTGAAGATGAGGCATATATTGACAGTGTGGTGCCTGTCTGGATTGGTGCCAACTGGCATGAGAGGGAGTGTTACGACATGTATGGTATAAGGTTTAATGGTCATCCTGATCTCAGCAGGGTTTTGATGCCTGAGGACTGGGAGGGCCATCCACTAAGAAAGGACTATCCTGAAGGGGGGCCTGAGAGGCAGTGGCCAGGCTTTCAGGAGGTTCTTGACAAGGCGAAAAAGTTCAAGGAGTTTTCGTGGCAGGGGTAGAAAAACCGCTTCAGACCAAAGAGCTTACAGTCAGTATGGGCCCCCAGCACCCATCCACTCACGGTGTTCTCAGACTCGTCCTTGAACTTGATGGAGAGACCGTTGTTAAATGTACCCCCCATGTTGGTTATCTTCACCGCGGCGTTGAAAAACTTGCCGAGGGGATGACCTACCTGCAGGCATTGCCATTATCAGACCGGCTTGATTATATCTCTTCAATGTCCAACAACGTTGGTTACTGTCTTGCCGTGGAAAGGCTTTTCGGTATCGAGGCACCTGACAGGGCAAAGTTTATCAGGACAATAGTCTGCGAGATGACCCGTATCAGCAGCCACATCATCTGGGTTGCCACCCATGCCCTTGACCTTGGTGCAATGACCGTATTTTTATACTCTTTCAGGGAGAGGGAGTGGTTGCTCGACCTCTTTGAGATGCTCTGCGGTGCAAGGCTGACCGTGAGTTATCCGAGGATCGGAGGGGTCAGGAATGATGTCTCCCAGGAGTTCATTGACAGCCTGTATAAATTTACCGAGGAGTTTCCAAAGAGGATTGAAGAGTATGAGACCCTTATTGACAAGAACCGTATCTGGCTTGGAAGGACAAAGGGTATAGGTGTGATCTCGGCGGAGGAGGCCATAAACTGGGGTCTCAGCGGGCCGGTACTCAGGGGGTCCGGAGTTGATTATGATATAAGAAAACGTTTCCCTTATGATGCCTATGACAAGGTGGACTTTGATGTGCCTTTAGGCAAGAACGGAGATGTATATGATAGATACCGCTGCAGGATGGAGGAACTGAGACAGTCCGTCAGGATAATCAGACAGTGCATTGAGAGACTGCCGCGCGGCCCTGTAATGACACCTGACGCACCTAAGTTCACCTTGCCTCCAAAAGAGAGGGTGCTGGCGGATATGGAATCATTGATACACCACTTTGTGCTGATAACAAAAGGACCAATGGCTGCCCCCGAAGGGGAGATATACGTTGCCACCGAGGTTCCAAAGGGTGAGCTCGGTTTCTACATTGTAAGTGATGGTACAGGAAAGCCTTACAGAATGAGGGTAAGGGCCCCTTCCTTTGTCCATGTCTCGCTACTTCCGAGACTCTGTGAGGGGGGGCTGGTGGCTGATGTTGTAGCCAATATCGGTACAATCGATATAGTGCTTGGAGAATGTGACAGGTAACAATTAAAAAGCTGAAAATCAGGAAAGCTGACATATTATGGATATTTTTGAAGAGATAAGAGCTTTATCAGAGAAGTACCCCGACCGGAGGGGTGCCCTGCTCCCTGCACTCTATGTTGCACAGAAAGATGCGGGCTGGCTGAGCCAGGAGGCACTCGACAGGGTTTCCAGTGCCCTGAACCTGCCGCAGGCCACTGTAAAGGGGGTTGCAACCTTTTATTCCATGTATAAACACCGCCCCATGGGGCGTCATCTTATACAGTTGTGCACAAATGTGGCCTGCATGATTATGGGAGCGGAAAGTCTTGTGGATTTCCTGAAGGCTAAATATGGAATTGAACCCGGCGGCACGACCGGGGACGGAAGGTTTTCTCTGGTAATAATGGAGTGCATAGGAGCCTGTGACAGGGCGCCTGCAATGCTTGTGGATACGGACTTTCACTCTGATCTTACAGAGGGCAATATAGTGGAGATACTCGAGGAGTATGAATAAAACTTGAAATCCTTGGCCACAGGAAATCTTTAGACGAAGTATTGTTTAGCAAAGAATTAGTGTGAATTTGTGCCCATTCGTGGCTGAACTTATTAAGATTATGGAAAAGTTTCTTTTAAAAAACATTGAAAATCCGGCTTCGGCCAGCCTTGAGGAATACCTGAAGG
>JAADGU010000097.1 GCA_013152195.1 Nitrospirota bacterium
GAAAAACTCGACAGGGAAGACAGGGAAAAAATCCTGGCACTGACCAATTATCTGAAAGATATCCATTCAGTCAAAAAAGAGTCCAAAACCCTTTACTGGAGGAAGCTGCGGGACACGGTAGGCCACGGTGAATGTCTTATGGGTGTCTTTGACTCTTACCCTGACGGGATTATAGGCTATCAGGAGATGGCAGAGATAGAAAAACTCTGCGTGGATTGGCGGGCAAAACTAAAACCTCTTCACAGTAGGCTCTGTCAGGTACATGGAGACTTTCATCCCGGCAATATATGGTTTAACAACAGCAAGTTTGTGCTTCTGGACCGAAGCCGCGGACCATGGGGAGAGGCAGCAGATGACGTGACGGCCCTTACAATAAACTATATCTTCTATTCAATCATGTACTTCAACCATATAAAGGATGTCTTCCTTGAGGCACTGACCCTCTTCTACAACAACTATATAGAAGCCACGGAAGATGAAACGATACTGTCAGTTGTTGCTCCCTTTTATGCATTCAGGGGCGCTGTGGTGGCACACCCTGTATTCTATCCCCAACTAACCCTTGAGCAGCGCATGACTATATTCCGGTTTGTTAAAAATATACTCGCATCCGGAAAATTCGAGCCGGACAGGGTAAATGACTACCTTGCCTGATGTGTTAAAATCTGTTCAAGCTAAAAAATGCCTTTATATAATTTATATAAATAGAGTCTGTGTATAAACTGCTGTTTTTTATTTTAGTCATACCCGAAGTCTGTAATCGGGTATCCAGAACTCACTGAAAAGACTGGATTCCTGGATTCCCGCTCAACAAACCGCGGGAATGACGGCTCAATTGTTGTGTTTATACACAGACTCTAAATAGAGAGATGCTGAATCAAGTTCAGCATGACAGATAGAGATTTTAAGGTCACTAAATAGAGCCTGTGTATAAAGTCAGTCTCTCTATCTGTCATTCCGGCAGTTCTTAAGCCGGAATCCAGTGTTTTCAATGCTTTCCAGATGCCCCGGATGTATCTGGGGCATGACGACATAAAGACATTTATACACAAACTCTAAATACCCTCAGGAGGAAGAGAAGATGAGAAAGGCAAAGATTGAAAGAAAGACAAACGAAACCGATGTCAGCGTTGAGATAAAGATTGACGGGAAGGGAGAACACGAGATCAACACCTCCATCCCCTTTGTTGACCACATGCTCTCACTTATGGCCCACCACGGCCTTTTTGACCTTCACCTGAAGGCAACCGGAGATATAGAGGTGGCCTGATGGAGGATATCGGCATCACGATCGGTGAGGCCATAAACAAGGCACTCGGAGAAAAAGAGGGGATAAGGAGATACGGGTTTGCCAAGATCCCCATGGATGAAAGCCTTGCAGAGGTGGTCATAGACCTGAGCGGCAGGTCATACCTTATCTATAAGACACCACCGTCAAAGGGTAGCCTCAGGGACCTTCCAGTGGCACTGTTTGAGGATTTTTTCAGGGCACTCTCCACTCATGCAATGATGAATCTGCATATAACAGTACAGTACGGAAGGGACCTGCATCATATCTACGAGGCAATCTTCAAGGCCTTTGGAAGGGCACTGAATGATGCCACTGCAATGGAGGGGGGGAGAAAAGGGGTTCCTTCTACCAAGGGAAGACTCTGAGCGACTCTTTAAATGGTGCCGAAGGGGGGAGTCGAACCCCCACGGAGTTGCCCCCACAAGACCCTGAACCTTGCGTGTCTACCAATTCCACCACTTCGGCATCTAAATTTAATACTATTATACCCGGTTCCAGTGATAAAAAGCCTCATTTATCGGAAGGAAGCGACATGATAGAGTCTGAACGGTTTCAAATTTCGCAGAGATGGACACGATGTCCGTCGAGAATGAATGAAGACTCTATCATATCGCTTCCAACAACCGGTTACCACAGATATACGCGGGATATTATAATATCCATACCGTCAAACCATTGTCAACACTTTCGGCCCCTTTTGTCTCCATGCCTGAGATGCAGCACAGCCACTGGAAACACAAGCCCTGACATTTTTACCACTGACTCACCACACCCATAACAGCCCTCTGACACTCTGCTGCCGCCTCTTTCAACCTCCAGCTCCTTCTGTCCCTGTCCTCCACAATATTGCTTATACCCCTTATCTCCAGAAAGGGCACACCGTAAAGCATACAGATATGGGCCACTGACGCCCCTTCCATGTTCTCACATATTGCCCTGTATCTTCTCTGCAGCTCCGCTGCCCTTGCTGCAGTGCCTGTCACAGTGGAAAGCGTGACAAAGGGGCCCTTTCCCGGATTAAAAGAGAGTTTCCTCAATATCCTGCAAGCCTTTTTTACGGGCATGGAGTGTATGGGGATTTTATTAAAGAGACGTTTACGGGACCTGTTTACATTAAGGCCTGAGCCGGGAGAGGCTGATAAAAGCGGAATCCCCATGCCCCTCATATCCATAAATCCATCCGGGGTGACAACCCCTTCATCTCCGTATATCTCCTGATCGGCAACTGCAATGCCACCCACACTGATACCTGAATCAGGATACGCACCACCAACACCAAAGTTTATGATCATCTCAGGCCGGAACTTCTCCAAAAAGAGTGTGGCTGCATGGGCGGCATTGGTCTTACCCACACCAGAGGCCACAAGCACAAGGGGCCTGTCCCGGAGGAGGCCTTTGTAAAAAATCAGCCCGCCATACTCCACCTGTCTCCTGCGGGAGAGATTTTTTAATACTTCTTCATATTCAAACTCTACTGCACAGATAAGACCTGTCATGGTGTGTAGGTTTTTATTTGCATGAAATCCTGCCCCTTACCCTTTGGCAACAGGGGTTACATGTTGACTATCTTACTGGATTGGGTAAATAATATTCCATTATAGTTGATAACCCGAAAATAGCGATGAGAAATGGAAAGAGACACGGGCACAGAGTTTTCACTCATTCTCGACAGACATCCTGTCTGTCTCCGAGGTAATTATCACGCCTCACCATCCGGGTGAGACAAAAGTGATAATTAAAACCGTTCAAACTCAGCACCCATGTCTCTTTCCAAAAGTTGACAGGTTTTCTATCGGCAATCCTGGGAATGATTCAGGATTTATAAATGCTTGCGAAACTTAAAACACAGAGAAACAGTCTGAAGAGGAGGCCTCATGAGTGAGTTAAAGAAGATGTACCGTACAATTGTGGAAGATCCCTTTCCATCAGATATGACCATCAAATTCGGAGACCAGACACTTACTTACAGAAAAAAGACCTGGAAGATTCCGGATGCCTCCACCGGCAAGGTGGTTGAAAAAGGGCTCCGCTACGGTGAAAACCCTGACCAGCCTGCAGCACTCTATGAACTTGCGGGCGGCAATCTCGTTCTTGCCGGATGTGAGTTTATCAGTCCCGGCAACGGCCTTGTAAGCAGCATCACTGAGGAAGATATGATACAGGCCGGGAAACATCCCGGAAAGACCAATCTCACAGACATTGATAATGCCCTTAACATCCTCAAGTTTCTGACAAAGAGTC
>JAADGU010000095.1 GCA_013152195.1 Nitrospirota bacterium
CAAGACCGGCCTCCTTCAATACTGTTTCTCCCGGAACCTCCAGTACATGCTCTCCCAGTTTTTGAGGCGCTGCCGAGGTAATGATCAACGTGGAGTAATCCTTTATAACCCGGATACCTCCCGGCAGGTAAATCCTTGAACCGCTTGAGCCTCTCCTTATAAGGGATATAATCTCTTCAATGTGTTCAAGGCCAATCCCCCGCAACCCCCTTGTTTCTTCAATAGCCCTGATGAGAGCCCTCCTGAGGATAACCTTCTCCATATTCTCAAGGGGCGAAATGAAGAGTTCTATTTTATCGCGTGTTTTACGGCTTATAAGCCTCATAAGGGACTTTGTCACAGCAATCTCCATATACTCATTTTCCTCGCGGAGGATATTGGCTGTCCTGCAGAGTGTCCCCGTTAAGTTAGGATTATACTTTTTAAGGAGCGGCATGACCTCATGCCTCAATCTGTTGCGCAGATAATCCTGCTTCAGGTTCGATGTGTCAATAATAAATCTGATGCCTCTCTCATCTAAATACTCCTCAATCTCACGGCGTTCCACCATGATTAAAGGTCTTATGAGCGGTCCCCTGACAGGCGGTATACCGGAGAGACCCTTTGGCCCGGACCCTCGTAAAAGCCGCATGACAAGGGTTTCAGCCTGGTCATCGGCATTATGTCCTGTTGCAATCCTGTCGGTCTCTGTCTGAAAGGCATGTTCCTCAAATGCGAGGTATCTGAGATGTCTCGCAGCCTCCTGTATGCTGAGGTTCTCCTTATCCGAAAACTCCCTTACATCCACTTTTTTAACACTGAACGGGACTTTCAGCCTTTCTGTCAGTTCAGCGCAGAAATCAATTTCATATGGGGTTTTTTCAGGCCTCAGACCATGGTCAACATAAATGGCCTCAAGGGAGAGTCTCCACTCTTCCCTCAGTTCATTCAGTATGTGCAGGAGGGAGACCGAATCAGGCCCGCCTGAGAGACCGACAAGCACCCGCTCTCCGCCTTTCAGCATGGAGTTTTTTATCGTCTGGTTTACTTTTTTCAGTATATCCATTTAATTTTCTCCTGAAACAGCAGAGGCATGGAGAGGTAAAGTAATGGAGCACTGGAGTAATGGAGTAATGCCAACCTCTCCAAACCTCCAACCTCTCCAATCCTCCAATCCTCTTCCAAAGGGCATGCCTAAAATTTAATATACTCCTGCACGGCCCTTCCCATTTTATCAAACTTTACCCGTGCAATGAAATGTTCGCCGGGGAGGAATGAATATGAGAGTTCACGCCATGTTACAATGGTCTCATTTCCTTCCCTTCTGATCTCGGGCATGGGAAATCTTGAAAAGTAGAGAAAATTCCTTACGGTCCTCAACTGTTTGGATTCCTTTATCTCGGGGGCTTTCTCTGAATAAATGAACCTGTCATTAACGCTGACCCTTCTTGTAAACAGGTCGACGGTTCCCTCTTTATATACATTTCCGGAATCCGTGATAAACCACCATCTCAAGAAGTCGTTTGGCAGCGGAAAGAGATGGTAGTGATATTCGTCCATGCGTGTTCTGAGAAAATCTTCTGCAAAGTCCCTTGAGATAGAACCTGCCGGTCAGATAGAAGGATATTAAAATCATCGTTGCCACAGCTATCAGCTGCCTCATGTTATCTTTCTTCATGGTTAGTATTACCCCAAGCAATAGCCCGCCGGTAATATATGGGTCAATGATGAATAGAAGGTCAAGGGAGTATTTTGACCAGTCAAAGGGAGACAATATCCTTGTGGGGTATCGGTTGAAGAGGTCCAGTATGAGATGACTGGCATAGCCTGCAAATGATATCACAGAGAAGTAAACAAATCCCTTTCTGAAGACTCCATGCATTAAAAAACCCATAAGCACGGAAAACAGCACAAGAGACCCTATGCCATGAGTAATCCCCCTGTGATATCTCAGGAAAACATCAGCTCCCCACAGGTATGTTATGTAGTCAAGGTCCGGGGCATTGGCTGCAAATACAAGTGTTGCAAGAGCTGCCTTCCTTTTTGGAAAGCATTTGGACAGCAGTGTGCCTGTGAGGATATGAGTTGCAGGATCCATATTTACACTATAGTTTAATTCAGCAGGTGTAAAACTTGCAAACTTCTTTATTGAGACTATATAATTAATACCACATTACCACTAATCTCAGATGGGGGTTTAATTGGAACTCTTCAGGCTTGGCATCTCTGAAGCACTGCATTTACTGGATAAGGGAGAAATATCTTCAAGGGATATACTGGATTCTGTATTCAGCAGGATTGAAGCCCTTGATGACAGAGTAGGGGCCTTTATCTCCTTAGCAAGGGACCAGGCATACGACCGTATGGAATACCTGAAAGTATCTGAAGAAAGAGGCCTTCTCTCAGGTATTCCACTCGCGATAAAAGACAATATCTGCATAAAAGGGATAGAGACAACCTGCGCTTCAAAGATGCTCAAGGGTTTTATTCCCCCCTATGAGAGCTCTGTGACCGAAAGGCTTCTTCAGGATGGCTATATCCTCCTTGGCAAGACAAATCTTGACGAGTTCGCCATGGGGTCCTCCACTGAAAACTCAGGATGTTTTGTAACACACAACCCCTGGGACCTGGATAGGGTTCCGGGCGGGTCAAGCGGGGGGTCTGCTGCAGCCGTGGCGGCAGACGAATGCCTGGGAGCCCTTGGTTCTGATACTGGTGGCTCCATTAGGCAGCCTGCTGCCTTCTGTGGTGTGGTGGGGTTCAAGCCTACATATGGAAGGGTATCGCGCTACGGCCTTGTTGCCTTTGCATCGTCACTTGATCAGATTGGTCCAATAACAAAGAATGTAAGGGATGCCGCACTCCTTCTGAATGTCATCTCTGGGCATGACCCAAGGGACAGCACATCCGTATCTTTAGAGGTGCCTGACTTTACAGCAGGACTCGACCGTGAGATCAGGGGACTGAAAATAGGGGTGCCAAAGGAATACTTTATAGAAGGGCTTGACCCCGAGGTGGAGCAGGGTATCAAAGACGCCATAGGAGTGCTTGAGCGGCTTGGGGCAGAGATAGTTGAGGTATCACTGCCACACACCGGGTATGCAGTTGCTACTTATTATATACTTGCCACATCTGAGGCAAGCTCGAACCTTGCCCGTTTTGACGGTGTGAAATATGGATTCAGGGCTGACGGTAAAGACCTGATTGATATGTATATGGAGACAAGGGCTCAGGGGTTCGGGCCTGAAGTAAAACGGAGGATAATGCTTGGCACTTACGCCCTCTCAGCCGGTTACTACGATGCATATTATAAAAAAGCACAACAGGTGAGAACTCTCATAAAATTGGACTTTGAAGAGGCTTTTAAGAAGGTTGATGTTATAGTGACCCCGACAACTCCCACTGCTGCTTTCAGAATTGGGGATAAGGTTTCGGACCCATTACAGATGTATCTCAGTGATATCTTTACCATATCCATTAATCTTGCGGGGGTTCCTGCACTGTCAAGTCCCTGCGGATATACCTCTGAAGGCCTGCCCGTCGGGCTTCAGGTTATCGGTAAACATTTTGATGAGGAGACTGTTTTAAGGGTTTCACATGCCTATGAGCAGTCAACAGACTGGCATACGAAGAGGCCGGGACTGTAATGGGGAAGATGGAACAGGAAAGACTGGAAGAAGCCCTGGAACTCCTTTGGGTTCTTGAAGAGGAGGAAAAGGGTGGGCTCAAACGCCTCAAGGGTTGCTCTGATGATGAGGGGATAGATGAGATCATTGCTGAACTGCAGAAGAAGGGCTTCATTACCGTTGACGGAGAAAACGTGGAATTCACCCCTGAGGGCAGAGAGATTGCAAGGGGTGTGGTGCGAAGACACAGGCTTGCCGAGAGGCTTTTTGCTGATGTCTTTGAGATGAAAGAGGAGTATATTCATGAGGATGCCTGCAGGATGGAGCATATACTTAGCAAGGAACTGACTGACAGCGTCTGTACCTTTCTTGGTCACCCCCCTACATGTCCTCACGACAAGCCCATTCCAAGAGGGGAGTGTTGCAAGAAGTACAGGGTGGACGTGGAACCACTGGTCATGAGGTTAGCTGATTTTGAAGTGGGGCAAAGGGGCAGGATTGTCTATATCGTTCCTTCAGACCCGTCACGTCTTAACAGGTTAAATTCCATTGGCATAAATGCCGGTTCCAAATTAAAGCTCCTTCAGAAATGGCCGTCTGTAGTGGTTCAGGTTGATGAAACCACTGTTGCACTTGATATCGATATTGCTAAGGAGATATTTGTAAAGAAGATAGCCTGATTGGCAATATTACCCTGAAGGTTGTTCCTTTATCCATTCTCTTTTTAACTTCTATTTTTCCTTCGTGTTTTTTGATTATCCTGTAACTTATCGGAAGCCCCAGTCCTGTCCCCCTGTCCTTTTTGGTTGTAAAAAATGGTTCAAATATCTTCTGGGCTACGTTGTCTGCAATGCCGGTGCCAGTGTCAGAGACCTCGATCATCACTGAGTTATCTATTTTCTCAGTCCTGATGCTGAGAGTGCCGCCATTAGTCATTGATTGTATCGCGTTATTGATCAGGTTTAGGAAGACCTGTTTGAGCTGATTTGCATCTGCATTTATCTGGGGTACTTGCGAAAAGTCCTCGATGATATTAATCTCGGAATCCTTGAGGTTGAGAGAGACGAGATCGATCACCTCTTTAAGTAGCCTGTTTATATCAACCTTGCTTATCTTGAGAGGCCATTTTTTTGAGAACTCCAGTAACTGCCGGACTATATCTCTTGCTCTGAGAGATTCGGATTCTATAATCTCAAGATCACGCATGATACTCTCAACATCTTCTTCCTCCCTCATGAGTTCTGCATATCCGAGTATGCTTGTCAGTGGATTATTGATTTCGTGGGCAATATTGGCAGCAAGTTCACCTATAGCAGCAAGTTTGGCAGCCTGTACAAGCTGTTCCTGTGTGTCTTTGAGTTTCTGCATCTGGGTGTGCAGGCTTCTGTAAAGCTGGGCGTTATCCATGGCAACCGAAAAGTTATTTGCAATTACGCTGAGAAGCCTTATATCTTCTTCATCAAACTCCTCTCCCTCTTTATTGATAGTCATGAGAAAACCTGTAAGTATTCCTTTCTGTTTCAGCCATATTACAGCCAGATTGCGAATATTGTCATTTCCTCTAAACAGGAGTTGTTTCGTTATACGGTCTTCAGGCTGGATGATTATGGAGCGTTTGTTGCTTTTAAGATAAAGATTGTTTATGAAAGAGGGCTCGTAAGACCAGTTTTCAACATCGCTGTCAGTAAAGCCATAGGCAGGAAAAGCCGAGGCATACCTGTCTTGCTCCCTGTTATATAAGAATACAAGAACCTTCTCTGTCTTGATGATTTCGGCAACACCGAAGACCAGCTCCCTTATGATATCCTGTTTGTTGGTTACCATATGGAAGGAAAGGGTCAGCCTGTATAATCCGCTTAGCCTCATCATGTAGTTCATGTTCCTCTCATGCCCTTCTTTCAGCGAAAGACTCATCTCGTTGAATACCCTGGCAAGATGTCCAAACTCGGTGGCGTCGGAATAATCTATGGTATAACCGAGATTACCTGAGGCAACCTCTCTTGCGGCATCGGAGAGTTCCCGTATAGGCTTGAGTATCTCACTTGTAAGGTTAACCGCTATAATCCCACCGGTCAGCATTATGCCCAGGAGACTTGCAAGGAGAATCTGTTTTATACGCTCAACTTTACGCAAGGCCATTCCTGACTTTTCCTTGAGTTTCTGATTGGTGATAAATGCCATCTCGCGTGTGTTCTGCAACAGCATTTCCCCTATCTCTGCTGTTGCCATCTGCAGTCTCTTTACACGTTCAGGGTTTGCCGTGGTAGTTATAAAGGCACTGAGCGCTTCCTTGTATTTTTCGGTGAATCTCTTTAACCGGATCAGTTTTCTGGTAAGTATCGCGCTATGGTGGCATCCTGTGCAAGTGGTAATTGCCTTGTCGAGGGAGTTGACGTTGTCGACGATTACATCGAGGTCAGGACCAAAAGATGTCCCTATTGTGTAAAGGTTGGTCTGTACTGTTTGCAGGTTAATTACGAGGTTCTGACGTATAATTTCGATTTTATGAAGGGTTATAAGGCTTTTCAGGTCTCTTGTTACCTGGGATAATGCCGTAATTGCTATTCCTCCGCTGAGGGCGAAAAGCAGAAAGATGAGTAAGAGATATTGTGTTATTTTCTTCCGCATTTATGGGCTCCGGCAGTAAAAAGCCTTGAGGTTTTTTCTTTCATCTGACCCTGTACTGGTATGTTTCTATATCCTCTCCAACTGTTTTCAGCATTTCATAAACTGGCTTGAAGTCTTCAACAGATGCCGCTATAAATCTTCTTGCCTGAAGTTTTGCAAGAATCTGCCTTCCCTCGTCGTTGCGGTCCATTGTCAGAAGCACTTCTTTTATCATCTTTTTTATATCTTCCGGAAGATCCTTTCTCAGGCATAAGGTGCTTTCAGGCATAAGAGGAGATTTTGCAATGATCCGCAGTTCACTTTTGATCGTCGGGTCCCTGGAGACGAGATTATTATAAATGGTATTTTTTACACAGCCTATATCAGCCCTTCCATCAAGTACGGCATAGACAGAGGAGTCATGGCTTCCTGTAAAATAAAACTCCGAGAAGAAATCATTCAGGTTTTCTACTCCGTGAGATCTGAAATAGGATAGAGGGAAGAGATAGCCTGTCACTGTTGCCCTGTCCACAAAGGCTAATACCTTTCCTTTCATGTCAGCTACAGTCTTTATCCCGCTGTCATTTCTTACAATTATATAACCATAGGAGTAAGTAGAACCGTCTAGATTTACAGGACGCACGACAGGTTCTATATAGAGTTTCTCAATGGCGAGGGCTCCTGTCAGGTCCCCAAAGAATGCACCGTCCAGTCCCCGCTGAACAAACCTGTCTATAATATCACCATAGCGGCTCAGTATCGTCAACCTGACTGTTATACCTGTTTTTTCCGAAAGGTACCTGGCAAGTGGTTTATATCTCTCTATCTGCTTGAATATATTCTGCTCCGGGATGAGTCCTATCAGAAGCTCCCTGTTTTCTGCATGAGTCATGGGTGCTTGTGTGGAAAGGATAAAGCAGAATAATGTTGCTATGACAATAAATCGTATCATTATTATTTTATCACCCTGTCTGATTCTGTTAATAGTTCTACAGGGATATCCAGGCCAAGTTCTATAGCAAGCTTCATGTTAAATGTAAGGGAGTTTTTTAACAGGTCAGTATTTTTAATACTGTCTATGTTGCCGTTGTTTATGAACTGGATGAGGTTTTTAGCCAGTATGGCCCCCTGTTTGCGGGGGTCGGTAGAAAGAGTTATGAGAGAATATTCTTCAAGTCCTTCCATGATCGAAACCAGTGGAACAGACTTTTTCTTGAAAACCAGAATATAGTCCGGAAAATATTTATTTATAAGTGCACTGCTTGTAAGCAGGAGGCTGTCATAGGATAAGAGCCTTAATCTTTCACCAATCTCTCCCGGCCTCTTAACGGGTATCTTCACAACATCGATAGACAGGCTTTTGCATACATCCTTTACATCGTTGTACTGGGTTTGGGTGCTTGGTTCAGATTTTGAGTATAATACACCTATCTTCTTGATATTACCTGTCTTTCTCAAATAGCGGATGATGCTTGATACAGGGACCTTGTACCCAACGCCTCGTATGTTTTTTCCTTTTATCCCTGACCTCTCAGGTTCATAAACTGCAGCATATATAATTGGAATTGAGGAAGACTCATACAGAGCAGCACGGGCAGCTCCGGAACCATAAACGATTATGAGAGAGGCATCATAGGCGATTACCTTTCTTATGGCATTGCTCCAGGCAAGTGTGTCAGGGTTGGGTCTCTGTACAATGAACCGGATCTTCTGGTCATAGCCCTGATCAAACAGTTTCCTCACGAGTTCCTCGTGTATTTCCCTGTAAAAGGGCAGGTCGCCTGAGAAGACCACCCCTGCAATAATCTTCTCCTTTGTTGCAGCATGGAGAGTGCTTGCGACGATTGAGAGAAGTATCAGGATTGATAGAATCAACCTTTTTATTTTACCACCTCTTTGTCAGAATCAGGATTGCCTGGTAGAATTTACCATCATTATAGTCGTCTACCCTGTCATTATAGTCTCTGAGACCCAGCATTGTTTCGATACCAAAGCCGTTGATTATTGCATAGCTGCTCCTGATGGAGAGGGCGGTCTCTGTTACCTTGAGCATGGAGAACGAGGCAATGTTTTCAGACAGTGGATTACTGGTCCGGAATTTCCCTTTTGAATGTGTTTGACCCATGTCGGCAGAAATATCCGTCTTGTCGTTGATCTGGTGAGTGACACCTATAGAGTAGGAGGTTGACTCGTCACTATAAGGTACTCCGTTTTCCATAATGGCATCACCGGGGGTGGAAGAGCCGTCACCTGAAAATGTGGAATACATCAGTGTTTGTCTCAGTTTATTCCTGTAGTATCCACATTCCAGGGTAACAGATGTCTTTTCTCCTGGAGTGAGCATGACGAGGCCGAGTATATTGTTGGTGGTATTATTCCTTTGTCCAGCCTCCAGAGGTATATCCGTGGCATTGTCGATGAACCTGAGTTTGTCCCTAATCTCTTTCTTAAGGTTATAGGTCAGAACGGCCAGGATTCCTGGAAACGGAGAATAACTTGTATAAAACTTGAGTTCATGGGACAGGTCCGGCTCTGTGTTATAGACAGGATTCTTAAGGTCACTATATTTATAACTGGTTCTGAACTTTACCCCTTTCAATAACGTACCGTAGACTTTAAGGGTAAGGATGTTTACCGTTGTGTCCCTGTTAGCCAGCAACCACTCCTCTGTAGCAGAGCGGTCTTTTTTGCTGACAGAGTAAATGCCTGCAAGATTAATGCTCCTTAAGGGGCGTGCCCTGATATTCAGTGAGACCTCCCTGCGCCTGACATCCAGTGGGGGGCGTACTTCATAAGTCAGCTCATTGGTGAGACCCTTGAGTGCGGTTGTTGCAGGAGCGTCCTCGTCCGTGTTCCTGTAACTGAACCTCAGAAAGAAGGATAGTTCGTCCATAGGTATGTAACTTAACTGGCCTGCACCAAGAATCATATCCCTCTTTACACTGCTGTCCCTGTTTGACTGTCTGACACTGCCAACAGATGCCGAGGCAGTAATACGGCCGGTGTAAGATGAGTGGACTTTTATATAATCGGAAGATGTACGGGTTTCCGGTATCAGGTTATGGGGATAGACATCCCCGGGTCTGACACTGGTTGCAGGATAGATGTCTGACAGAACTGTATTTCCCCTGGGAACAAAGTTTTTCTCTCCATGGGAATACTCAATCTCTACAGGGCCAAAATGACCATTGGAGCCTACAACCAACTCTTCTGTCCTGAAATCGATTTGCCTGCCCTGAGACGTTACAGTCATGTCATTGAAAGTCCCGATGAGAAACCTCTGTTGAATGTCACCTTTCTTGTCATACCTGAAATATCTTGAATAGAGATGAACGGGATAGTCCGGGGTCTTGAGTCTCAGGAAAAAACTGCTTATCCTGTTATCTGTCTGATAGACTCCCTCTATGTTTCTGTCATCATATTTTCTCTTGACTTCGTCGGGGTTGGAATCAGGGAATCTGTAGTGGTCGAGATTGTGTATAAGTTCTCTCATGATCAGCCTTGAGAGCAGTATCTCCCTGTATGCATAGCCTGTATCGACGTAGAGATCGTCTTTTTCGTAAGTGAGAAAATCAAGATAGAATCTGTGGGGCAGGGGATATATCTCGATCCCTGTCCTCAGTGCAGGTGACTTGATTCCTGACTGGTATTCTATTGCCCTCTTAGAGCCGTCGAGGCTGGACCAGTTATAACCAATCCCGAGAGAGTACCTGGAACTGTATGAGTAATCCGGATCTTCTTCTGCCCGGAGAAGGGCCGGGAGAAGTAAAGTCAGGACAACAATAGCTACAGGCACATAGAGATAACGGGAGATATTCCGATAAAAGCAGAGTCTCCCTGTTACATCTGAGGTCCTTGTTCTTGGCCGGGTTTTCATCATTGGATGAATCTTCCTGTGCCTCCCGGTGATGGTATGTCAGTGCCATGTATCTGACTATGACAGTTTGTGCATCTGGTAAAGAAGAAGCCTTTCAATGCAATGCTTTTAGGTTCACCCGTGGCAGTATTTATTCTATGGCTCTGATGGCATTGCAGGCACAGAAACGGCTCTCTCACGACAAGGAGGTTATTGTTGGGAGAGCCGTGAGGAGTATGGCAGTTGAGGCAATCCTCTGTCAGGTCGGCATGTTCGTACAGGAAGGGGCCTTCCTTCTCCCCGTGGCAGCGGGTGCAGACCTCTTTAACAGTTGGCTTCCTCAGAAGCTTTTCCGAGGTTGAGCCGTGCGGATTGTGACAGTCAGTACAGTATGTCTTTCCCTCAGGCACAGGATGATGGCTTGGCATCTTAAAGTAGGCCATTATGTCCTGATGACATTTAAAACACATGGTGGCTGTATCCTTTGGTCTTACCTTCAGGTCAGGGCCTTCATGTATCCTGTGACAGTCTGAGCAGGATACATCGTTTACTGCGTGAGTACCGGCACTCCATTCATGGAGGTTGAAGGTGGCATTACCTGTATGACATTTAAGGCATATGAGGCTCTTTGCAATTGCCGGCAGGTTATTAATATCGATCAGGGTTTTGTAGTTACATTTTGTCTTGATCCCCTTTTTATTGTTTTCCTCAACGAGTTTCCTGGTTATGCCCTTAATTGCCAGGCTTCCGGGACCATGGCATGATTCACAGTCAACAAGGGGCAGTCCTGACTCTCTCCTGAGTTGTGCCCCCATTGTGCTTGCATCAAAAGCGGCCTTGATTTCATCATGCGCATGACATGCGGACAGACAGGTCTCGGTTCCCACATATTCTGCATCAAGGCGTCCGGCTATCATCTTTTCGTATTCGTTCAGCGGAAGGATGGGTTTTGATCTCTTCAGTTCAGTGCACGCATACAGAACGGTCAGCCCAAGCAACAGAACTGTTATAACAGATAGCCAACGTTTCATTCTGACCCCTCTCGATAATTTTCAGTAATACTATAAAACTATTTTTCAGATACTCCTCAACTCCACCACTCCTGAAATCCATAACTTTCTTTTCATCTTCTCAATTATATCATGATTATATTTCAAATATGATAGGCACTATCATGGGTCTCCGGTTCATGGTTTTGTAAATATGCTTCTTCAGGGTATTTCTTATTCTGGCCTTCATGAGTGTGAGGTCCTGGAGCACTTCGGGATCAAGGCCTGTTATGGTCTCGGCAACCACTCTTCTCGCCTCGGAGATTACGTCAGTTGATGCCTCCTCGAAGATGAATCCTCTTGATATTATGTCCGGGCCTGAGGTGATACGGCCCGATGGTTTTTCCACTGATATGATTACAAGGACTATGCCGTCATGGGCAAGCCTCCATCTGTCCCTGAGCACTATATCCTTGATGTCGCCCTTTCCATCAATAAATATCCTGCCGGAATGAACCTTTCCGTTCTTTCTCGCCCCTTCACTGTTGATTTCAAGGACATGTCCATCCTGCATTATAAAGATATTTTCTTTAGGTATATTCAGCTTCTCTGCTAATTTTGAGTGATAGATAAGGTGCCTGTACTCGCCGTGTACGGGCATAAAATATTTGGGCCTTACAAGGTTAAGCATCAGTTTCAGCTCTTCCTTTGATGCATGTCCCGAGACGTGGACCTCGGAGACCTTCTCATAAATTACATTTGCTCCCCTGCGAAAGAGGTGGTTTATAATCTTTCCTATGGAACGCTCGTTTCCGGGTATTACCTTTGCAGAAAGCACAACCGTATCGTCCGGCTTGATCTTTATGGTCTTATGCTCACCTGTTGCTATCCTTGACAGAACGCTCATGGGTTCACCCTGACTGCCTGTTGTTATTACAGCCACCTCCCGGTCAGGCAGTTTCCTGATTTCATCAAGGCTGAGCCATGTCTTTGCCGGAAGCCTGAGATATCCGAGGTCCAGGGCTATCTGTGCATTTGATACCATGCTTTTGCCGCATATGGCTATCTTTCTTCCGTATTTTACGGCCACATCGATTACCTGCTGTATCCTGTGTATATTGGAGGCAAAGGTGGCAATAATGAGCCGTCCGGGGGCAGCGGAGAAGATGTCCTCAAAGGCCCTTCTGACCTCTTTTTCCGAATATGTGAATCCGCCTTTTTCAGCAGCATTGGTACTGTCAGACATCAGGAGCAATGTCCCCCTGTCGCCATATTCAGAGAACTTGTGGAAGTCCAGCAGCTCGCCATCCACGGGGGTCGGGTCAATCTTGAAATCACCTGTATGAACGATCAGTCCATGAGGGGTGTGGATGCCGAGTCCCACCCCATCAACAATGCTGTGAGTTACACGTATGAACTCCACAGTGAACTCGCCAAGTTTAACGGTATCCCGGGGTTTTACAGTATGGAGAGGAGCAGAAACCTTGTGTTCAGAGAGCTTTTCCTTAAGCAGGCCAAGTGTAAGGGGGGTACCGTATACAGGCACTGAACCGCCGAGTTCCCTGATGAGGAAAGGCAGTGCTCCTGTGTGGTCTTCGTGCCCGTGAGTTATGATCACCGCCCTGACCTTTTCACGATTTTCTATGAGATAGGTAAGGTCGGGAATGACGAAATCAATGCCGAGCATCTCGTCTTCAGGAAACATCAGTCCTGCATCCACGACTATCAGGTCATCGCCGTATTGCAGGACGGTCATGTTCAGCCCGCCGACCTCTTCGACTCCGCCAAGGGGTATTATATAAAGTGGCTCACTCACAAGGCATATTTAATTATGCAGTCCTGTTACCGGAAGACTCCAGGTGAATCTTTATTTTATGAGCATTTCAAGAAGTGCCTTTTGTGTGTGAAGTCTGTTTTCTGCCTGGTCAAAGACTACACTCTGAGGACCGTCTATAACCTCATCCGTAATCTCCTCACCCCTGTGAGCAGGGAGACAGTGCATAACAATCACGTCCTTTTTTGCACACGCAAGCAGCGAGGAGTTAACCTGGTAGGCACTGAATTTTTTCTTCTTCTTTTGAGCACTATCTTCCTGCCCCATGCTTACCCATACATCAGTGTATATTACATCAGCCCTGCCTGCCGCCTCTTTCGGATCTCTCAGGATAACAACTTCTCCCTTGCCGCTCCTTACCTGCTCGAGTATATCAAGGTCCGGCTCATAGCCTTCGGGACAGGCAATATTCAACACTATCCCCATTCTTCCAGCGGCTTCCATGAGGGAGTTTGCCACATTATTTCCGTCACCGATATATGCAACCTTTATACCCTCAAGTATCCCTTTCTTCTCCTTGATGGTCATGAGGTCAGCCAGTACCTGGCAGGGGTGATGGAGGTCGCTGAGGCCGTTTATTACCGGAACATTGGAGTTGGCGGCAAATTCCTCAAGCTTTGTATGTTCAAAGGTTCTTATGATAATGCCGTTAAGATATCGTGAAAGCACCCTTGCAGTATCGGCAGTGCTTTCACCCCGTCCGATCTGGATTTCAGATGGTTTCATATATATGGACTGTCCACCGAGCTGGTAAATACCAACCTCAAAGGATATCCGTGTCCTTGTAGATGGTTTTTCAAAGAGCAGCCACAGGCTCTTCCCTATTAACGGGCATTTGTTGGCATCTGCTCCGGCCTTCAAGGCGATTGCCCGTTCAACAATACTGCTGATCTCTTCTGAACTGAAGTCCCACAGCCTGAGAAAATCTCTTTTCATGACAGCCTCGCAAGAATATCTTCAACTATATCCGTCACCGTATCTATCTCCTTTTCCGTTACTATCAGCGGAGGGGTAAATCTCAGCGTGTTGTTCGCTGTACAATTAACCAGCACCCCTTTTTCCATACAGGCCTTAACTATAGGGGCACAATCCCTTGTCAGTTGCATCCCGATCATTAACCCCAGCCCCCTTATCTCCACTATTATACTTGAAAACGTATCTTTAAGGCGTGACAGTCGTCCGATAAAATATTTTCCCAGCCTCTCACATTCCTCAAGGAGGATACCGTCTTCAAGGATTGTCTCAATTGTTGCAATTGCGGCCTGGGTTGTGAGTGGATTGCCGCCAAAAGTGGATGCATGACTGCCCGGCACAAACGCTTCTGCCACCTCTTCCCTGGCAAGCAGCGCCCCTATCGGAACCCCGCCTCCAAGACCCTTTGCCAGGGTCATTATATCCGGCTCTATGCCGAAGTGCTCATAGGCAAAGAGCTTGCCGGTCCTTCCCATTCCGGTCTGGAGTATGAGGAGGATGCCCCTTTCATCACATATCCGTCTGATCTCCTTCAGGTAGTCAGGGGAAGGCACTACAACTCCGCCTTCGCCCTGAATGGGTTCGAGCATTATGGCACAGGTATTATCACTTATTGTTTCCTTTAATACCTCAAGGTCATTGAAGGGGATATGTCTGAACCCGGGAACAAGGGGTTCAAAGCCTTTATGGAACTTTTCCTGACCGGTTGCCGTAAGGGTTGCAAGGGTTCGTCCGTGGAAGGAGTTAAGGGCAGTGA
>JAADGU010000077.1 GCA_013152195.1 Nitrospirota bacterium
AGATTCCGAGATCAGACTTGACCCCCAAGTTTGGAATCGATTAGGATGTCCCCAAAGTTGAAATTGGGTTCCGCACTTCTCTCAGTTCGGTTGCAGCTGATCAGGACGTGGCTTGCGGGAGAAGTATTCCTCGGCAACCTCTTCCGGCACTTCTGCTTCATTCCCGTCATAGAGCGGTAGCTCGTAATCGAACCAGCCACGCAGCCCGGTCTTCAGTGAGCTCACTCGCGTAAAGCCCATCTGCTTCATGGTGTAAGCCGCCAATACACTGCGATTGCCGGAACGGCAGATCACCACGATTTCCCGGTCCCGGCCACCTGCCAGTTCCGGCACCGTATCTTCGTAGTTCCAGTCACAGGAGACCTCAAGAATACCGCGAGGGACATTAATGGTGTTCTTGATATGAACAGTGGCGTATTCATTCGGCTCGGTAACATCCAGCAGCAGAATACTGTCGTCTTCCGCCAGCTTCTCTTCCAGGTCCCAGGGAAACAGCTCGTTGACTTCAGGTAATGCTTCTTCGATTAATTGCTTGAATGTTTTCATGTCTGCATTATTCCGTCACTAACAGATAAGAAATCGCTTTTTAAGTCTGTTATAATTTTAGCAGAAAAAATGCTGATCCTGCAAGGTAAAACTTTACAGGAGTTCCCCCAAAAAACAGGCATCAAATAACATAAGCCCACGAATAATCGACAAAAAATGAAATTACAAAGTGGTCACAGTTCATTTTCGAAAAAATGGGGGAAGTTAAAACAAGGGAAAGAGAAAACATAAAGACCTGGGGTCAAATCTTTACATGTGGCAAAACAGTTAAACAGATGCCTGCAAACAGGAACTTTGAGTTCTTTTCCTTTAGAACTTAGCTGACTTTCTTGTTGCACACTTCCTTACAGATTTTTATGAGACAATTCGCAAGCTTGACTTTTCAGTCCGAAAATAATACCATAAAAAGACTGGAGGTGGAGTTATGAACATAACAAAAGACATTAAATCTGTTACTTATCTAAAGTCGAAAGCAGCTGATATTCTTAAACAGATTAATGAAACTCACCGTCCCATAATTATTACACAAAACGGTGAACCCAAGGCTGTTCTTCAAGACCCTCAAAGCTATGAAAACATGAGAAACGCCATAGGTATTCTTAAACTTCTTTCACAAGGAGAAGAGGATATTAAAAAAGGAAAAGCTAAAAGCCAGGATAAGGTCTTTGAAAAAATAGAAAAGATGTTGCTTGCAAAATGAAGCGAAAGTTTGAAGTTGTATGGTCAGAAACTGCTGAAAATGATTTAATTGATATTATTGAATACATTTCCCGGGACAACCAGTTCAACGCATTAAAAATATTCAGGAAAATCAAAAATAAAGCAAACGGTCTTAACCTGTCGCCCCAACGGGGCCGAATAGTCCCGGAGTTACAAGAGCAAGGGATTACTCAGTATCGTGAGTTGATCGTATCTCATTGGAGGCTGATGTACAGAGTAGCTGAAAAAAACATCTATATAGTTTCACTTCTCGATGCCCGTCAAAACGTAGAAGATATACTCCTGAAAAGATTAACAAAGTAAATGAACGCAGTTCACAGCTCATCGCAGCTTAATCCTGCCCCCATCCTTTTTATTCATAGGCACCATGAGAATCATGGGGAAGTTCAGGTCTACACCTCTTGACAAGGCATAAATAAGCTGAGATACAGGCACAAAATGTCCTGCCCCTCATATGTCCCTTAAAAACATAATGATAATCAACAATTTCTACGTTGTAAACATCTTTGTCTCGCCATTCAAAGCAGATGCGCCAACATACGTTAAAGAAAACCTGATCTAATTTCTCCACAAAGGCATCTGCGGCCTCACAGCATCCTCGAGCACGAACGTATAATTTTCTGAGATGCAATTGGTGAAAAACCTCTACGTAAAGCAGACGGTTTCGGCTCGTCTGCCTTACATACCCCGGCCACCGCCACACATATGGCCTCCGGACAGTGACTCCAGGAATAGAGAGAGGTCACTTATTTCATCCTCGGTCCATACCTGATTTCTTATATCGGCAATTACCGGCGACAGAGTACCGACAAAATCGCCTTCATACGGGTCACTGATGCCCGCCACAGTCCCCCTGACAACGAATTCCACAGCATCCCTGATCCTGCTGTACTTGCCGTTATGCATGTAGGGATAGGTGCAGAGCAGCTGCCTCAGGGTTGGCGTCTTGAACTTACCGACATCAGCAGGGGCCCCAGTCACATAGTAACGTCCAAGGTCATATCCCTCGTATTCCGGCATATCGGTATTCGGGAAAAGCGGTCCTCCCGAGGCATCGTTCGTTCCTGTCTCATAACCCTGACGAAAAACACCGATATTATGGAAACCGCCATCCGGTGCATTGGCGTAAGTGACATCTGTAAACAGGGGGGCCGGGTGGCAAGTCGTACAATTGCCCTTGCCCTCAAATATGCCCAGTCCCCTTATCTGGGCATCTGAAAGTGACCCTGTGATTCCTGCAACATACGAGTCATATGGAGAGTCAAGCGCCAGGATGGTCCGCTCATAGGAGGCAATCGCCTTTCCCACTGCCTGGAATACCACAGGGACTTCATAAGAGGTGCCTACATACTGCTCGACTTCGGGAAATGCCCTGAGCAGAGCTTCCCTGTAACTGTAAAGCACATAGTCTACAACATTTTCCGGTGTGTTATTCATCTCCAGGGGATCCTGGACGGGCCCGAGTGCCTGGGCTTCAAGACTGGTGCCAGGCAGGACATCTCCTGTTACCGGGTCTGTCAGGAACTGCGCCCTGCCATCCCAGAACTGGCTGTGCTGAAAGGCCGAGTTGAATACGGTAGGAGAATTACGTTTCCCCTGGCGGTTATAAACACCCGTAGAGCGAACACTGCCATCGGAAAAACCGAACATGGGACTGTGGCATGTGACACATGCAACCCTCGTCCTGCCGGCATCCGGATCTGAGAGGTTCCGGTCCATAAACAGCCTCCTGCCAAGCTGAATCTTTTCAGGGGTAAGGGGATTGGACGCCGGTACAGGCAGAATCTCTTCAGTTATCGCTCCTGTCATCGCAGCAACACCATAACCGGCAATACCTGGTATCAACAGGGTTAACAACAGTCCAACAAAAAAGACACCAGTATTTATCTTTTTTATCATGATCCCCCCTCCATTTCCCCGAAAAATGTTTTTTTTGAACGGTGGTTGTTATTCCTGGCAATACTCAGGAACAGGCCATGCTTCTCTTATATCATACTTATGGGTGCCTGTCAAGAATGGAATTATTAAACCGGCAAATAAAAACAGACAAGCAGGTTTTACTGAATAAAAGCCGTGGTAATAGAAGGAAAAGAGAAGAGGAACACACCCCTTAATCCCCTCTTGATAGAGGGGAGAGTTCGCCGGTAAGAGCGGACGAGGTGATGGGGGAGAGCAGGCAGGTAAAAGGTAGTTTTGAGAAGGCAGGGGGTGTGTAAAGAGCAGGTTCTTCACTGGTTAAATGCATGCTGCCTCTATGCCTTAGCCGAGCATGAAGAGAAGGGGGCGTCCCTGTATTTTTCCACAAGCGCAAAATAATATCTCCAAAACGTGAAAATTCCCTTTACTCAGCTTCCTGATAATGCAATACTTTCACCAACAAAAATGTCATGTTTTTATAGGACATTACCATCTCTCTACATGGAGAAACAGGTAACATTTTTAATATTAGCTGGTCCGACTTCCTGAGATTCTTTTCTTCAGGAGAGCAAAAAAAGCAGAAATATTGCAGGTTCTTGATTTGGTTCAATGCATGACATTCATTATATTGCAGACAAAAGGTCATTCTGAATATCTGCCGGATTAATACCATTTTAAATGCGCGTCATCGGGACGGTCCATTGAAAGGAGATTACATGGAAAAAAGACAAAAGTTTGATCTGAGTGAAATTAAGGCCATCCTGCAGGAAAAGGGATATACTATCAGCAGTGGTCTTAATATAGGCTTTAGCGAGGCAACGGCAAATTGCGGTTCCTATTGCACCGGCGGTTGTAGAGGTGGATGCTATACATGTGCCACCGGAACTTCCAAGAAAACTTCGCAAGTGATTCAACCTACCATTCAGCTTAGCAGAGAGAATATACTTGGCGATATCCTGACAATAACAAATACACCTGCAGAGCAGGAAGATTAGAGTTACTTAACTATTAACAGAACTGTTAACAGATAACAGAGATGGACCGTCCCGAAACAAATATCAGGAGGAGTATACAGAAATGAAATATCAATTACACCATGAAGTAGGTATGAGACGTGATGTTGACAGGAGTATCATATATGTGAAGAATCCTGTTGAGTCTGAATTGAGTGATTTTTTGCAGACGATTAATACTGAACTTGCCGTTTTCCTTGGAATGATGGACGGTTCAATGGAGATTGATGAGGCTGTAAAATGCTGGAGCGAGCTATTCTTCAGCACCAAACCCGACCGGAAGATCGGGAATGTCCTTCAAAATATGTTAAAGAGCAAGCTTGGACCGGACATCCAGGTTTATGAGGTATTGAATAAAGTTGACTCAGAGACACCGGCAAGAGATGACCTCCCTGACATAAGTACCCTTATTGTTCCTAAAAAATCCGAAAACTTCGAAGACCCCAGGCTCAGGATACCTCTTCAGATGCTCTTTATGCCAACGTTGAATTGTACCCAGAACTGTTACTACTGCTACAGCACGGAATCTTATTCAAATAACATAAAGGCCCTTGAATTCGGGAGGGTACAGGAGATAATGGAAGAGGCAAAAGGACTTGGTATGCACTCAATAGATCTTTCCGGTGGTGAGCCGGTCAGCTACAAACACTTCTTTCCTCTTATGGAGAAGTTGTCCGAATTGGGATTAGAGGTTAATTTGCCCACCAAGTATCCGCTTTCAAGAGAGGATGTAAGGAGGCTTAAGGATATCGGGTTAAAGACAATACAGATAAGCATAGATGCCTTAAATCCAAAGGTGCTGGACAAGGTTGTTGGTCTTAAGGGTTATGGTGAAAAAATACTAAAAACACTTGACTACCTTGAAGAGGCCGGCATAGGGGTAAGGACGAATACGGTCATAACATCATATACTCTTGGGGAAGTAAGCGACCTTATGCGCTTTTTAGCAACAAAAGAAAATGTATACCGTGTAACCCAGTCACCCTATTCTAATTCGCGGTTCAACCACAAAGGGGACTTCCCGATCAGCAGTGAAGAGTATAGAGTCATACTCGAAGAATCAGAAAGGATATTTGAATCAAGACCTGACATAAGCTTTAATCCGGGAGAGGTGTTTGAACCATACGAGGAAGTCTCCATTGACGAACGGGAAAAGGATTGGGAAGGAAGGTCTTTTTGTAGTGGTGGCAGGCAAAACTTTGCCCTTTTGCCAGACGGTAAGGTCACTATGTGTGAGGAGCTATACTATCAGCGTCAGTACATTATGGGCGACCTTAAGACGCAGTCGATCATGGAGATGTGGAATTCTCCGGAGGCGAAAAGCATATCCTCTCCACCAAAAGAGCTATTCCCTGACGGCCCATGCAGGGATTGTAAAAGCCTCGAGGCCTGCCACTATTTTCCAGGAAGGTGTGTCAGGGAGAGCATTAAGCACTTTGGAGCGGACAAGCACTACTACCCGGACCCCAGGTGTCCCAAGGCTCCTGTTTAACTATTGAGATGATGAAATACTTCAGGGTTCTCGCCAAACACTGAGCGCTGAACGATGCCGAAGCGCGTCATCTTTCGCAACCGCTCATTGATCACCTTTTGACTTCAGACAGACAGAACCTCTGATGACATGTATGGACTGGCAGTATAGAGTGTAAGGTTCGGGTCTACAATCCCGCGGTGTGTGCGGAGTGCCAGGTCAGGAACATTGTTGTTCTCCGAAAGATGCACCAGACAGGCCCATTTCAGACAATCTGCACCAGACTCTCGGAGCAGCTCAGCAGCCTCAATGTTTGAGAGGTGGCCTTGCGGGCCTTCTATACGCTTTTTCAGAAACGCAGGATAGGGACCGTTTGCAAGCATATCCGGATCATAATTGCTTTCAATGAAGACCGCATCAAGGGATGCAACAACACGGTCCAGCCCGTCAAAGAGGTGTCCGAGATCAGCAAGGATACCGAGACGCTTATTGTTCGAGATGACGACAAATGCAGCACCATCCACACTATCATGCGGTGTAGGAATCGCCTGGACAGTCACGCTTCCAAACTGAAGCAGCCCGTCTGACTGAAAGTAGCGGATGTCCTTCAGCCTGCCAAGCCCGCGCTTTTCAGTTGCAACCTTCAGGGTCTTTGGCGTGACATAAAGGGGCAGACCATACTTCCTCTGGTACACACCGGCATGGCAGATATGATCACTGTGGTCGTGGGATATTATCACGGCATCGACCTGCCGGATATCACGTCCGTGTGCGGCGAGTCTCCGTTCTGCCTGTATGCCGCTGATTCCTGCATCAAAAAGAAGCTTGACACCACAGGACTCAACATAAATACAGTTACCCTTGCTGCCCGATTGAAGTGAGATTGTAATCATGGTTCTGTATTGTTTTCTCCCAACTATAGTTTGTCTCCCTAAAACCCCCCTTTTGATACCGGGGGGTTTAGGGAAATTCTGTGCAACTTCAGGGTCTGCTGATCAATATTCTTAATTATTTGATCTAAACAGATGCCTCTTCGGGACTACTCTTTGGCACAGACATTATCGATCCAGAATTCCTGGCCGCCTATCCTGAGTTTCTGGACAGCGCCTGTGAGAACAACTGTTCCTGTCTTCCCGCCAGGTACAGGGATTGATGTCACAGAAACGTTGACCCCGGCGATTGGCGATGGTGCTGCTGAAAGCTCGCCGGCATAGATCGGCACGGGCTGCCCGTTAACTCCAAGATTCTCAAAGCCGCCCAGATCAAGGTATTGAAGTTCTACTTCTGAAACGGGAAATCCGACACCGCTGAAATCAAACTCAAGGTTAAGGTTGTTGGTGTTGATCGTCTGTCCTGTGCCGAAGGGTACCGGAGGCATCTCGACGCGTGCTAAATTGAATGTACCGCCTCCCCCCATCCAACGGAAATCATAGACAAACATCTCTATACCGTTAGGGGCCACCATCACTACATCACCCGGCACATTGCCTGCCGGGCTACCGTACAGGGTGCCGGCAGGTGGCGGTGGACCGAAGTCGATACATGCCTTCCTGCGGAGCATGAATTCCTTGACATTATTATTCTCATTTGACTCCTTAACCATCCCCTTTGGGTCAACCAGGACCGTGATCTTGTATACATTCCTCAGGTAGTCATTATCGGGATGTGCAAGTGGAGCAAAGTCTGCATCCAGCGTTATAGCAGCCCCCTTTGCAAGACCGGGAATGTTATATCTTACCTGTGGTCTATGGTTTGGAGACACAGGATCCTCATCACCGTTAAAATAGACCATAAAGGTTCCGGCATCCTTGTTGCCGATATTGGCAATCTCAGCTCTTGCCTTTTTCTCTACTGCATTCCAGGTTACATCCAGATTTTTCACCACCAGATCAGGTGCGCATCCGACCAAGGCAACCGACAGGATAAATATAAACGAAAGAACTTTCATTCTCTTCATGGTCCCCTCCCTGTAATGATTAATAGTTAGAAACTAAAGACCTGTAAGCACCCCTTTTGCAAGACTGTCCACCCCTCACCTTGTCACGTTTATCACCTCCTCCTTCTTCGAGCTGAAGATCCCCTGATAATTCAGTGTTATGCTCACAAACATTTTGTGGAGACATTAAAGAAGAACCTACAAATATCAGCCCTCCGCCATCTCCAACAGCTCATCAAAGCTTATTGTCCTGACTCCAAGGTCCTGGGCCTTCTGGAGTTTTGAACCCGGGGACTCACCGACAACAAGGTAGTCGGTGCTCTTTGAGACTGCTGAAGAGACATGACCGCCAAGGTCTTCAATCATTTCCTCCACTTCTTTTCTCGGCCTGGGCAGGGTGCCGGTAATCACGAAAACAAGGCCTTCAAACGGCTGTTTTTTCTTCTTCTTGCCCTCAAAATCAGGGTTTGTTATCTCAAGCCCAAGGGATTTGAGGGTTTCAAGGGTCTGCAGGTTCCCGGGGTCGCTGAAGAAGTCCGAGACAGAGCGGGCTATCTTCTCGCCCATCTGCTTTATGCCGGCAATCCTCTCAGGGCTTACATTGTACAGGTCTTCAAGGCTCTTAAAGTGCCTGGCAAGGAGCTTTGCTGCATACTCGCCCACATGGAGTATACCGAGGGCATAGAGGAATCTGGCAAGGGTGGTCTTTTTGCTCCTCTGAATCGCATCTATAAGGTTTTGGGCTGATTTCTCGGCAAACCTCGGCAGCTTAAGGAGGTCCTCCTTTTTCAGCCTGTATATATCCACGAAATGCCTTATAAGCCCTTTTGAGTAAAGCAGTTCCACATTTTTTTCACCAAGACCCTCAATATCCATGGCAGCCCTTGATGCAAAGTGTTTTATCCTCTCCTGAACCTGTGCAGGACAGTTAATGCCAACACACCTGAAGGCAACCTCCCCTTCTTCCCTCACAACTTTCGCACCGCACACAGGACACTTTTCAGGAATGGCAAAGGGTTTTTCCTTTCCTGTCCTCTTCTCCTTTATTACCATCACAACGTGGGGGATGACATCCCCGGCCCTTTCAACCACCACGGTATCCCCCACCCTTAGGTCCTTTCTCTTGATCTCATCCCAGTTATGCAGGGTGGAACGCGAGACGGTGACACCACCGATCCTTACGGGCTCAAGAAGTGCAACAGGTGTTATAACCCCTGTCCTGCCGACACTCGGGATTATATCCCTTATCCTGGTTGTCCCCTGATGGGCCGGAAATTTATAGGCAATAGCCCAGCGCGGCTCCCTGGTCTTTACACCCAGTGTCCGCTGCAGCTCAAAGTCATTCACCTTGATAACAGCACCATCGGTCTCAAAGGGAAAGTGTCTCCTCTTTTCCTCTATCTCCCTGATGACCTCTACAACCTCATCAATCCCCTTTGCAAGTCTTACTATAACAGGAACCGGAAACCGGGCCTTCTCAAGCCACCGGATAAACTCCCATTGACTCCTGAACTCCATCCCCTTTACTGCCCCGGCTCCGTAACACGCAAGGTGAAGCCTTCGCGAGGCTGTTATTGACGGGTCGAGCTGCCGTACCGAGCCTGCAGCAGCGTTCCTGGGATTGGCAAAGGGGGATTCCCCCTTCTCTTCCCTCTGCCGGTTCAGTGCCTCAAACTCCTCGATATCCATATAGACCTCTCCGCGGATATCTATCTCCCCGGGAATATCCCTGACCCCTTCTATCTTCAGGGGCACGGACTTTATGGTGCGGATATTCCGGGTAACATCCTCCCCTACATAACCGTCACCCCTTGTGGAGGCCCTCAAGAGGAGTCCATCCCTGTAAGTCAACTCAATCGCAAGGCCGTCATATTTCGGTTCAACCGTATATTCAATTTCATCATCAGTGCCGAGAAACCTCTTGACCCTGAGGTCAAACTCTCTTACTTCCTCATGTGAGAAGGCATTGTCAAGAGAGAGCATGGGCTCGGTATGCTTCACCTTCTCAAACTTGTCGAGGGGAGGCGCGCCAACCCGCTGGGTGGGGGAGTCGGGCAGTATATAGTTGTACTTTCCTTCAAGCTCCTTCAGACGAAGAAGAGACGGTCATACTCCTCATCCGAGATGACAGGGGAATCAAGGACATAATACCGGTAGCAGTGGTAGTTGAGCTCCCTGACAAGCTTCTCTATCTCCTGCTTAATCTCCCGGGGAATCTTTTCTGACAATATCCTCTCCTTTTTTTATCTGCAGATTGATCAGCCCCTCCAGCCCTTTGTCCATTATAGGGCATTTATTGACAAGCCTGCAACACAGAACTGAAAGAAGATCGCAAGACGGTGAATTATGAAAATTATGATATAATTTCAGATGTCTGTTGAGCTGGCTGATATAAAAACCTGCTTTCACGGTAATGGGCCGATCGCCTCCTGTTTTGTGAATTATGAAGACCGCCCGCAGCAGCTCGAAATGGCCGGGGCAATCATGAATGCACTCATGGAGGACAGACACCTTATTGTAGAAGCGGGCACAGGTGTCGGCAAGAGCCTCGCCTATCTCATCCCGCTTATCAAGCATTTTAAAAGTGAGGATACGCAGAGGGTTGTTGTCTCCACCTATACAAAAACCCTGCAGCGGCAGCTTGTGGAGAATGACCTCCCCTTTTTAAAAGAACACCTCTTCCCTGAACTGAGGTTCACGCTCTGCCTCGGCAGCGAAAACTACCTCTGCCTCAGGCGGCTCAGTCTCAGCAGGCAGCATGGACTCTTTGAGGCAGGGGAGGAGGCAGACCTCTCCGAGCTCCTTTCATGGGCAGGGGATACCGAAACCGGGCTGCATATGGAGATTGCCCTTCCCCTTAAGGTATGGTCAAAGGTTAGCAGGGAGTCAGACCTCTGCCACGGCAGGGACTGCCGCTTTTACAATAAATGCTTTTATCAGAAGGCAAAGGTTGTGGAGAAAAAGAGTCAGATACTTGTGACAAACCACCACCTCTTCTTTGCCAATATGGCATCGGGCTGGAATGTGCTGCCGGAGTTTCAGGCGGTTGTCTTTGACGAGGGGCACGAGATTGAGCGGGTGGCATCAGATTATCTCGGCGTGGAGGCCTTCTACTATCTGCTTAATTCCATACACAGTCCGCGTAAAAAGGGGATGCTCCTCAGGCTGAGCGGTCTTGATACAGGAAGGTTATCAGAGATTGCGGCCCTGACAGAGAGGGTGAGGCAGCAGGGTGAGCGTTTCTTTCTGAATGTCTCACAATGGCTTGACGGACAGAAATCAATCCGGGTCAGGCGGAAGGGTCAGTTTATGGATATCATCACAGAGCACCTTGATGCCCTGAGAGAAGAGATCGGCAACCTCGCCGAAACCAGGACATCCGAGGAAGAGAAGAGGGATTTGAAGGCAATAGAGGAGAGATGCAGGTCATTTATTCAGTCCCTGCAGATAACGGTTAATCAGGAACTGGAGAGGTATGTCTACTGGGCTGAAGTTGATGGCAGGAGGACAAGGCTGGTTGCAACCCCTGTTGAGACCGGCAGCATCCTGAGAGAGCACCTCTTTGATGTAATCAGTCCTGTTATCATCACCTCGGCAACCCTCTCCGTGAGGGGCTCTTTCTCTTATATCTCAGGAAGGCTCGGACTTGAGGGGACTGAGACATTATCCCTGTCATCCCCGTTTAACTATAAAAAAAATGTCCTTCTCTACATCCCTGAAAAGATTACAGACCCGAGGGCTGATGACTATATCCCGGGGATTACCGGGGAGATAGAAAAGATACTGGCTGTCACAGGGGGAAGGACCCTCGTGCTCTTTACGAGTTACGGCATGATTGAGCAGGTGCTGAAGAGGATTAAGCTCAGGGGGCTCAGGGTGCTGAGGCAGGGGGATGCCGACAGTTACAGCCTGATTGAGGCATTCAAGGCCCTGGACAACACCGTGCTTTTCGGGACATACACGTTCTGGCAGGGCATAGACATCCCGGGTAACGACCTTCAGTGCGTGGTGATCACAAAGCTCCCATTTGCAGTGCCCAAAGACCCTGTTGTAGAGGCACGGATGGAGGCAATCTCTGCAAGGGGAGAAGACCCCTTCCATAAATACCAGGTGCCCCAGGCTATTATCACATTCAAACAGGGTTTTGGCAGGCTTGTCCGGACAGCCACGGACAGGGGAATTGTGGCGGTGCTGGATACCAGGATAAAGAGGAAGGCATACGGCAGGGCATTCCTTGATTCTATCCCTGATATAGAGATCACAGCGGATATAGAGGCGCTAAGGGATAAACTGAGTCATCAATGGTAAACTCCCGGAAAGGATGTACGCTCAGCACGTCAGATGTAGCGCTGCAGCCACACGACTCCCCTTGCAATCATTGAATATCGTTACTGCGCGGTTGGTCCTTTCAGCGATTACATTTATTCCCATACTTCCAAGTTCATCTATCAGCCCCTGCGGGACCTTCATCAGGCCGGAAAAGCCCTTTCCAACAATCAGGACATCCGGCCTCTCCCGGATCACCTCAGCAAGGTCTTCCATCTGCAGGAGATGACCCTGCCTGCGCCACCATGGCGAGACAACCCTTTCAGGAAAAACGAGCACATCAGATGTGTAGCTCTTTCCATCAATCACGATTCTGCCAAAAGTGTAAGAGTCTATATGCATATATCAATTTTACCACTTTCTCTCTTTCTGTCAAGGGGGTGTTGGGGAGTTTTTGCGGTTTTGGTGCTGAAAATGTTAAAGTTTTATGATAAAGTCTGATATCAGGAATGTATATTTTGATGTATATGTTATCAACCGAAAATATGCTGCGCTTTGTGCAGTGCTCAACCCGGATACCTGACCTGGTTAAAAGATTCCTGTCTTGAAAGTGCCTGCTATAAATAAATACATACATGATATCAAGGAAGAGTGCGGGGTTTTTGGTGTATACGGACATCCCGAGGCAGCCAATCTTGCATACCTTGGCCTCTATGCCCTTCAGCACAGGGGACAGGAAGGCGCAGGTATCTGTTCCTCTGATGGAAAACAGCTCCATATCGAAAAATCCATGGGGCTTATTGCAGACATCTTTACTGAAAAGAGGTTAAAAAGGCTTCCGGGATATATAGCTATCGGCCATAACCGCTACTCTACAGCAGGAAGCAGTTCGTTAAAAAATGTTCAGCCCCTTGTTGCCAACTTCTCTCTCGGCACAATTGCAATCGCTCACAATGGAAACCTTGTAAATGCTGCTCAACTCAGGGGACGGCTTGAAGAAGAAGGAGCGATATTTCAGTCTTCCTCAGACAGTGAGGTAGTTGTTCACCTGACCGCTCACAGCCGGGGGGACTCTTTTAAGCAGAGGCTTATCCAGGCCCTTCAGCATGTCTCAGGCGCCTTCAGTCTGCTCGTAATGAGAGAAAACGAGCTTATAGCCATACGGGATCCTTACGGCGTCAGGCCCCTGTCCCTCGGAAAATTCGATGGCTCCTACGTAGTTGCATCGGAAACATGCGCCCTTGATCTCATCGGCGCTGAATTCATAAGGGATATAGAACCAGGTGAGATGCTCGTTATCAACGAACACGGCCTTAATTCAATAAAGGCGCTTCACTCTCCCCGCAAGGCTCATTGTGTCTTTGAATTCATATATTTTGCAAGACCGGACAGCTGCATCTTTGACGGCGTAAATGTAAACGCCATAAGGAAAAACCTTGGCAGGCAACTGGCAATTGAATCTCATATAGATGCCGACCTCGTAATTCCAGTTCCGGACAGCGGCATGCCCGCTGCCATCGGGTATGCCGAGGAATCTGGAATACCGTTTGACCTCGGGCTTATCCGTAACCACTATGTGGGAAGGACATTTATTGAGCCGAAAAAGACCATAAGGCATTTTGGGGTAAAGATCAAGCTGAACCCCGTGAGGGAGATACTGAAAGGCAAGCGGGTGATAGTGGTGGACGATTCCATTGTCAGGGGCACGACGAGTAAAAAAATAGTCAAGATGCTGAGAGAGGTGGGAGGGGCAAGGGAGGTGCATATGAGAATAAGCTCTCCGGCCACTGTAGGTCCCTGCTTTTACGGTATCGACACCCCCACCAGAAATGAATTGATTGCAGCTTCACACATGGTTGAGGAGATAAAAAAATACATAACCTCCGACACCCTGTCCTATCTTTCGATTGAGGGACTCAGAAGCGTTATACCAAAACCCAATGATTTCTGTTATGCCTGCTTTACCAATGAGTATCCAATCAGCTTTCCCGGAGAACACCTTCAGCAGCTTGACCTCTTTATAGGGGTATAAGCTCAACCTGGACACTACCCCCTATTGAGGCAACCAATAGGGGTATTAAAAAAATAAAACGCCGGGATCTTGACATTTTCCTGCAAGATTAGTAATATAACACCACTTTTCAACACTGAAAGAAAACAAACAGACTATTGAAACGTGGTCTCAAAAGGAGGCAAAGGTGGAAGGTGGCGGTTATCTGATAAATATTCCGGGGGTCCCCCCATATGTAACCTATTCCTGGCTTGCAATGGCCATACTTATCCTGATGGCAATCCTTGTCAGGACGTCTATAAAGCTTGTACCTTCAGGGTTTCAGAACTTTATTGAAATGGTAATTGATGCCATCTACAACCTTTGTGAGGAGACTATCGGGGAACACTGGACAGCAACCTTCTTCCCCTTGATTGGAACCCTTGGCATATACATCCTGGTCTGTAATTACATGGGCCTGATTCCCGGTTTTGACTCACCAACAGCCAATATAAACACTACGGCTTCATGCGCCATTCCGGTTTTTCTTGCCACACATTACTATGGAGTAAAGGTTCACGGGTTTAAATATATCAACCACTTCCTTGGACCAATGCGGTCCATCTTTGCACTGCCCCTTATGATAATGATGTTCTTTATTGAGCTTATTGGACACCTGGTAAGGCCCGTAACATTATCTGTCAGGCTGTTTGGCAATATGATGGCAAAACATATCCTGCTTGCAGTTCTTGCCGTATTAACTCCAATTGGAATACCTGTACTCGTTCTCGGTCTGGGTGTAATTGTCGGACTTGTTCAGGCCTTTGTCTTTGTGTTACTTAGTATAATGTATCTTGCCGGTGCCGTAGAAGAGGCACATTAATATTAGTCTTTATGAAAGGAGGTAGAACCGATGAAAAAACAAACTGCTGTAATTTTTCTTACTCTCGCCATAGTCTGTTTACTTGCCCCGCTTGCTTTTGCAGAAGAGGCAGCAGCAGCCGTTGTGGCGGGTTCTAATGCCAAGGCCTTTGCTGTGCTGGGAGCTGCTCTCGGTATTGGTATTGCTGCCCTTGGAACCGGAATAGGCCAGGGAATCGGTTTGAGTAAGGCATGTGAGGGTGTAGCAAGAAACCCAGGGGCGTCAGGAAAGATTATGATGATACTCATCATAGGTCTTGCCATGATTGAATCATTGGCAATTTATGCCCTGCTGGTATCACTGGGTATTCTCATGAGCCAGAACAGCTTCTTCTAAATCTTTACAGGCTGTTTCTTTACAGAGACTTCTAATTATTCAGATTCACGGAAAGGCGGGATAACTTATCCTGCCTTTCTTTTTTTAGCAGCCACCCTGTGGACTGCAATGCACAGACTGGTCCTTTTGCAAAATCAGGGGGATCAGTAAAACACCGAATACTCACAAGACAGGAGTGATACAACGATGGGCTTAGAGATAAAAACCATAGTAGTCGGACAGCTTGAGGTAAACTGTTATATTGTCTATGACCCTGAAAACAGGGAGGCAATTGTCGTTGACCCTGGAGATGAACCCGACAGGATTCTGGATTCAATAGCAGCTGATAAACTGAAGGTAAAGCATATTGTGTGTACCCACACACACTTTGATCACGTAGGCGCCATACCTGAACTCAAGGAAAAGACCTCAGCACAAATCGTTATTCACAAAGAAGAGGCCGAGATTTACGAGGCAGCGCGGGATATGGCCGCCCTTTGGGGCTATGACGTAGACCCCTTGCCTCCTCCGGATATATTCATATCAGAAGGTGACGAGATCAGGACAGGGAGCCTTAGATTCAAGGTAATACATACACCCGGACACAGCCCCGGGGGGATATGCCTCTTTGGCAATGGAATCGTTATAACCGGAGACACACTCTTTGCCGGTTCCGTAGGAAGAACAGATTTTCCCGGTGGGGATATGAACCTGCTCAAAGAGTCATTTAAACGTCTGATGTCCCTGCCCGAGGATACTGTAGTTCTGCCTGGACACGGTCCTCAGTCAACAATAGGCAGGGAAAAGAGAGAGAACTTTTTCATTAACGAGGTCTAAAAATAATCCCCTCTCATAATAGCAGTTCTGCTTTTTGTAACAATGGCTGTAGCACTTTTCTGTCTCGTACTTATCACCTGAATCTTGCCTACAGGCCTGTTTGGCTTTTCAGCCGAAACAAGGGTAAAGATATCTCCCGGGGTAACTCCATCAACTGAGCCACGGTCAATATACACAATATCGTAGTTACCACTGATAAGCCTCAGATCCCTGGCAGCCACAACTGTTCCGCTTACAGCAGGAGACGTCCCCTTAACAAGTGGAAAGGATTCGATGGAATAGTAATTATCTATAGGGTCTCCTTTCTGAATTTCGATAAAAGAGTCGATTACTTTTGCCTTGGTGTATCCGGCCTCCTGACCTTGCACCTCGATAACCCCGGTTAATTCAATCAGATTGCCGAGTATATCCCCGGTTGAAGGATGCTTTATCACTCCCAGGGAACGTTCGGCATAAAACTTCTTTCCCTTCTCAGGCACAGCACTATTATTCAGTTTTATATATACAAGATCATCCTTTCCGATAAGGGTACGGCCATCCGGAGTTGCAACAATTCTCCCCACCCCAGGGGTTATCTTATCAATAAATCCGCTTGCAGCGATCAGGTCTGCATCAACCACAAAAGGTTGCCGTGGTGCAATAGTAATGGCCTTTTCCTCAGGCACGGCTATCTCTTTTTTGACCTCTTTTTCTTCAGGAATCCTGAGATCGATCTGCTTCTGCAGCATGTATCTCGGAAGCCTCAACCGCTGTCCGGGAAAGATAAGGTCAGGGTTTTTCACATTTGGGTTCTCTTTCCAGACATTCGGCCACAGGAACGGGTCATCGAACTTGCCTCCTGTAATGTCCCAGAGAGTATCACCTTTTTTAACAGTGTACTCCACATACTCGGTCTCTCCGGCCATAATGTATGAAGGCATGAGCAGTGAAAGTGATATAATCAGGAAAATAAAAGTTGCTCTCATAACAAATCTCCTTTCACAAAATTAGTTCTTCTATAACAATAACCAACTTTATCAAAAGTGTCAACAGTTTTTTATGTCAGGCCTGATAATAGCTTCTGTTGTCAGGATTAGCCGGTGGCTGATATAATCCCTATTATACATGCCTCTTATAATAAAATGCCACTTGGCAGGCTTGTCATCTTCCCGGTTGTTTATATATTTATTTATGGTAAAATACGTTTAATTAACATGAAAAAGTTTTTACTGGAAAAAAGGGGCTGGCAATGTCTAACAACAAACGTGTAATTGTAGTTGACGACGAACCGGATATTATAGACCTTGTAGAGTATAATCTCAGGAAAGAGGGGTTTATCACTGACAGTGCCCGTAGCGGAACAGAGGCGTTAAAGAAGATCCGGGAAGGGAACTTCGACATTGTTATCCTTGACCTGATGCTTCCGGAGATGGACGGCATGGAGCTGTGCAGGATTTTAAAGAAAGACACCTCCCTTTCAGATATGCCCATCATAATGCTGACTGCAAAGGGAGAAGAGATTGACAGGATTTTAGGGCTTGAGCTTGGGGCAGATGACTATATTACAAAACCCTTCAGTCCGAGAGAGATGGTGGCACGGGTCAATGCAGTCCTCAGACGTTCAGGATTAAAGAGAGACGGCGGAGATGGCAAGGGCATACTGAAGGTCGGAAACCTGGAGATTGACAGAGAGAAATATACTGTGAAAAAAAATGGCCAGCCACTCTCCCTCAGCATCAGGGAATTCAAGCTGCTTCTCTATCTTGCAGAGAGGCCCGGGAGGGTCTTCAGCCGGGATTCACTGCTTGATGCAGTCTGGGGTGACGATGCATATGTAGAGCCAAGAACTGTTGATGTTCATATAAGGAGGCTGAGGGAGCGGGTAGAAGACGACCCGTCAACTCCGGCATATATCCTAACAAGAAGAGGAGTTGGGTATTATTTTGCTGAAGAGGTGTAGCCATATATAACATACTGCATGAAATCATTCTCCCCCTGGCGCTGCTGCTTATCCTCTATCTCCTGATAAAAGACCTCTACTTAAACAGAAAGGTAAGGGAAGTCACTGATTTTATTCAGGAACTATCCGAAGGAAATCTCAAAAAGCGGCTATTCCCCAAAAAGGGAGAAAAGTTTTCCGGAATTGTCCTGGGTCTGAACAGGATAGCAGAGAGCTTTGAAGAGAAGATACACGAAGCAAACGAACAGAGAAACAGGCTGGAGTCCACGCTGAACAATCTCCCTGACGGCATAGTCCTTCTTGATAACAACGGGGTTGTCAGGTTTGTTAATCCTGCATTTGAAACCCTCTTTAATGTTAAGTCATCAAGCCTCAGGGGCAGGGGCTTGAACGAGGTAATAAGGGTACCCGAGCTGAGCGAGTTGATCGATATAACCAGGACGGACAGATCATTGAAAAAAGAGGCCTTTATCGAACCCATTGACAAACATCTACTGATAAAGGCCATCCCCTTTTTTGGCAACAGTATCACGGAAGACAAGACGGATTTTCCGGCTGACAGGGAATACACAGGGGCAATGATCGTGTTCAGGGATATTACAGAAGGTAAGAGAACAGACGAGACAAGGAGGGATTTTGTTGCAAATGTCTCGCATGAACTCAAGACGCCCATAACTGCCATACGGGGATTTACAGAGACCCTGCTTGACGGTGCAATAGAAGACAGGAGAGATACACTCAGGTTTCTTAATACCATAAAGTCTCATACTGAAAGGATGGATCGCCTGATAGGAGACCTTATAAAACTCTCACGGATAGAATTCGGGGCAATGCCCCTTGAAAAAAGGCCTCTACAGCTTGAGCCCCTGATTGACGACGCCTTCAAAGGATTTGAAACACTTTGCCAGGGAAAGGGTATTTCCCTTGAAAAAGCTATGCAGACGGGGTGCACAGAGATTGAGGCAGACCCACATCGGCTGATACAGATACTTACAAACCTCATAGACAATGCTGTAAAGTTTACAGAATCCGGCCATGTTACTGTAAAGACCGAGAGACAGGCCTCGGGATACATAATCTCGGTTGAGGATACAGGCATAGGGATTCCAAAGAGGCATCTGTCAAGACTTGGTGAAAGGTTTTTCAGGGTTGACCCTTCACGTTCAAGAGAGCTTGGAGGCACGGGGCTTGGACTGGCAATTGTAAAGCACCTTGTAAAGGCTCATGGCTGGGAGATGAAGATAGAGAGCGAGGAGGGTAAGGGAACAGCCGTCAGGATACTGATGCCTGAATCGGAACCTGCAGGGGAAAAGCTGAGCAACTGCTCAGCATGAAGAAGGGCCTCAGGTCCCGCCTGTAAAGCCTGAGCTCAGCCCTGGCAGACCATCTCCGGAGACAGAACAGGAAAAAGAAGTGATAAGTTTTTTTATTTCACTTGAACCGCAAAGGGGGCATATGGTATCCTTCTCTGTAGTTCCAATCCTCTGTAAGAGAGTAAAAGTCTCGTTACATTTTATACATGTATATTCATATACCGGCATTTGAAGAAACCTCCTTAGTTGATAAGTTTAGATACTTTTTATCCTATAGAAATAGAGGCACCTTTGTCAATATCTAAAGAAGAGATTTTACTGATAAGCTCGGATCCATCAACCACCGATATTGTAAAAAAGACATTCCGGCAGTCAGATATAGATGTAAAGGTGAAAAAGGACATTGCCTCGGGGGTCAGGGTATCAAGGGATTCCCAGATTGTCCTGATTGACAGCCGCTTATCTGATGGTGACTGTCTTGATTGCCTTCGGAGTCTCAATGACCTGAACACAGACCTCCTCTCCATAGTTATGATTGAACAGGGCAAGAGGAGGGCAGGAATCGATGCCATAATGGATAGCGCCTTTTTCTATACCATGAAACCTGTAGATAGTGATGAGCTCAGGGCTGTAGTGGAAAGGGCCTATGAACTTAAAAGGCTCCGGAAGGAAAGCAGAAGGCTTTATCACTGTACGGTTGAAGAATTTTTGAGGTACAAACTCAAGGGATACCTGTCCCAGATCCAGAAGGTGGGGGGCATAGCCCTCTATGACACTGTAATCTCAGAGGTTGAAAGGGCGCTGTTGACACTCGCCATGGAAAAGACAGAGGGAAATCAGCTCCAGGCATCAAAACTCCTTGGACTCAACAGAAACACGGTAAGAAACAAGATAAATAAATATAAAATCAAGAAGTTCTGAACGTCTGCGACTGAAGAGTCACAAAATTCCTCTCAAGGGTATCTCTCCATTTTCGTTTAAATTCAGTAAAATTCCCCTGCAAAATGGAATCCCTCATCAGCCTGAAGAATCTCAGGTAAAAACTCAGGTTGTGTATGGTGTTCAACCTCATGGAAAGTATCTCCCTTGACAGATACAGGTGCCTGAGATATGCGCGAGAGAAATTCCGGCATGTATAACAGGAACACTCAGGATCAAGGGGAGACGGGTCCTCCCTGAACTCGGCCCTCTTGATGCTGATCCTTCCTGTTGAGGTAAAGAGCGTTCCATTCCTTGCATTCCTTGTGGGCATCACACAATCAAAGATATCATAGCCGGCCTCTACAGCCTCAAGTATATCAAGGAGATCGCCTATCCCCATGAGATACCTCGGCTTCACAGCAGGCATTACAGGCCCGGTAGCATGAATTATCTCATACATTAATTCCTTGGGCTCTCCAACACTCAGCCCCCCTGCAGCATAACCATCAAATCCTATCCCGACTATATCTTCAAGGCTTTTTAAACGAAGGTCTCTGTAAGTACTGCCCTGAAAAATGCCGAAAAGGGCCTGGGAAGAGCCTTCTGGATGAACAGACCTGCACCTCTTTGCCCACTCTGTGGTCAGTCTCAGGGAGTTCAGGGCATAATCATATGTGCTGGGGTAGGGTGTGCATTCATCAAAGGCCATGATTATATCGGCTCCAAGCGCCTGCTGTATCTCCATCGCCTTCTCAGGGCCTATGAAATGCAGGGAGCCGTCCAGGTGTGAACGGAACTCAACCCCGTCCGGGGTGATATTTCTCAGCCTGGAAAGGCTGTATACCTGAAAGCCCCCGCTGTCTGTAAGTACAGGTCCCGGCCAGCTTATGAACCTCTGAACCCCGCCGAGTCTTCTTATGGTCTCGTGTCCCGGCCTCAGATAGAGGTGATAGGTGTTACAGAGTATGACCTCTGCACCTGCACTCCCGAGCTCCTCAGGGGAGACGGACTTTACAGTACCCAGGGTGCCGACAGGCATAAACTGGGGCGTGAGGACAAGCCCCCTCTCTGTCTCGATTATCCCTGCCCGTGAGTTGCCGTCGGATGCAATGACACTGAATTTCATAGCTACTATTATAAACTAAACCTGTTTTCAGCTAAGAAGTTCTCTCCATTATTCCAGCAGGGCAGCCGCCCGGATCAAGAGCTCGCGTTTGAGGTAGAAGAGCCTTGAGAGCCTGAACCTGGCCTCTGCATAGGCGAGGTTGAGTTCCCCGAGGCGGGTGAGCGTTATGGTTCCTGCACGGTACTGCCCCCTGGCATCCTCATAGTTTTCTCCTGACAGGGCCACTGACTCCCGTTGCAATTCTATCCTTCTGTCAACTGATGCAACACTGACCTTCAAGTCTCTGACAAGACCGGCCAGTTCCTTTCTGGTCTTCTTTAGTTTGTTATCTGCAACCTGCATCTCTGCCATAGTGGAGGCCTTGTTGCTGCTGACAAGGCCTCCGTCGAGGAGATTCCATGTGAGCTGTATCCCTATATTCCATTCCTGATCCATCTGACCGATATATTCATTGCTCGACCTGGCAGCAGTCACAAGCCGAAGTTCCGGCAGGTGCCCCCTCCTTGCAATTTCGTACCGGAGCCGGGAAGTTAAAAGGTCGGCCCTGGCAAGCCTTATATCAAGCAGGTGATCCTGCATAAGGGCATCTTCGAGTCTCTCCAAAACGGGTTCATCCTCTGCCATGATGTCAAGCGTGCCGCTGGGGACAAGGAGTTCTTCCCTGCCTGACCTGCCGATTGAAATATTGAAGTCAATAAGTGCCCTGGTGCAGGATTCCTCTCCGGTCTGCAACTCTTCCATAGCATTATTGAGATTCAGTCTTGCCTGCCGCACATCAAGCGAGGTCACCATACCGGCATCCCTGAGGTCTTCTGCATCCCTGAGCTCCTCTTCTCTCTGAGCTCTCCTGTCTTCCAGAATATCAAGAAGGGTTTTCTGAAATAAAACCCTGTAAAAGGCAAGCCTGACCTGCCTCCGGATCTCTCTCTTCCCGGACTTTTCACTGATTTCAGAGAACCTGTAGAGGTTTTCCTTAAGCTCCAGACTCCTCAATATCCTGCCGCCCGTCCAGAGCACCTGACTTGCCTCTATTGAAGCGGATTTAAGCCAGTGGGGTGTCTCAAAGCCGGGAAACCATTCGACGGTACTGTAATTCCGTAAATACCTTGCCCCGATTCTTGCCTGAGGTTTGATAAAGGCAACCCCTTTTTCGGCATCAGCCTTTAAGGCCTCGGAAGAGTGGACCGTAATCCTGACGGCCTCTGAATCCTTAAGTGCAAGGCTCAGGGCCTCTTCAAGTGTTATAGTGCGGGCAACAGAGGGAAGAAGGAGTATCAGCAGTAATACAAGCAGTTTAGTCTTCAAGTCTGCACCTCCTTGTCATGCCTTCCAATAACCCTCCGCAGAAAGAGCCTGAGGGTCTCGGAAAGTTCATACTCAACCGGAACAATAAGCAGTGTAAGCAGTGTAGCGCTTGAAAGCCCTGTTACGAATGCAGTGGCCATGGGCGCCCACGCAACAGACTTGCTCGGAATACCTATCGCCATCGGCAGGAGCCCCAGCATGGTGGTGACTGTAGTGATAAGCACCGGGCGCATCCTGACACTGCACGCCTCTATTACGGCCTCCCGCAGGGGGGTCCCGGCCCGCCTCCTCCTGTTCATAAAGTCTATGAGTATGAGGGAGTCGTTGACTGCAACGCCTGCCAGGCCGACAACAGCAAGAAAGCTCCCGATCGTGAAGGTCGATCTGGTAATGAACATCCCGAAAACAACTCCTATAAGGGCAAAGGCAACAGCAGAGATGATGATTACGGGCTGGAAATAATCCTTGAACTGGGAGGAGAGCACCATGTATATACAGAGCACGGCGATGAAAAAAGCAAAGACCAGGGAGGTATATGCCCGCTTTGTGGACTCAAACTCACCGCCGAAGCTTATGGTGACCCCCGGATGCTCTCCGGCAATATTTTCGAAGAATCCCTTGACAAGCACCTGCACCCGGCTTGGGGAGAGGTTTGACCCTGCCTTGATGTCCGAGGAGATGGTTATGGTCGGTTTTCCGTTGTATCTGGTCCTTATTGTTGGTTCGTTCAGGTACTTCATCTCAACAAGATCTCCGAGAAGCACAGGCGAGGAGCTGCTCTCAATTACAGGTACGTCCAGTATGTCGGCGGGCACGGAGATGCCGGTCCCCCTGTTGTTGCCCGGGTCATCAGCCCTTGCAAGCCGCACCAGGAGGTCCACCTCCTCACCCCTGCTTCTGTATTCACCTGCGTATCTGCCGTTTAACGCGCCTGCCACAAGTGAAGTTGCAGCCCGGGGAGTGAGACCGTATTCAAAGACCGCCTCCTGCCTGGGGATGTATTTGACCACCCTCTGACTCGTTGCCCTGTTGTCCTCAAGGCCCTGCAGGCCTGAAAACTCCTCACCTGATCCGAGATATCGCTTCAGGGCGTCTGCAGCCCTTACCACTTCGTCCATGGTATTACCGGAGATCCTGATGTTAACGGCCTTTCCGGTTGGCGGCCCCGTGTTTTCCGGGAAGACTTTCAGGTAGGGTTTCAGTCCGGAATCACCGTATTTCCGGTCAATAAAGTCGTTCACCTTTTCCCGGATATAATCAAGATGGAGCATCAGGTCGTTGCCGGGATTTTCGGGAAAATCCCTCTCTTTCTCCTCTGGCAGGGTCACTACCACCTGCCCGTAGCGATGGCCTGAGTGGAGTGAATAGTCTTCATCCTCGTAGAACCCGGCTGCCCCTGATGTTGCAAGGGCCTGTTTACTGCCCATTGACACGATAAACCGCGACAGATCCCTCACCACGGCATCCGTCCTCTCTATGGATGTGCCCGCAGGCATGATGACGGCAAGGTGGTACCTGAAGTAACTGCCGGGGAAAAACTTTACATTGATAAGGGGCACAATACCGGTAACGGAAAGACCGAGGATCAGGAGTGCGAGCAGAAAAATCCCCGAAACAGTCACCATGGTTGCAGCCTTGTGCTCAAGGAGTATATCGAGGATCCTCCGGTAGAGCCCCCAGAGGGGGGAGAATATAGCTGAGGTGAGGTGGTGAGAATGGCCTTCATTATCTGCTGCAGGGCGCACTATTCTTTTCGGGCCCCAGTCGAGTATATGTATGGGCAGGATAAAAAGCGCCTCAAAGAGTGAGGCCGCAAGGGCATAGGATACGGCCTTTGGTATGACGCTGAAAAAATCCCCTGTACTGCCGGTCATGATCAGCATGGGGACAAAGGCGAGTATGGTTGTGAGTGACGAACTGATGACCGGCAGCATCACCTCTGAGACCCCGTCTATCACCGCCTCTTTGGGGGCTTTGCCCATCTGCATATGGCGGTATATATTCTCCAGTATGATTACTGCATCGTCAACGATAATACCGGAGACGAGGACGAAAGAGAAGAGGCTTATCGTGTTGATGGATTGACCGGTTACTTTAATAAGTATGATTGCACAGAGAAAAGAGAAGGGGATGCCGATTGCGGTCAGCATGGCGTTTCTGAATCCGAGGGTAATCCAGAGCACTATGGTTACAAGGACCATGCCAAACAGCATGTTGCCGCTGAGGGTCCTGACCGAATCCTTTATCTCGATGGTTGAGTCATTTGTAAACTCAATGGTGACACCGTCCTTGCCATGGGTCTCTTCAAAACGCCGGGAGAGGTCCTTGACCGCCTCGGCAATCCTGATCGAGTTGCCGCTGTCCTCCTTTTTAACGAGAAGTCTCAAGGTATTGAGCCCATTGGTAGAGGAGATCACATCCGGATCCCGGTAACTTATCGCGGCACTTGTTACAAGGTCTCCCACGCGGAGGAAGTTTGCATCTCCGTCACGTCGCACAACAACATCCAGCACCTCCTGCTGGGAGGAAAGCCTGCTGCCCGCCTCAAGCATAAACTCGGTGCTGCCCTCCCTGAACCTCCCTGTGGGTATCTTTGTGTTGGCTGACCCGACTGCCTCTGCCACCTCGTCAAAAGTAATGCCGGACCGACGCAGTTTTACGGGGTCCAGGGAGACATGGAACTCCTTTTCGTATTCCCCTGAAAGTGTCACCTCCCGCACACCCGGAATACCGAGTATGCCTGCCTTGAGCTCCCCGGCCAGGAGTTTCAGGCTCCTGTTCGGGATATCCCCCACTATGTTTACGGCAACAACCGGCATCCACATCTGGGTGTCGGCATACAGGAAGAGGGGTTCATCAACTTCAGGGGGCAACTCGTTCTTGATGTTCAATACCCTGAATCTCAATTCATCATAGAGGGCCCTGTAATCAGTGTCGTCAATGAACTTTACTTCTATGGTGGAATAGTTTCGCAGTGACCTCGACTGGACATACTCAACGTTTTTAATCCCGTCCAGGGCGTCTTCTATCCTGCTGGTGACCAGGCTTTCCACATCATCCGCCGAGGCACCGTAATAGACCGTGGTTATAAAGACCCTCCCCATATCAACGGGCGGCATATTCTCCACAGGTGTGGTAAAGAGGCTGAAGATTCCCGCCACAATAAAGAGGACAAATACGATATTGAGGAAGACCGCCTGTCGAATCGTATAGCGGACGACCCTCTTCATCTATTCCCTGCAGCAAGGAGTTCAGTGCCCGGGACAAGGCGTTCGTCAGCCGCCACTCGCAGGTAATCACCGGATTCGCCAAGGGGTATGAGCCTTACGACCTCGCCCGTCTCCCTTACAGTCACTGTGGGGTTTTCGTATCGGCTGGTAACAGCGGCTTTGGGGATAAAGAGGCCTTCTGAGCGGATCTGCAGTGGCAGAACAAACATGAGTCCGCCCCTTCCCTGACCACGGAAATCCCGGATTGTCAACTCAACATTCAGCTTCCTTGTCTTTTCATCGAATTCAGGGTTGATCCACTTGAGAGATGCCTTAACCGGCACCCCTTCAAGTTCTGCATCAAATTTTTCAGCAAGGGACTTTATTGCTGAAAGCTCCTCACCTGATAAGGAGAACGGCACAACAAGCCCACTGTAGTCGGAGACCTCCGCAAGAGGAGTCCCCGGCTGAATAACCTCTCCAGGCTCGACCATCCGTTTTGTGACAATCCATCCCCGGGGTGCAGAGATGCTGTGGCGGAGCTTCCGCTCCGACAGTTCTCTTAGTACAGTCCCCTGGACTGCCCTCTCCTGAGCCGTTGAATCAAGTTCAAGCCTTGCCTGCTCAAGCTCCTGGGCAGCAGCGTCCCTCTTGACCCCTGTAGCCCTCGCCCTACTGTAAAGGGAATCAATCCTGAGGAATTCCTTTTCAAGATAGGCAACCCTCACCTGCATCCTTTTCAGTGCGATATCCAGCCTCTTTATGGACTGTTCTGTCTTCTCTATCTCAAGATCAATAAAGGTTGGCTCTATCTCTATAAAGGGTTGCTTGCCGACTGCTTGGCCCACATCATAATTGACACTGAAAACCCTTCCCGAAACCTCTGAAGATACGGTCATGGTTCGTTCCTTCCTGGTATAACCGATCAGCCTGATATCCTTGGTTGCCCTCCTGACGAGCAGCCTGTCTTCAGCAGGCACTGAAATATCCTTACTGTCCACCCCGGCAACGGTGACAGCGGGACAGAACAAGACAAACATCAGAAAGAAAGCAATATAACGCATCGTATCTCTCCTTAAAGATTGCCCTTTTCAGCTCACTCTTTAGTTATAAATAATGTCTGTGTCGGATATGCAAACTCAATTCCGCGTTTCTCAAACTCTTCCTTGATCTGAAAATTAATCTCCTGCTGGATATCCATATACTTGTTGTAGTCACTGCTGAGAACATTATAGACCACCTCGAAGTTGAGACTGAAGTCTCCGTAGGAAGCAAAATGAGCACGGTCAAAGGCAGTAAGGTCGATATTCTTTATAATCCCGGAAATAACCTTGGGGATCTCCTTCAACTCCTGCAGGCCCGTTTGATAGGTCACCCCCAGGCTGAAAACCACGCGGCGCTTGTTCATCCTCTTGTAGTTACGCACACGGGAATTGGTAAGGTCTGTATTGGAAAAGATTACCTGCTCTCCGCTGAGACTCCGGATCCGGGTGGTCTTGATACCCACATGCTCGATAGTTCCAAGGTAATCTCCAACAATAATAAAGTCACCTATCTTGAACGGCCGGTCAAACAGTATTGCAAAGTAACTGAAGAGGTCGCCTAAAACCGTCTGGGCTGCCAGTGCGACCGCCACACCACCAATCCCCAGTCCTGCAATTACAGTGGAGATCTTAAACCCCAGGTTATCCAGGAGGAAAGTAATGGCAATTCCCCAGATAACTACGTTTATTACCGGAAGTAATCCCTTGATACTGTATTTTCTGGTTGTATCCTCATCCTTTTTGAGCCATACGCTCTCTATCGTATAATTTACTATTGCCACCAGGAACCGGACACTGAAGATAGTGAAAAGAACTGCTATAACGATATCAAAGGCCTTGGTAAATGAGGGACCCAGTGTCAGTGTGTGTATGGAGAGATAAACCACACCGAAATAGAAGACAGGCACCAGTCTGCTCTCAACAATATTGACAAAAAAGTCGTCCAGGGTGGTGGCAGTCCTGTCAGCCCAGACCTTGAGCCGTTTTATAATGATGCGCTTTAAGACCATGACTACAAGCACACCGATAACAAGAATCGCAAGACTGACGAGATAATCTGATATGGTGTTGCTGAAAAATGTCCGCTGCATGATATCCTCGATCATACTAACCCCTCCTGACTTTCAGACTGTAAGGTTTATAAAAACCGGGGTATCCATCCATAAAACCCCGCAATAATATTTGAAATAAATAATAACACTTAACCCCCCTTTTTAAGAAGTGCAGCGGCAGCCCTCCAGGAAGTTATTGATAACAGGCCTTGTTGTATTATTACAACCAATGCCCTTAATGTATGATATAATGCTTAATAACAGATTGCTCTGTCCCGGTCAGGCTTGGGAGAGACTATCATCTTTTTGGGGAGGAACTCATGATCTCACTTAATTTTGCAAATGTAATGGAAGAGGTTATAGGGGAAAAGGGTCTGTCTGAAAGGGAAATCGAGGCTCTAAGAAGCAAGGGGCAGGAAGCCCTTGGGCAGCTGGTGCAGAGAAAGTGGCCGGAGCTGGCCTTCCTTGACCTCCCTGACGGAGATACGGAAAAGATAAAGGAAATTGCTCTAAAGATAAAGGATGACTCGGAGTTTTTTCTTTTACTCGGGATAGGGGGATCAGCCCTGGGACCGAAGGCCATCCTTGAAGCCCTGAGTCCATTCCACAACCTCAGAAAAACCCCAAAGGTCTTTATCTATGACAACGTCGACCCCAGAACCCTTTCAGGCATCCTCTCCATAGCTGACCTCAAAAAGACGACTGTAAACGTGATTACAAAATCCGGCAGCACTGCCGAGACCGTTGCCTCCTTTATGATACTCTGGGAAGAGATGGAAAAGGTTCTCGGCAAAAAGA
>JAADGU010000151.1 GCA_013152195.1 Nitrospirota bacterium
TCTTCAGCCCCTCCACTCAACCCCCTGAAGACAAAAACACCAAAAAGAAGTCCGACAAAAGCGTATATACCTCCCTCAACAAACCTCCCGAACAGGAGCATCCCAAGCCCTATGGTAATTCCGTAAATAAATATACACCCATAAAGCCAATCCCTGATAGATACCTTTAACCCCTGATTCAAATTCTCCGACTGATGGAGCTTCCCCTCTATCCTCTTCCACCCTGCCCCGCCTACATTGACCTTCCTGTAAAACTCCAGCAGATGCTTTTCCTCAACCGGTCCGGTTAAAAGGGTTACCGTCACCCAGATGACTGTGGAGAAGAATATTATAAGGAAAAGCTTCTCATAGAAGGGGAACGCGGGATGCGCAACATAGATATAGGAAGATATAAGGGTGGATGCCACCATGGCCGAGACTTCACTCCAGGCATTCACCCTCCACCAGAACCAGCGCATAAGGTAGACCAGCCCTGTACCGCTTCCAAAGGCAATGAGGAATTTAAAGACTTCCACAATCGAGGTGGCATAGTATGTAACAACTGCGGTTATCAGGCTGAGAACGAGTATGGAAATCCTTGTCACTGTTATGTAATGTTTCTCTGAATTGTTGCGGTTGACGAACCGCCTGTAGAAATCATTGATGAAATACATGGATGAAAGGTTCAGATAGGTGCTGAGGGTGGACATGAATGCAGCAAAAAAAGACGCAAGCATGAGCCCCCGGACACCTTCGGGAAGCAGGTCAACCACCATCATCGGATAGACGGACTCATGGTCCGTTACAGCGGGATAAAGTATGAGAGAGGCGACTGCAGCCACTATCCAGGGCCATGACCTGAGCGCATAGTTTGCAATATTAAAATACAGGGTTGCTCCGACAGCATGTTTTTCATCCTTGCATGAGACCATCCTCTGCACAATCGCCATCAGACGAATACTTGGACCACCAGCTCATGCCCATATAGGCGATAAACATCAGCACAGGCAGGCTGAAAAAACCGCCATCAAGGGGTGGAAAGAAATCCGTATAATGCTGTCCGCTTCCGTATATGGAATCTATCCTTGATGTGAGCATATTCAGTCCTCCTGCCTTGTCAACAGCAAAGTATGCAATGAGCACTGCCCCTATCATGGCAATGATAAACTGAAGAAAGTCTGTAACAATCACCCCCCAGTACCCGGACATCAGGGAGTAAACTATAGTTATCCCGCTTGATATGAAGATGGCCTGCCACTTGTCCCACCCCATGGTGACATCGAGTATCTTTACCATGGCAAGGATTACCTGTGCCTTTATGATCGTGTGAATGAAGACGGAAAAATATATCGCCTTAAAACCCCTCAGGATCAAGGCAGGCCTTCCAGAATAACGCATCTCTGTAAGCTCCACATCAGTCATCACCCCTGCTGACTTCCACAGTTTTGCAAAGACTGCAACAGAGAGCATACCGCTTATAACAAAGCACCACCATTGCCAGTTTTCGTAAATACCCTGAGATCGGACGAGCCCTGTAACATAAAGGGGAGTGTCTGATGAGCAACCATTGAAGTCCCTACGAGCCACCACGGGAGGTTTCTTCCCGAGAGAAAAAACTCTTCGGTGCTTGAGGAAGCCCTCCTGGTAAAGTAGAGCCCGAGCACAAGGGACATCACCATATATGCAATTATAATTATCCAGTCAATCTGGGTTATTCTCATGGCTCTATATTAACCGGAAGCTTTCCCTTAAAATCCATCTCTCCCTTTAAACATCTGACAACAGAACGTTGTGCCTGCCGGGTCACGCTATAGGCGGCAATCAGCATATCAGCCTCTGAAAAATGTCTGAGAACATAAGGGCTCCCAAAGGAAACCACAATGGACTTTCCCGCCCTTCTGATGCATTCCTTTATCCTGCCCTTCTCTTCCTCTTCTATACCTGAGCTCCCCTTCCATGCAGCAATGCTGCCAAAGATGGCAAAAATCACTGTATTCAGCCCGGCTATCTTGTCCCCTTCCGATTCTTTTATATGAAACACCCTCATATCATTGCCTGAAAAATTCCTCAAAGGAGACTCCGTGCCATACCCTTCATCCCCGGCAAAAATAATACAGGTCTCCCCTGCATCCTTAAGCGGCAACAATCCGGGAATTCCTTTCACAAGGGTTATGGACATATCAGTAATCTTTGATGACAATTCAACATGCTCCCGGTAATCGAATCTCCTCTTTTCCCCCTTATTCAACTTCATCTTGACCCTAAGTATCCGTTCCACCGCCGTATCTACCTGCTCCTCGTCAATCTCTCCTGCTTCAATAGCCGCCACAAGCCCTCTGACAGTTGAATCAGCATCTGCAGGATGGAGCAGTATATCCACACCTGCCTTAATACATTCTGCAGGTATATCAGTAACATCCTGAAGGGCATCCATACTGAGGGCGTCTGTCAGGATCAGGCCTTCAAAAGAGAGCTCCTTTCTCAAAAGGCCGGTTATTATCCTTTTTGACAGCGTTGCAGGCCCTGGATCAATTGCCGGGATACTGAGATGCCCCACCATGATACTGCTTACCCCTGTATTGATGGCCTCTGAAAATGGCAGGATGTCTGTATTCATCAGGTCTCTGAGGGGTTTATTAATCACGGGAAGTGCAATGTGAGAGTCTGTGCCGGAATCACCGTGGCCAGGAAAATGTTTGGCACAGCTTATGAGCCCTGCACCTTCGAGTGCCCTTACGTATTCCGAGCCGAACCAGGCCACAGTCTCTGGGGAGCCGGAAAAAGCCCTTGTACAGATAATCGGGTTGTCCGGGTTCTGATTCACATCGAGCACAGGGATTAGAGGCATATTTATCCCAATATCCATTGCCTCATCAGCTATTGCCTGTAAGGCCTTTCTTAAGATTGCAATGTCTTTTGGGTCCTCTCTGTCAATTGCCGCAGCCATGGCCATCTGAGGAGGGAACCCCGTAGCCCCTGTAACCTGCTGTCCCACACCCTGCTCAATATCAGAGGCCATAAATAGGGGTA
>JAADGU010000130.1 GCA_013152195.1 Nitrospirota bacterium
CTCTCCGGAGGAGAATACCAGCGGGTAAACCTTGCAAACCAGATAGCCTCATACCTTACAGGCACCCTCTACGTCCTTGATGAACCTACAGTCGGACTCCATGCAAGGGACACGGACAGGATTGTAACTATTATCAGGGAGATAACCTCTCTGGGCAATACAGTAATAGTAGTGGAGCATGACAGAAAGGTCATCAACTCTGCAGATTGGGTGGTTGAGCTTGGCCCCGGTGGAGGACAGAAGGGTGGAGAGATCGTCTATTCAGGGCCAAGGGATGCTTTTTTAAATACCGATACCGTAACAGCAAGATACCTGAAAGGGCTTGACAGGGAGAGACTCCAGGCCCTCTGGAAGAGGGGGATTAAATCGCTCAGGGGCAAAGAACACTTTACCCTGAACGGGGCGCGGGGAAACAATCTCAAGGGCATAGACCTTAAAATTCCTTTGGGCAGTTTTACCGCTGTCACCGGGGTTTCCGGTTCAGGAAAAAGTTCCCTCATTGTGGAGACCCTTTACAGGGCACTGGCACGCCATTTCAGGCACTCCCACGAGCATCCCCTCCCCCTTGAATCCATCAAGGGAGCTGAACACCTGAAGGGGGTACGCCTTATTGACCAGGCGCCTATCGGAAAGACCCCGCGCTCAAACCCTGCAACCTACCTCAAGGTCTTTGACTATATAAGGAAACTGTTTGCAGCACAACCATATGCAAGGGCCCATGGATATACTCCGGGATTTTTCTCCTTCAATGTCTCCGGGGGGAGATGCGAAAGGTGTAAGGGGGAAGGGTTTGAAAGGCTTGAGATGTATTTTTTTGAAGACCTGTTTGTCAGATGTGAAGCGACGGCAGACGTTACGGGCCTGAGGCATTAAAGGTAACATACCGCGGGAAAAACATTCATGATGTCCTTGAAATGACGGTAGATGAGGCAGTGCAGTTCTTCTTCACAGAGGAGTTTATACGCTCAAAACTTGCAATTATGCAGGAGATTGCCCTTGGCTATCTCAGACTTGGACAGTCGGCAACAACCCTGTCAGGCGGTGAGGCCCAGCGGCTCAAGATATGTGCTGAACTTGGCAGCACAAAAAAGAAAACCGGTCTCCTGTACATACTCGACGAGCCCACCGTTGGGCTGCACTACAGGGACGTCCTTGCACTCCTGAAGGTACTGAAGCGTCTTGTTGACGAGGGCAATACCGTGGTTGTAATTGAGCACAACCTGGATGTAGTCAGTGTGGCAGACTGGGTGGTAGACCTTGGCCCTGAGGGGGGACCGGAGGGTGGCAACATCGTCTTTGAAGGCCCCCCGGAAAAACTCATTTTTTGCAACGAGTCGTATACAGGGAAATATCTCAGGGAGGAGGGATACAGGATAGAGACTTTGTCTCAAATCGTGTTTAAATAATGTTTTTTAAATTATTGGTGATATTTATCGTTGTACCTGTTGTCGAGCTTTCCCTTTTAATAAAGGTTGGCTCCATTATCGGTACTTTAAACACAATAATAATAGTATTGCTGACTGCCGCCATAGGCGCCTACATGGTCAAACTGGAGGGGCTGGGCGTTATGTACCGCATACAGAAGAACCTGCTGGAAGGCATATTCCCTGCTGAAGAGTTGATAGACGGCATGATGATTCTGATAGCAGGCGTCCTTCTCCTTACCCCTGGATTCATTACCGATATAATCGGGTTCCTCATGGTCTTTCCAGGCTCAAGGAATGTAATTAAAAGGCTTGCAAGGCGTTATTTTGACAGACGCATAACCTCTGTACACATCCGCTAATAACTCAAATCACGCCGCTTCTTTACTGCTTTCGATCAGGATATCCGGCTCTACGCTTACAACTTTTTGTAGATGATGCAGGTATTTTGATATAATAGATTCCCGCGTCAGCTACTAACAGGGCCACCGTGGCAAATACATAATCTGTATTAAAAACTCAGGAAGGAGACTCAGATGCCGGCAAAGAATATACTGAAACTCGGACTTCCCAAGGGAAGCCTTCAGGAGGCAACACTGAAACTTTTCAGAAAGGCAGGCTATCATATCACCTCACATCGCTCCTACTATCCTGCAATCGACGACGCGGAGATACAGCCAATGCTGATAAGGGCACAGGAGATGGCAAGGTATGTGGACTACGGAATCCTCGATTGCGGCCTCACCGGATACGACTGGATACTTGAACAGAACGCTGATGTGAAAGAGATAGCTGAGCTCAAGTATGCCAAGGAGGGGCTGAAACCCGTAAAATGGGTTATTGCCGTACCTGCGGATTCAAAGATAAAGAGGGTCGAAGACCTTAACGGCAAGAGGATAGCCACTGAACTGGTGGCCTTCACCAAGCGCTACCTCAAATCAAAGGATATAAAGGCAAGCGTGGATTTCTCCTGGGGTGCAACAGAGGTCAAGCCTCCGCATCTTGCAGACGCCATCGTCGAACTAACAGAAACAGGCACCTCCCTCAGGGCCAATAATCTCAGGGTGATAGAGACCATTCTGGTATCAAGCACGCGGTTTATCTCCAACAAAAAAGCGTGGAAAGAACCATGGAAGAAACAGAAAATGGAGAACCTGATTATGCTCCTGAGAGGGGCACTCGAGGCCGCAGAACGGGTGGGGCTTAAGATGAATCTCCCTGAAAAGTCCCTCAAAAAGATACTCTCCCTCCTGCCGGCCATGCACTCTCCCACTATCTCGGTGCTTACGGTTAAAGACTGGTATGATATTGATGTGGTGATAGAGGAAAGGCTTTTAAGGGACCTCATCCCCAAACTCAAAAGTGAGGGGGCCACGGGAATAGTGGAATACCAATTAAACAAGGTTATCCCCTGAGTAAAGATCAGACAGGCAGAAAGAGATGTGAATTTTACCTTTACTTTCCTTCCTGATAATGCAACAATGTAGTCAGACAAAAGCAACCGGTGTTTTTTATATAAAGCACCGACGTCTCTGTAAATGGTTTAACTGGGGGTTGCCATTTGGGGAGGGGTCTGGCAGGTAGCATTACAAGCAAAGCTCTGATAAGAAATGCCTCCCCTTGCCAGGGGAGGGCATCAGCTATTAAGTATGGTTTATTCGGAGGGCAGTAAAGACCTCAATTCATTACTCGCTCTTCTTGTCGGTAAGTACTGCAATCCCCGGAAGTTCCTTGCCTTCAAGTAGCTGCAGGGTTGCACCGCCTCCGGTTGAGATAAATGATATGCTGTCAGAAACCCCTGCCCTGTGAACTGCAAGGTCTGTGTCTCCGCCACCCACAATGGTAAGGGCATAGGCATCTGCTATTGCACGGGCCACGGCAAATGTTCCGCGGGAAAAGGCATCAATCTCAAAAACGCCCATCGGTCCGTTCCACAGTATGGTCTTTGCATTCTGAATAGCCTCAGCAAATAGCTTTGCAGTGGCGGGTCCGATGTCCAGAGCCTTCCACCCCTTTGGAATCTCAAGGGTGGGAACAATCTTCGTTTCAGCCCCTGCGTCAAGGCTCTGTGCTATTACACAATCTACGGGAA
>JAADGU010000080.1 GCA_013152195.1 Nitrospirota bacterium
GTGGCATAGAGATGATCAACCGGAATATCGAAAAACCCCTGTATCTGCCCGGCGTGCAGGTCCATGGCAAGTACCCTGTGAGTTCCGGCAGTCTCAATAAGGTCTGCCACAAGCTTTGAAGAGATCGGGACTCTGGGCTGCACCTTCCTGTCCTGTCTGGCATACCCATAGTAAGGGATAACAGCGGTAATTCTCCTTGCAGATGCCCTCTTCAGGGCATCAATGATCAATAATAACTCCATTATATTATGATTAACAGGGGTACACGTAGGCTGGATGACAAAAGTATCAGCCCCCCTGACATTCTCATCAATATGGACCATTATCTCTCCATCGATAAAAGCTGTAACTGTAGCTTCCGTAAGGGGTTCACCGAGGAAACTCGAGATCTCCTCAGCAAGCGGCCTATTGGCATTACCCGTAAGTATCTTGATTCCTTCAGGCATCAGACAACTCCTTTCACTGAATTTATAGGGGGAAAAAATAACCTTGGGCATCTATTTTAACTCTTAAGGCAATTTTCTTTCAACTCAACAACTCAAAATACCGGTCATTACTGTTTCAGGCTCCGGATGTTTCTTGTTTTTTGAATCAAAATTAGAGTAATTTATAAAGAACTCTTAAGAGATTCAGAGGAGCAGGGAAATGACAAGGATAGAGGTTTATGATACAACATTGAGGGATGGCTCTCAGGCTGAGGATGTAAACTTCTCTGTAGAGGACAAGATCAGGATTACAGAGAAACTCGATGAATTTGGCGTCCATTATATTGAAGGAGGCTTTCCGGGGGCCAACCCTAAGGATGCCCGTTATTTCAGAAAGGCAGGAAAACTCCAGCTGCAGAATGCCGCTGTTGTGGCCTTTGGCAGCACTCACAGGGCAGGAATCAAGGTGGAAAATGACGGCAACGTAAAATCCATCCTTGCAGCAGAGACCGGGATTGCCACTATCTTTGGCAAGTCCTGGGATTTTCATGTAAAACATGCCCTGCGGATAAGCCTCAAGGAAAACCTCGACATCATATATAACACAATCCGCTACCTCAGGGAGAGGCTGGACAAGGTCTTCTTTGATGCCGAACATTTCTACGACGGCTACAAGGACAACCCGGACTATGCCGTAAAGTCCCTGCTTGCAGCCAGGGAGGCAGGCGCAGACTGCCTTGTACTGTGCGATACAAACGGCGGCACCCTTCCCGGAGAAGTCAAGAAGATAACATCCGAAATAAAGAAGGTCTTAAAAACCCCGATAGGCATACATGCCCACAATGACTCCGAGTGTGGGGTGGCAAACTCCGTGATAGCAGTCCAGGCAGGGGCCCGGCATGTACAGGGCACAATAAACGGCCTTGGAGAGAGGTGCGGTAATGCCAACCTCTGCTCCATAATCCCAAACCTCCAGATCAAGCTTGGTTACGGGTGCATCACTGACAGGCAGCTCAACAGGCTCATGGAGACATCACGGTTTGTAACCGAGATTGCAAACCTGAGACACTTCAAACGACAGCCCTATGTGGGGGAGAGCGCATTTGCCCACAAAGGCGGAATCCATGTCTCTGCAATTGCAAAAAGGCCTGAGACCTATGAACACATACGGCCTGAGCTCGTTGGAAACTCACGCAGGATTCTAATCTCTGACCTTGCGGGCAGGAGTAACGTCCTGAGGAAGGCTGAGGAATTCGGACTCCACATAGACAAAGACTCTCCCCAGCTTATGGAGATACTGGCCACAATCAAAGACCTTGAAAATAAGGGTTTTCAGTTTGAGGCTGCAGAGGCATCATTTGAACTGCTTATGAAGAAGACACTGGGGCTCCACAGAAGATTCTTTGATCTTATAGGGTTCAGGGTAATTGTAGAGAAGAGGAAGGAAGGAGAGGAACCCCTGAGTGAAGCCACAATAATGGTAAAGGTTGGTGGTCATATTGAACACACTGCTGCCACCGGTGATGGCCCTGTGAATGCCCTTGACAATGCCCTGAGAAAGGCTATTGAAAACTTCTATCCCCAATTGAAGACCGTCAAACTCATTGACTATAAGGTAAGAGTACTGGCTGCCGGCAGGGGGACCTCGGCAAAGGTGAGGGTCCTGATTGAATCAGGTGATGCCGAAGGCCGATGGAACACTGTGGGTGTCAGCGAGAATATAATCGAGGCCTCCTGGCAGGCACTTGTTGACAGTATTGAGTACAAACTTCTGAAGGAAGAGGAGTAAGTATAGTTACTGCACGAAAATGGCAGATACCGGCTACAGCATAAAACTGCCCCTCTTTGAGGGTCCCCTGGACCTCCTCCTGCACCTTATCAGGGAAAACAAGATAGATATCTATGATATACCTATATCCGAGATTACACGTCAGTATATAGAGTATCTTGACCTGATGAAGGAACTGAATCTTGAGATTGCCGGGGAGTTTATTGTAATGGCAGCCACTCTTATTCAGATAAAGACCAGGATGCTGCTGCCGGTTGATGAAGATGTGCCGCCTGAGGACCGGGAAGACCCGAGGATAGAGCTTGTTGAAAGACTTATAGAGTATCAGGCCTTCAGGAATATGGCCTTTGACCTGAAGGACAGACAGGAAAGGTGGTCTGATTATTTCTGGAGGGAGCCCTCCCTGCCCGAGACTGAAGAGACAGAAAGTCAGCCATACCTGTTTGATGTAAATGTCTTTGATCTGATAACTGCACTTAAAAAGCTTCTTGACACAGCACCTCCCGAGATGGTGGCTATCACGAGAGAAACCCTTACTGTAAAGGACAGAATGAATCTTATTACTGAAAAACTCGAAGGAGAGAAGACCCTGAGATTTGAAGATATATTTGAAGACAATCATACACCCGCCCAGTTCATAGTCACCTTCCTTGCACTCCTGGAACTGCTGAGACTGGGTGTGGTAAGGGTCTATCAGGAAAATCTCTTTGATCAGATATGGATATTGAGGCGTGAAACGAGTGAAATAAGTGATGGAGTGGTGGAATAATGGAGTGGTGGAGTTGGGGAGTGTAGTTCTCCAGTCCTCCAAGTCTCCAATCCTCCAATACTCCAAGTCTTTAACCCCCAAGGAGGGCAAGATGTTTCATACTGCACGGCCTGAGGATATTCTGGATGGAAGCATAACCGACGTCTACTTTGAACGTACCCTGAGGATACTTAAACCCTCTTGTCAAGGCTGAGTTTATAGCAAAGGGTCTGCCCGGAAACTGGCCCTGGGCTGTATTTGCCGGGCTCGAGGAGGCAATATACCTCCTGAAGAAGCTGCCTGTAAAACTGAGAGCCATGAAAGAGGGAACCGTCTTTTATCCCTATGAGCCGGTTATGGAAGTAGAGGGGCGTTATCAGGATTTCTGTGTTTATGAAACAGCCATCCTTGGTCTTATATGTCAGGCCTCAGGGATTGCAACAAAGGCTGCCAGATTCA
>JAADGU010000123.1 GCA_013152195.1 Nitrospirota bacterium
CTGAGGGAGAGAAGGGACGACATACCGATGCTTGCGGAATTCTTTGTTAACAAGTATGCCGCTGAGATGAAGATAAAACCGAAAGCAATATCACGTGAGACCATGAAGCTGCTCATGGAGTATAACTGGAAGGGAAACGTGAGGGAGATTGAAAATACGATTGAACGTGCAATGATCCTTGCAGATGGCGATACCATCCTGCCGGAGCATATCTCCCTGATGGCGCTGAAAGTCAATTCCTCCATTGAGGGACTTCCGATGGATGGCCCCCTTGAGGAGACAACCAGGGCTGCCCTGAAACTGGCAGAGACTCTAAGGATCAGAAAGGCACTTGAGAGCACAAGGTGGAACAAGACACGGGCTGCGGAGTTGCTGAAAATAAGCTATAAAACACTTCTTACAAAGATTAAGGAATATCAGATCGAGTAGCCTGAATTCAGTGATAAAAAAAGTGAAATCATTGACACCAAAGGCTTCAGACCGTTATTATAAAAGATAATCAGCACTACAGATGTAAATGGATATCTACAACATATCCTTATCCTGATACAGCAGAACTTTCCAGGTATAGTATTTCGCAACAGGGCGTATAGGCGTATGGCTGTGGATAGCAGGATCACTATATATTCGGGGGCAGTATGTCAGGACATTCCAAATGGTCTCAAATAAAACACAAAAAAGCCGTAGTTGACGTCAAGAGGGGCAAGCTCTTCTCAAAGCTTGCCAAGGAGATAGCTGTAGCTGCCAGGCTTGGGGGTGAGGATCCCGCAATGAACCCGAGGTTGAGGACGGCAATCGAGAAGGCAAAAGAGGCAAATATGCCCCACGACAATATAAAAAGGGCTATACAGAAGGGTACGGGTGAGTTGCCGGGTGCCTCTTATGAGGAGGCCATCTATGAAGGGTATGGCCCCGGCGGGGTGGCCCTGCTTATTGAGGTGCTTACAGACAACAAGAACCGTACCGTGGCAGAGATAAGACACCTGCTCGGCAAGCATGGCGGGAGCCTTGGTGAGGCAGGTTGTGTCTCCTGGATGTTTGAAAAAAAGGGATATATTCTTGTTGAGAAGTCGGCCACTGACGAGGATACACTTATGAGTATTGTCATTGATGCGGGTGCAGAGGATATGAAGAATGATCCCAGTGAAGCTCACTACGAGATAATTACAGCCCCGGAAGACCTTAAAAAGGTTAAGGATGTGCTTCTGGAACGGGGTATCCCTGTCTCTGTGGCGGAGATAACCATGCTTCCAAAGTCCTGTGTCTCCCTGGATGGCAGTACGGCAGAGAAGATGCTCAGGCTCATGGAGATACTTGAAGACCTTGATGATGTACAGAATGTCTATGCAAACTTTGACATCCCTGATGAAGTGATGGCCAATGTTGAAAAATAATGGCCGGGTCTGAAAAATAACAGACAATGATAGAAATATCAGATGATCTATAAGATTTATATATGAGTTACTCTACATCAGAGACAGATTCTTTCTTGCGTCTGCCGTGGAGATCCATTTTATCGAGGCAGGGCCTCCTGCTAACTTTAACAGTATCCGTAGTATTAATCCTGGTCACCAGTACTTACGCCCTTACCCCTGAGGAGGCGACCAACATAAGGGTTTACAAAGAGGTAAGCCCCTCGGTTGTCAATATAACCACCACTACCCTGATAAGGGATTTTTTTTCGATTTATCCCCGTAAGGGCGCCGGCTCCGGTTCCATAATCGACCCTGCAGGTTACGTGCTTACCAACTATCACGTGATAGAGGGTGCTTCAGAGATAACGGTCACCCTGAGTAACGGAAACAGGTACAGTGCAACGTTTGTCGGGGCTGACCCGGAAAACGATATAGCCATTATCAGAATACCACGTGTGAAGGGCTTGATTCCCCTGAAGCTTGGTGATTCGGAAAGACTCCAGGTTGGCCAGAAGGTCTATGCCATAGGCAATCCCTTTGGGCTCACCTCTACCCTTACCACAGGGATTATCAGTGCGTTGGGGCGGCCTTTGACAACGGAGTCCGGCAGGGTGATAGAGAATGTCATACAGACTGATGCACCAATAAATCCTGGAAACTCGGGCGGCCCCCTGATAAACACATCAGGAGAGGTCGTTGCCATAAATACCGCTATCTTCAGCCCGTCGGGGGGCAATGTCGGGATCGGTTTTGCCATACCGGTAAATACGGCAAAGAGCCTGATACCCGATCTGATCAGGTACGGCCGGGTGAAGAGGCCCTGGCTTGGAATAACAGGTGTGCCGCTCTGGAAGGAATTGTCCACTGCATTGAGGCTCCCTGTTGATACGGGTATACTCGTCTCCGAGGTGGACCCGAAAGGCCCGGCTGCAAGGGCCGGTATAAGGGGTGGCAACAGACCCGTTGAGATCAGCGGAATAATTTTTTATCTCGGGGGAGACATAATAATTGATATTGACGGGGCCAGGGTGACCTCAATGGATGATTTGAAGAAGGCCATGATGGGCAGGAGAGAGGGAGAGGTGGTGCCTGTAAAGGTTGTCAGGGGCAAGAAGGTGCTGACACTTAAGGTAAGGGTGAGGTTGAAATCATGAAGAAGGCACTTGCCTGTGTGGTGCTTGCCGCCGGACAGGGGACGAGAATGAGGTCAACCATCCCAAAGGTGCTGCACAGGCTTAACGGCATCCCGATGATCCATTATGTCCTGCGTGCGGTGGCAGGGCTTGGGCCTGTGAGGGTTATTGTGGTTGCGGGAAGAGATAATGAGAGGGTTTTAAAGGAGGCGCTGAAATCAGAGGACGTTCAGTTTGCCTTGCAGAAGGCGCCGCTGGGCACAGCCCATGCCCTCATGAGTGCGGGAAAGGCGCTCAGGGGATTTCAGGGGGACATACTTGTTCTCAATGGTGATACCCCGCTTGTGAGCACCATGACACTCAAAAAGTTCATAACAAGACACAGACGTGCAAGAAAGAGCCTCAGCCTGCTCTCCTTTATTGCAGAGGACCCGACCGGCTATGGAAGGATTTTAAGGGGCAGATCCGGCACTCCCCTCGGGATAAGGGAGGAAAAGGATGCCACTGAAGAGGAGAGGGCAATAAACGAGGTAAACAGCGGTATCTATCTCTTTAAGCCCCGAACCCTGACCCTGCTCAGGAAGATAGGGCTTAACAGCAAAAAAGGTGAGTACTACCTTACGGATATCCTGGAGATTGCCTCCCAAAAGGGGTTGGGATGCGGAGTATACTGCTCTGGTGACGAGAGGGAGTTTATGGGTATCAATACCGTGGAGGAGCTGCTGAGGGCCCAGAGGATATTGCGGGAGAAGACAGTCAGGTACTGGCTTGAGAGGGATGTGAGTTTTATGGATGAGACCGCGGTTTATATCCATCCGGATGTGGTTATAGGTGAAGGCACACATATCTATCCCAATGTTTATCTTGAGGGAAAGACGAGTATCGGCAGCGGATGCGTTATCTATCCGGATGTAAGAATAACGGACAGCACCGTAGGGGATGAGGTCACCATAAAGGATTCGTCAGTTATTGAATCAGCCGAAATACAGGGCAATACCATTATAGGTCCCTTTGCCAGGCTGAGGCCCGGGACTATGATTATGAAGGATGCGAGGATCGGTAATTTTGTTGAGGTGAAGGCATCCACCATAGGTGAGGGCGCAAAGGCTCAGCATCTCAGCTATATCGGAGATGCTGATGTGGGAAAAAAGGTAAATATAGGGGCGGGCACAATCACGTGTAATTATGACGGGGTGAAAAAACACAGAACAGTTATAGAGGAAGGTGTCTTTATCGGGAGCGATACACAGCTTGTTGCACCTGTGAAGGTGGAAAAGGGGGCCTATGTGGGTGCCGGGTCAACCATAACAAGGGATGTTCCCTCAGGTGCCCTTGCCATCAGCAGGTCTCCGGAGAGGCATATAAGGGGCTGGGCGAATAAAAGGAAGAAGAAAAAGTAACGAACCATGTGTGGAATAATAGGATATATAGGCAGAGAGGATGCAGTTGATCTTGTGGTTGAAGGGTTGAGACACCTTGAATACAGGGGCTATGATTCAGCAGGTGTTGCCTTTCCTGCAGATAATGGTATTGAGGTCCGGAGGTGTAAGGGAAAGATTAAGGACCTGGAGGCTATTGTTTATAATGATAAGCCTGCAGCTAATGTGGCCATAGGACATACGAGGTGGGCAACCCATGGTGTGCCGTCTGAATATAATGCACATCCCCACAGTTCCGACAATATAGTCCTTGTGCATAACGGAATTATAGAAAACTATCTTGATCTCAAAAAGGATCTGACGGATCTGGGTTACAGGTTTACCTCGGAGACCGATACCGAGGTGCTGTGTCATTTGATAGACAGATACAGCAGGGATTATACATTTGAAGAGGCCGTCAGGATGGCCCTCAAGGATGCCAGGGGGGCATATGCCATACTGGTTCTTTCTGCCAGTGACCCGCAGAAGATTATCGGCGTCAGGAAGGACAGTCCCCTGGTGCTTGGTATAGGTGAAGGGGAGTTTTTCCTTGCCTCTGATGTGCCGGCCTTTCATGCAAGGACAGGACGGGTAATCTTTCTCGAGGATAACGATATGGTTGTGCTCAGCCCGGAAGGATACAGGATTATGGACCTCAGTGGCAATACCCTTGAGAGGGAGATCGAGTTTATACCCCCGATGGCTGCCGGCGCTGACAAGGGCGGCTATAAACACTATATGCTCAAGGAGATTCATGAGCAGCCCCGGGCCCTGTCAGATACCCTGCGCGGCAGGATATTCCCTGAGAGGGGAGAGGTTAACCTTGGCGAGTTCATGCTTGATGAGGGGATGCTCAGGGGGATTAATCGCATATTTATAGGGGCCTGCGGGACGTCCTGGCATGCGGCACTTGCCGGTAAGTATATGATAGAGCAGATAGCGAGGGTACCTGTTGAGGTGGACCTTGCTTCGGAATTCCGCTACAGGAGCCCGTTGATAGGTGAGAAGGACCTGTTTGTCTCCATAACCCAGTCCGGAGAGACAGCAGACACCCTTGCAGCACAGCGGGAGGCAAAGAGGCGCGGCGCCCAGACCCTCAGTATCTGTAATGCCCTGGGGGCAACCTCTGCAAGAGAGGCGGATGCAGTCTTCTACACACATTCAGGGCCGGAGATCGGTGTTGCCTCCACAAAGGCATTTACTTCCCAGCTCTTTTCTCTCTATCTATTCTCTCTGATAATGGCAAGAATCGGGGGGAGTTTGGGGAAACAGGATGCTGTGGGCATGATTGCAGAGCTGCTGAGGGTGCCTGAAAAGATAGAGAAGATTATAGGCAGTGAAGATGCAATAGTTGCAGTGGCAAAAGAACTGTTCAAGGCAAAGGATTTCCTCTACCTTGGCAGGGGGATTCTTCATCCCATAGCACTTGAAGGTGCATTGAAACTGAAGGAGATTTCATACATACATGCAGAGGGCTATCCGGCAGGTGAGATGAAGCACGGCCCGATTGCCCTGATAGACGAAGATGTTCCTGTGGTATTTCTGGTGCAGAGTGGTGTGCTGAAGGAGAAGGTCCTGTCCAACATATCAGAGGTGAAGGCCAGGGGCGGAAGGGCTGTTGTCGTTATGAGTGATAAACTGTTGGGAGAGGTTCAGCAGGCTGATTATACCATAGGGATACCTGATACAAACCCCTATCTGGAGGCAGTGCTTATGGCTGTTCCCCTCCAGTTGCTGGCGTATCATATCGGGGTGTTAAGGGGCTGCGATGTTGATCAGCCAAGGAATCTTGCCAAAAGTGTGACTGTTGAATAGGCACTGTCAATGGATTTAGAAGGCGGAAATCTGTTATTCTAATAGATACCCTGGAGTTTGCAGAATAAAGCAGGGGAGTACTGTGGCCGGAGCGTTTAAGTTGCAAAAATATAAAAAAGACAGAGAGTGCGGGGAAAACAGAGAGAAGATAAGAAGTTTGGAAATTAGGAAGTTGGGGTTTTCACTATTCAGAATCCTCAACTTTCCAGTTTCAGAACTTCTTTGAGTACTCCGGTCTCTGTACTAAACAAAAGGGGGAATGGGAGATGAGCAAAGAAGAATTGCAAAATGGCCTGAATCCTCAACAAAGAGAGGCACTGCTTCATACAGACGGGCCTCTTTTAGTTCTTGCAGGTGCCGGGAGCGGGAAGACCAGAGTCATAACCCACAAGTATGCCCTCCTAACAAAAGAAGAGAAGGTCTCTCCGTCTTCCATCTTCACAGTTACCTTTACAAATAAGGCTGCAAACGAGATGAAGGAGAGGATATCTTCGCTCATTTCAGATGATTTGAAGGGGTGCTGGATAGGTACTTTTCATTCCCAGTGTAACAGGATTCTGAGAAGTGATATAACGGCTCTCGGATACAGGTCCGAATTTGTAATATATGACGAGAGTGACAGGCACAGCCTGATAAGGCATATACTCAGGGAGTTAAAGATATATGAGGCCCTGTACAAGGGGGTTGCTTCAAGGATAAGCTCACTGAAGGCATCCATGGTTACCCCTGAAGAGTTTCTCTCCTCCGGTGACGGCTTTGGTTTTGACGAGAAACTCGCCAAGGTCTATATAAGATTTCAGGATGAGCTGAGGCGATGTAATGCCCTTGATTTTGATGACCTTATAATGCTTACCGTGCGGCTCTTTCAGGAACATCCGGATGTGCTTCAGAAGTATCGTGAAAAGTTTGCCTACATACTGGTGGATGAGTTCCAGGATACAAACCGTGCCCAGTATCAGCTGGTTAAATTCCTTGCATCCGGTCATGGGAATATTTTTGCAGTGGGTGATGACGACCAGAGTATTTATCGCTTCAGGGGAGCAGAGGTAAAAAACATACTCAACTTTGAGAAGGATTTTCCGGGTGTCAAGGTCATAAAGCTTGAGCAAAACTACCGCAGTACTCAAAATATTCTCGATGTATCCGGTTCCATCATATCCAAAAACCCCAAGAGAAATGTAAAAACCCTCTGGACCGACCGCGGCAGGGGGGAGAAGGTCTTTTTCTACTGGCTCCCTGTTGAGGAAGATGAGGCAAAGTATGTTGTAAGGACGATCAAGGATATATATCTGAAGGGTGTTTACAATTACAGGGACATGGCGGTGCTTTACCGTATAAACCTGCAGTCAAGGGTTATAGAAGAGGCTCTCAGGAGAGAGGGGATCCCATACCGTGTAGTTGGAGGCATGAGTTTTTACGAGAGAAAAGAGGTCAAGGACATAATAGCCTATCTGAGGCTCTGTGTGAATCACCATGATAATGTCAGCCTCAGAAGGATAATCAATACCCCCCACAGGGGAATCGGGTCTGCCACACTTAACAAGATTGAGCAGGAGTCCAAGAGGAGAGGGATAAGCCTTTTTGAGGCAATCAGGCGTATCTGCAAGACAAAGTCTTCTTCCCAGACCGTTATAGACAAGCTTGATGTCTTTCTCAAACTCATAAACGGGATATCAGGACTCAAGGATTCATCAGCCTCTGAGGCTATCAAGTCGGTTGTAGAGCTGACTTCCTATGCCGAGGAGCTTGAAGAACAGAGAATTCAGAACCTGACCGAATTAATGATCTCTGCCGAGGGATCGTCAATCGATGAGTTCCTTGACAGGGTTTCGCTTGTTACCAGGCTTGATGAATCCATGCCCGATGATTCCATTTCGCTGATGACCCTCCATACTGCCAAGGGGCTTGAGTTCCCCGTGGTCTTTATTGTCGGTATTGAGGAAGGCCTGATCCCTTACTTCAAGTCTGCGGACAACGAAGAGGAAGTCCATGAAGAGAGGCGCCTTTTTTATGTTGGGCTGACAAGGGCAAAAGATATTCTCTGTCTCACCGGGGCAAGGAGGAGGCGGATATTTTCAAAGCGCCAGGAACAGGAGCCTTCAAGATTCCTGAAAGATATACCCAGGGAGCATTGTCATTGGGTGGAGAAGGCTGCATGCAAGAAGGTTTCAGGTAATGGCAGCAAGGAGAAAGGCTTTGCCAGGAACAAGGCAGTGGTTTATGCCTTTCCATACAAAACAGGTTGTCGGGTCCGGCATCCGAAGTGGGGTATAGGCGTTGTAAGGGATTGCTATGGCAAGGGAGATGACCTTAAGGTCTGTGTAAACTTTCCTGGAGTAGGAATAAAGAGACTGGCACTTAAGTTTGCTCATTTAGAGAGGATATAAGACTTTGGTTATTCGTTATTGGTGAAGAGTATAACAGATCACTGGTGACGAACAGTGATGCGGAGGTTAAAGAGATGAAGATTTCAGGCAGTGATGTTGAACATATAGCCAGGCTTGCAAGGCTCGGATTAACAGGTGATGAAAAGGATGTCTACGGTGCCCAGTTAAACGAGATACTGGATTATGTAGACAAACTGGACGAACTGGACACATCCGGTGTTGAACCCACCAGTCATGTGATTCCCGTCAATAATGTCTTTCGTGATGATGTGCCGGGGACCTCTTTACCACGGGAGGATGCCCTGAGAAACGCCCCTCAGGTTGCAGACGGTTTTTATCGGGTTCCAAAGATCATTGAATAGAAAATGAAGTCTGTACCAATTGTTGTGTCACCTCTCAAGTGTTATCCCGGCTTGTCCGGAAATCAACGAGGGATATGATTCCCGACGTAGCGGAATGACAATTCAAACACCCCGACATTACAGGGTTGACATGACATCAGGGCATAACTTTCGTTGATGACCCTTAAAATATTAATATAGAGAACAGGCAGGTAAAGATAAATGTTCAGATGCATGTTAAAGGCCAAGATCCACATGGCCAAGGTTACGGATTGTATCCTCCAGTATGAGGGGAGTATAAGCATAGATGAGGATATACTGGAGGCGGCAGGGATGCTGCCCTATGAGCAGGTCCATGTAAGCAATCTTGATAACGGAGAGAGATTTACAACCTATATCATCCCCGGCGAACGTGGAAGCAGGGGCTTTATGCTCAACGGGCCAACTGCAAGAAAGGCCATTCCCGGTGACAGGATAATCATATTCTCATATTCCTGGATGGATGAAGAGGAGATATCCGCTGCCGTACCCCGTGTCTTGATAATGGATGAGGAAAACAGGATAAAAGAGGTTCGTAATCTGAAAAGAGGTTGATTTATGGCTGAATCTCTCTTGATGAAAGGCAATGAGGTTGTTGCAGAGGCAGCAATTATGGCTGGCTGCCGTTTTTATGCCGGCTATCCAATTACCCCCCAGAATGAAATCCCCGAATACATGTCCTGGAGAATGCCCGAGGCCGGTGGTGTCTTTATACAGGCGGAGAGTGAGCTTGCAGCCATAAATATGGTCTATGGTGCTTCTGCTGCAGGTGAAAGGGCCATGACGTCCTCTTCTTCTCCGGGGATGAGCCTCAAGCAGGAAGGTATATCCTATCTGGCAGGGGCCGAGCTTCCGGCTGTTATCGTTAATATCCAGCGGGGCGGTCCCGGGCTTGGCAACATATCAGGCAGTCAGCAGGATTATTTTCAGGCGACAAGGGGCGGCGGGCACGGTGACTACAGGGTACTCGTGTATGCACCTTTCAGTCATCAGGAGCTCTGGAGTCTTACGATGAAGGCCTTTGACACGGCTGATAAATACAGAAACCCCGTAATACTTCTTGCAGATGGAGTCCTTGGACAGATGATGGAGCCCTTTGTTCCTGCTGAGTATGTTCCCCCGGCCCTGCCTTCAAAAGACTGGGTGCTTGATGGCTGCCGGTCAAGGCCTCCAAGGGTGATCAAATCTCTCTACCTCGGTGAGGGCAGGCTTGAGAGGCAGAACCTGAAGCTCCAGGAGAAGTATCAGAGGATGAAGCAGAAGGACGTCATGTATGAGTCCTGCATGGTTGATGATGCAGATGTAGTGATTGTTGCATTCGGAATAACTGCAAGGGTGTGCCTGTCAGCTGTGAGGTCTTTGAGGAAAGAGGGAAGGAGGGTAGGGCTCTTCAGACCTGTAACGCTCTTCCCCTTTCCAGAGAAGCAGATAAATGACCTTGCCCGTATGGGCAAGAGGTTTCTTGTGGCAGAGCTGAACCTTGGTCAAATGGTTGAGGATGTCAGACTTGCAGTAGATGGTCTATCGGAAGTAAGGTTTCATGGGAAGGGCGGTGGTGAGATGATTACTGTTGAGGAGCTGACAGAGAAGATCAGCCAGTTTCAGAAGGTATATTCATCTTAGATAGGTACTGATTACAAACCACAAAGCGCCATTCGGAATAACAACCCCCCATTGTCATGCTGAACTTGATTCAGCATCTATCCTTTTCCAGCATCTATCCTTTTTCAGCAACTGGAACTATCTATCCCTGCAGCAGAACGAGGTTGTCCCTGTGAATAACCTCATCAGAATATCTGTATCCAAGGGTCTTTTCTATCTCTGAGGTGCGGAGCCCTTTTAGTTTGCTGACCTCTTCAGAGGAGTAGTTGGTGAGACCCTTTGCAAACCTGTTGCCCCCCCTGTCAGTACAATATACAGCATCTCCGGCCCTGAAACTCCCTTCAACAGAGATTATGCCTGAGGGCAGGAGGCTCTTTCCCCTTGAAAGGATGGCATCCCTTGCACCGTCGTCAACCATGATACTGCCCCTGGCCCGCAGGCCAAAGGCTATCCAGCCCTTTCTGGCCGGGATCTTTTCTTCCCGCGGTTTGAACTCCGTGCCGCAGGGGTTGCCCTGAAACAGTGACGGGAGCAGCCCCGGCACCTTGCCGTTTATGATATTTACCCTGATGCCGCATTGCATGGCCCTCTTTGCAGCGAGGAGTTTTGAGTACATACCCCCTGTACCAACGAGACTGCCGGTTCCGCCTGATAAGGCCTCAATTTCAGGTGTTATCTTTTCAACTGCAGGTATAAGCCTGGCGCCTTTGTAACGCCGGGGATCCCTGGTGTATAGCCCGTCAACATCAGAGAGTATTACGAGCCGGTCTGCATCAACCAGGCCTGCTACCAGAGAGGCAAGCTGGTCATTGTCTCCGAATTTTATCTCATCTATGGCTACAGAGTCATTCTCGTTGATAATGGGGATAATACTGTAGTCAAGGAGGGTCAGGATGGTATTCTTTGCATTTATATATCGTACCCTGTCATAAAAGGCATCCCTTGTGAGGAGGATCTGTGCCACCTTTTTATCATGGGTGCTGAAACTCTTTTCATAGGCCCACATGAGTGTGCTCTGCCCGACAGAGGCAGCGGCCTGTTTATGTCTGATATCAGAGGGTTTTTTCCTGAGTCCCAGTTTTTTCATGCCCGCGGCAACTGCCCCGGAGGAGACTACAATCACCTCGTTTCCCAGAATGCACCTCTGAGATGTCTCTTCCCAGCGCCTCTATCCTCGACTCATCAAGGCTGTTGCCGGTAGTGAGGAGGCTGCTTCCAATTTTTATGACTGCCCTCATTTTTCTTCCTGCTCTCTCAGTTTCCTGACCTCCAGTGCAAGATGGGAGACCAGCTCCGTGACCCCTCTGGCTGTCATGGCGGATATTTCGAAGTAGGGTATATCCTTCATTTTACAATATTCCCTCAATCTTCTGATCCGCTCTTCTGAGGCAACATCTGTCTTTGTTGCAGCAACTGTCAGTGGTCTCTCTAAAAGCTCCCTGCTGTAAAGCCCGAGCTCACGGTTAACCTTGAGCAGGTTGTCAACAGGATCACCTGGAGTCATTTCCGAGACATCCACGAGGTGTACAAGCAGTTTTGTCCTTTCAACGTGTCTGAGGAACTGAAAGCCAAGTCCGACCCCCCTGTGCGCACCTTCGATCAGGCCCGGTATATCGGCAACCACAAAGCTCTGAAAATTTCCGGTCTTAACCACTCCGAGATTTGGTTTCAGGGTGGTAAAGGGATAAGCAGCAATTTTTGGCCTTGCCGATGATATGGCAGCTATGAGGGTGGACTTTCCTGCATTGGGAAGTCCTATAAGTCCTACGTCGGCAAGGAGTTTAAGTTCGAGAACAACCTTTATCTCTTCCCCGGGTTCTCCTGGCTGGGCAAACCTCGGAGCCTGTCTTGTGGATGTGGCAAAATGGGCATTGCCGAGTCCTCCCCGTCCCCCCTTTGCAATTAATATCTCGGCAAAAGGGGTGTCGAGGTCTGCAAGCACCTCTCCGGTCTCGCTATTCTTTACAACAGTGCCCACCGGAACACTGATAAGCAGGTCCTTACCGTCACGGCCGTGCATATTCTTCCCCATCCCGTGCTGCCCGCGTTCTGCCCCGTATGTCTTTCTGTACACATGGTCAAGCAGTGTGTATAGCTGGGGATCAGTTCGTATAATTATGTGTCCGCCCCGGCCTCCATCGCCTCCGTTAGGCCCTCCCTTTGGTATAAACTTCTCCCTCCGGAAGCTGACACATCCCCTGCCGCCGTCACCGGCCTTAACCTCTATTTTTACATAATCGATGAACTTCACTTACAAAGTCTCCCCTAATTTCCCCGATACTAACGTGGGGATTGAAAAGTTTTTCCTTGAAAACGGAAATAACAATAATAGTTCAGCACTTCCACCCTGAACCATTAGCAATAATACAGTTTAACAAACTCTGGTTTTTTTCTTTATTCAATGGAATTATACACAATCAGAGGGGGGCGGATGGTTGAGACCATGCAGGACAGGCTTCAAAAGGAACAGGATTTCAATCTGGTAACGCATCTGGAGATGAGCCCAAAATATATTATCAGAGAAGATTGAGAAAAGGGCCTCTCAGGTATAGGAGACCCTGATTTTTTAACTTACTGCCTCTGAGGGGTATACGCTTATCTTCATCTTTGTCCGGCCTTTCCTTTCAAACTTCACAACACCGTCAATCAGGGAATACAGGGTGTCGTCTCTACCCTTTTTGACATTAAACCCCGGGTGAAACTTAGTACCCCTCTGCCTGACGAGAATATTTCCGGCCTTTACAACCTGGCTGCCGTATCTCTTTACTCCGAGACGTTGTGATGCGCTGTCTCTGCCGTTTCTTGTACTGCCAACACCCTTTTTATGAGCCATTTCTATCCTCCGTAAACTATATCATCAATCTTTATCTTTGTGAAGTACTGCCTGTGTCCCCTGAGTCTTCTGTAGCCCTTGCGTGGTTTCATCTTGAATACTGTTACTTTCCTGTTCTTTGCTGTCTCAACAACTGATGCCTTGACAGCAGCCCCTTCTATGTACGGGGTTCCGGTGACCATTGTCCCCTCTTTTGACAGAAAAAGGACCCTGTCTATGCTGAGAGTATCCCCTGGATTTGCATCAATCCTGTCAACATTAACTACCTGTCCTGCTGATACCCTGTATTGTTTGCCGCCTGTTTCCATGATAGCGTACATAACGAAAGTCCTCCTGTTAGGCAATTTAAATCCGTCCCGATCCGGTCCATATAACAACACCGTATGCAGACTGTGAATATATATCACAACCTGAACATATATTTAACCCTAAGCAGGGACAAAAAGTCAAATTATTTACAGTAAAGAGTCGATGTATTCCTTGAGAATCGCTCTGTCTCTGTCTGTAAGGGAAACAAACTCAATACCTATTCTGAAAGGATCACCACTGGTTTCAGGTTCAAACAGGCTTGCAACCCTTCCTTTGACAGAGACCTCTTTGCCATCATCTGATTTGGTGAGTGTCATAAGGAATTCCGAGCCTATTTTAAAGGGTGTTTCCGACTCGATGAGCATGCCGGAGAGGCTGATCTTTCTCACGGCAAAATTGTGAGGGCATTGAATGTGTGCATCACCGGGTTTCAGGTTAACCCGGCCGAGGATACGTTTCTCCAGTGTGAGTATACGGTTTTTCTCAATAAATTTGAGCAGGGAGAGGGTCTTTTCATTCAGTACATCCTCGAATTTGATCCCGGCCCTGTAGATGGGGATGACTTCACCTTCAGGTGATACTATTGTCTTGTAAAGTTTTGACCATACCACGTGCCCCTTAAGGTTAATAATTTCGCCATTATGGTTTGCCTTGATTGTATATTCCTTGTTAACAGAGATCATATGGTTTGCCTCAACAGCCATTCCGTCAAGGCTCATATTGAGTATTTTGACGTTAAGGACAAAGGTAAGGCACCCCTCGATACCATCAACATCATATCTCTTGTTTTTCCTTCTTTCCTTATAACCATCAGTCATGATTTTGTCAGGCCCTCATATTCTTTCTGCAGTCACTCCATCTCCATCACTCCATTACTCCATTATTCCTCCACTCCCTAACTCCAACACTCCATAATTATTCACTCAATCCTTTATTTAACAATAATCCCCGCATATCCGACAACATAATCATAATCACCGCTCACCTCTGCTGAAGTTGCGTATTTTACGAGTTCTGATGTGGCAGCACCAAGCTCGATGGCAGCATAAAGCATGGTTGTTACAGGTAAATACCCGCACATGGATATCCCTTTGGAGAGAACAGTTCTGTAAAGGCCTTCAGGGTCAAGGGAGAGGATATGTTTGATTGCAAGACTGTCGAGGGATTTCGCTTTCGAGTCTGAAACATAGTGGCTCATATCAGAGCTTGCAACGATTGTGACAGGGTAATCAATGCCCTTTATGGCCTTTGCTATGGATTTCCCGGTTGCTTCACATTCCTCGAGAGAGGACTGCATAAAGATTATGGGTACAATTTTTACATTTGTGCTGAAGTATGCTATGAAGGGCAACTGGACCTCGATTGAATGTTCAAACATGTGAGCCCTTGTATCCCTGCTGATGACTTCAGGTGCATGTTGGTGAATACGGTGTGCAAGCAGCTCGTCAATACTGAAATTCCCTGTTGGTATCTCCCATATGCCGGAAGGCATGAGGGAGACCTTTTCTCCAAGGCCTGTATGGTTTGGCCCAAGGAAAACGAAGGTATCGGGAAGCTGAATCCTTGAATAGACTGCACCGGCAACATGGCCCGAGTATATAAGGCCTGCATGAGGACAGACAGCGCCGATAACAGGTTCGCGCGGGGTATCAATGATATATTGTGAGACCTGCGCTGTCAGACCCTCTGGTGTTCCCGGATAAAACTGTCCTGCAACAGCCGGTTTCCTGATCATCAAAACACCTCTTCTTCCTCGTCATAGGCTGCATTTGTAAAATCAGCAAACCTGGTGGATTGAGAAAGATAGGTAAGATATACAGTTGCAGTCGGACCATTACGCTGTTTGGCTATAATAATCTCAGCCTTGCCCTTGTTGGAATTGCTGTTTTTGGAATACACCTCGTCACGATACAGGAAGACGATTACATCAGCATCCTGCTCAATGGCCCCGGACTCCCTGAGGTCCGCAAGTGTCGGACGTTTGTCCTGTCTCAGCTCAACCCCCCTGTTCAGCTGGCTGAGGGCGATAACAGGCAGGTCCAGTTCCTTTGCAAGGGCCTTCAGCGACCGGGATATCTCTGATATCTCCTGCTCCCTGCGCTCAAAATTACCCCTGCCCCGCATGAGCTGCAGGTAGTCGACAACCACCATGCTGAGACCGTGTTCAATCTTGAGTCTCCTTGCCTTGGCCCTCATTTCGAGTACCGACGTATTGGAGGCATCATCAATAAAGATCGGGGCCTCTGCAAGTTTTCCGGCGGCGGATGTTAACTTGTGCCAGTCCTCCTTGCGTATAAACCCCTTCCTGACGCTGTTTGAGTCGACCATGGCCTCGGAACAGAGCATCCTGAGTGCAAGCTGTTTTTTCGACATCTCGAGACTGAATATCGCCACAGGCTCATTCAGCTCAACCCCAACGTGCTGGGCAAGATTCAGGGCAAAGGCGGTTTTTCCCATTGAGGGGCGTCCGCCGACGATAATCAGGTCGCCTGGCTGAAATCCTGTTGTCAGTTCATCAAGGTCCCTGAAGCCAGAGGGCACGCCTGTTATGGCCTCTTTACGGTCATAGAGTTGCTCTATCATCTCAAAACTGTCCTTGATAATATCTTTCAGCTTGGAAAATGGTGCCTTGATACGTTTGTCGGATATTTCGAAGATCGTCTTTTCTGCAAAATCCACGAGGTCATCAGCAGGGAGGTTTTCTTCATATACCGTGGTTGCTATATCCGTGGCAGAGCGGATCAGGTTTCTCATAAGGGCCTTTTCCTTAACAATCTTGGAGTGATATCTTACATTGGCAGAGGTTGGAATGACATTTACGAGAGAAGACAGATATGATACCCCCCCGATTGATTCAAGCTGATTTTTTGTCCTGAGATGGTCTGTAAGGGTAATAAGGTCTATGGGTTCGTTCTTTTCAAAGAGTTCGAGCATGGCGTTGAAGATCATGCGATGAGTGCTTCTGTAAAAGTCATCGGCGGTCATGACCTCAAGGGATTTAAGTAAGGCCTCATTGTCGAGGAGGATTGCACCAAGTATGGATTGCTCTGCCTCTAAGTTTTGGGGAGGTAATTTATCAAGTGCTTCATCGATTGTTGCCATGGCCGTTGTACTTTCACTTTAACAGATGTGAACAGTTTATCCAAGGTATTTGTGAGTATAAACCACTAAGGCACAGATTTCGTTAATCAGTTATTGCGAAAATGCCATGCTCCCGTTATAACTGATTAACTTCTCCCTCTCGTGTATCTTTTCTCTGTATTACCTGTGGCTAAAAGTGTCATTAATCAGGTTAAGCGTTTTCCTCCCTGATTACCTGGACAGTAAGGTTGGCAGTAACCTCAGGGTGAAACTTTACCTTGACGTTATATTCACCAAGGCGTTTAATCGGCTCCTCAAGAACAATCTTCCTCTTTTCTATATCGAACCCGGCTTCTTTCAATGCCTTCTGTATGTCAATATTTGTTACAGATCCGAAGAGTTTGTCTTCTTCTCCTGCCTTTGCCTTTATTATAACGGGTTTGGAGGCGATCTTTTCAGCAAGTATCTGTGCGGCATTTCTGACCTTGTTTGCCTTTTCCTGGATTATCCTCTTGTGGTGCTCAAATTCCTTTATGTTTCTTGGATTTGCCTCAACGGCGAGATTTCTCGGAAGGAGATAATTCCTGGCAAAGCCCTTTTTGACTGTTACTATATCCCCCATGCTCCCGAGGGTTTCAACATCTTCTCTAAGAATGATCTTCATGATTTTATTGTTCTCCTTTCAGAATTAGATTAATGTTAAAGCAGGGTGAAACGGCAAAACTTTCCATTTTCACTCTTTCAGCTCTTTTGAGGAAATGGACATGTATAGTATAGCTGAGATCGTCAAATACTTTCAACCCGGTAAAAGCGTGGGGTTTTGTTCGGAGGAAGCCTTTGGCAGAGCAATGAGTCCCGCTGATGGCAGATTGTCATGGATTTTCCCCTCTATCAAGAGGGGATTAAGGGGTGTGTTCCTTCCCTTGTTTCCTTCTGTAATCGCGGCTCAGATGGGCCATTAATTTTTTACTCCCTTCACAACCTGTTCAATACCGGCATCGGTATTAAATGTAGTCGCCTCCGGGGCTATTCTCTTTATCAGCCCTGAAAGCACCTTTCCCGGTCCTGCTTCAACGAAGGTATCAATCCCTGAATCAATCATGTTTCTCACGGAGTCTTCCCAGAGCAGGGTGCTGTCAAGCTGCTTGACGAGGGATGCCTTGATGCTGTCCACGGTATTGAGAAACATTGCATCGGCATTGTTTACTATTGGTATCTCGGGGGGGGTGAAGTGGATGTGCCTGAGCTCTTCTGCAAGCTTTATGGATGCCTCTATCATCAGTGCGCAGTGAGACGGGGCGCTCACGGCGAGCGGGATGGTCCTTTTTGCTCCTGCTTCCCTGGCAAGTCTCATGGCCTCTTCCACGGCCTCCCTTTTACCTGCAATAACTATCTGTCCGGGACAGTTATAGTTTGCAGGTGAGACATAACCCGACCTGACAGACAGACAGACCTCATCCACCTGCTCCCTTTGAAGCCCAAGTATTGCAGCCATCAATCCCGTTGATTCAGGCACTGCGGTCTGCATAAAATGGCCTCTTTTTTCAGTCAGAAGGACTGCGTCCCTGAATTCGATCACTCCTGCAGCAACGAGTGCAGAGTACTCACCAAGGCTGTGGCCTGCCACTGCTGAAGGGGCAAGCCCCTTTGCAGTCAATACCCTGTGTGCGGCTATACTTGCGGTAAGCAGGCAGGGTTGTGTCCTGAATGTCCTGTTCAGTTCCTCCTTCGGGCCGTTAAAGCAGAGTGCTGCCACATCATAGCCGAGCAGTTCCGATGCCTCTTCAAAGGTCTCCCTTGCCACCCGGTACTCTTCATGGAGTGTTTTTCCCATTCCAACGTATTGTGAGCCCTGTCCCGGGAATATAAATGCCATGCTCATATTCCTTTTACCTCTTTCAGTTTCTTTATGATAACGGGCAGTACCTCATGGACGTCTCCGACTATTCCATAATTTGCCACGTTAAAGATCGGGGCATCAGGGTTCCTGTTTATGGCTATAATGATGTCAGAGGACTGCATTCCCACAAGGTGCTGGACTGCACCTGAGATGCCGCAGGCAATATATATTTTCGGGCAGACCGTCTTGCCGGTCTGGCCTACCTGGTGGCTGTAGGGTATCCATTCTTCATCCACTGCAGCCCTTGATGCTCCGACAGCGCCGCCAAGTAGTCCTGCAAGCTCCTCGAGCATCTTAAATCCCTCTACATTTCCAAGTCCCCTGCCACCGGCCACAATAACGTCAGCCTCCTGGAGGTTCACCATTGTGTCGGAGACCTCTTTTATGGTATCCGTCACCCTTGTTTTCGACTGGATGTCATCGGCCTTTATCTTCAGTATTTCTCCTGTTCTGGTTTTGTCATATTGACCCTTCTTCATAACCCTCGGTCTGACAGTTGCCATCTGTGGCCGGCGGTATGGACAGAGGATTGTGGCCATGATATTGCCACCGAATGCAGGGCGGACCTGGAGCAGGTTTCCGGTCTCGGGATCAATTTCAAGTGAGGTGCAGTCTGCAGTGAGTCCGGTCCGTACCCTTGCAGCAACCCTTGGAAAGAATGACCTTCCGGTAGGGGTTGCTCCGGTGAGGACAATCTCGGGCCTGTGTTCTGAAATGAGCCGGGATAAAAGCTCCACGTAAGGTTCGTCATTAAAGTGTTCAAATATGGGGCTGTCTGAATGGTATACCCTGTCGGCACCCCAGTGGATAAGCCTCTCCGCCTCTGAAGCGTCTGCACCAAAGAGCACGGCTGAAAGTCCGGCCTCTCTCGCATCGGCGAGTCTTCTGCCTGCACCAAGGAGCTCAAAGGAGACATCTGCAATCCTGCCGTCTCTCTGCTCGGCAAATACCCAGACACCCTTGAAGGAGTCCCTGTCCGTGGTATCCTCAGCTTCCACTCCGGTCTCAATCTCTTTTATGGCCCCCTCGGGACAGACCTCAAGGCAGGCCCTGCAGAGCTGGCAGTATTCATTTATGAATGCCTTGTCACTCTTCATTACAATGGCATCATATGGGCAAGAACTCAGACAGGTTTCGCAGCCTGTACAGAGTTCATTGTCAACAACTATACGCATAATTGA
>JAADGU010000043.1 GCA_013152195.1 Nitrospirota bacterium
GTTATGAGGGCACCACATTCCTATACCAGGGAGGATGTAGTGGAGATTAACTGCCATGGGGGGATGCTACCCCTGAGAAAGGTTCTTGAACTGACTGCAAAAGAGGGTGCAAGGCTTGCAGAGCCGGGAGAGTTCACATTCAGGGCCTTTATGAACGGCAGGATAGACCTCTCCCAGGCAGAGGCAACAATCGACCTGATAAGGGCAAAGACAGACAAGAGCAGGCGGCTCGCCATTGAACAACTCTCCGGAGCACTCTCTGAAAAGATAACCTCCACGAAAAACACCATTGTGGGGATCTGTGCACATATTGAGGCGTATATTGATTTCCCGGAAGAGGAGCTGGACCTGCAGACCAGGACTGAACTGGGCGGGAAAACAGATGAGGTCATCCTGCAACTCCGGAAACTCTCTTCAACATACGATGAAGCCCGGTTCTTCCGGGAGGGCCTGTCTGTGGCGATTATCGGAAGACCGAACGTCGGGAAATCCTCCCTCCTGAATGCCCTTATTGAAAGAGAGAGGGCGATTGTAACGGAACTTCCCGGCACAACAAGGGATGTCATCGAGGAGTGCCTGAACATAAACGGTCTGCCCTTGCGGATAATGGATACAGCAGGCATCAGGGAGACCCACAACCTTGCTGAAAGCGAAGGGGTCAGAAGGAGCCTCCTGGCTATTGACGGTGCGGATTTAGTGCTGGCAATGTTTGATATAAACCTCCCGCTGAAAGCTGAAGACTTAAGCATTATTGAAAAGGTCCGGGACAGGAAAAGCATTATTGTCCTTAACAAGGCAGACCTGCCCCATACAGTCAGGGAAGACCTCTTTCCTGAAGACCTTCCCCTGGTCAGGATATCGGCCAAAACAGGTGAGGGGATAGACTCCCTGAAAAAAGAGGTAGAGGCCCTGATATTTAAAAGCGGTACATCTTCTGACGGGGTCATGATAACAAACCTGAGGCATAAACTCGCCCTTGACCAGGCAGCGGAATCACTGTCAAGGGCATCCGGGGCCATCAAAAACAGAATGCCCTACGAGATAACGGCCCTTGAACTGAGAGACGGCCTTGACAGGCTGGGAGAGATCGCCGGCGAGACTACAACAGAGGATATCCTGAACAGGGTATTCAGCCAGTTCTGTATCGGAAAATAAGACATAAGACACTCCCGGGATATATGCTGTGACAACCCTGATATTTCCCCGGAAACTCCAGACTTTAATCCACTGATACTACCTGTCCTGACTCATTACCACCCTTCCCTTTTTTATCCCTAAAGAAGACTCCGGCATTTTTTTTCTTGACATTTCATATCTACATATGTAAATATGTTTATATGAAAGAGTTAACAAATACATTCAAGGCACTGTCTGATGATCAGAGACTGAGGATACTGATGCTCCTTGACCAAAAGGAACTGTGCGTCTGCCAGTTGATGGGTATCCTCGGTGTTGCGCAACCCCTTGTATCAAGAAACCTTGCCATACTGAGCAGGGCTGGATTCCTTCAGGAGAGGAAAGATGGGAAGCTCAGGTTTTACAGTATAAACAGGAAACTTGCTGACGACAAAAAGGCGATCATGAAGCTGCTTCGAAGCCAGATAAAGGATTATACGATGATACAGAAGGATATGGAAACGCTGCAGGAATGCACTGAGTTTCAGAAGATGACGGGCAAGTGCGACATGAAGACCTTTACAGAGTTTCTGAAGAAAAGAAAGGCGAAAAAGGGAGGCAGGAGATGAAAAGAGCGCGGAAAATCACTCAGCTCTTGATTATATTAACTACCGTTGTTTTTGCAGTATCAACTGCAAATGCAGAGATGCTCACATTGAGGGGGGCCATAGAGACGGCCCTGAAGCAAAACCCGCAACTGAGAGCATATACATGGAAGCTGCAGGGACAGGAAGAGGAGCTGAAGATAGCAAAGGGATATCTGTACCCGAAAATCAAGGCAGAGGAAAGCCTTCTGAATACGGACAATCCGACCTACAGCTTCATGGCAAAGCTCAACCAGGAAAGACTCGGGCAGGAAGATTTTTACCTGGACTCACTGAATAATCCTGACCCGGTCAACGATTTCAGGACTTCCCTCAGCTTCGAAATGCCCCTGTACGTCCCCAGGATATACTCGGGCATAGACCTCGCCAGGAGGGAGCTGAAGGCCAAAAAGGCCGAATACAAAAGGAAGAAAGAGGCTGTTGTCCTCAACGTGATCAGGACTTACCTCATGACCCGGACAGCCGGTGGTTATGTAGATGCCGCTTTAAAAGGTCTTGAAGACGCAAGGGAACACGTGAGGCTTGCAGAGCTGAGATACAAGGGGGGAACGGGTCTTTACTCCGACCTGCTCAGGGCAAAGGTGGCTGTAAAAGAAGCTGAGGCCATGGTGGTAAAGGCAGAGAGCAACCTTGAAACAGCAAAGAGGGCACTGGGGCTGCTGCTCGGCAGGGACGGCAAGATAGAAGTGACCGGCGACATCCCCATTCTGCCACTGAACGAGCTGGATACATATATTAATGCCGCCACTGCCCGTCAGGACCTCAGTGCCCTGAAGCTGAGGCATGAAAACTCGCTTAAGGCAGGGAGAAATCAGCCCGGCTGCCAGAGGTCGGCATGGGTGGAAAATACCAGATGAATGACCACAATGCACCGTTCGGTGCAGAGGGGCAGAGCTATCAACTCATGGTCTTCGTCAGGCTGAATATCTTTGATGCCACCACTTCTCACAGGATAAAAAAGGCAAGTGCAGCAGCCCGTGAGGTACAGGAGTATTATTCGGGCCTGGAGAAGGAGATCCGCTTCAGGATACATGAGGCCTACGGCAGGGTTGAGGAGAGAAGAAAGAACCTCGAACTCCTGAGGGCCGCACTGAAAGAGGCCGAAGAGGCAAGACGGCTCCTTGAGGTACGGTACGAAAACTCCCTCGCCCGGATAGTCGATCTCCTCGACACCCAGACAGTGCTTGACAGGACAAGGGCAAGGTTGATAGAGGCGGAAAAAGATTATTCAGTCTCAATAGCGGAGTTATACTTCCAGAGCGGAGTACTCCTGAAATTTTTCGAGCAGTCCACAAAATACCAACTAACAAACACCGGAGGCAGTTTAAATGAAAAGGCTTATCATAATTACAGGAATTGTACTGGGACTGTCTGTCCTGGCCGGTTGCAGTAATAGAGTCGAAACAGACGGACAGATGGCCGAGCGTCCTGTGGTCAAAGGCCTGGAAATCGTCGAGATAAAATCCTCGCTCGTAAAAGACAGTTACGATACCACAGGGACTCTCAGGGCAGTAAATACATCCACGGTCTCGGCAAAGATTATGGGCGTGGTAAAGGCCATACACGCAAGAGAAGGTCAGAATGTCAAAAAGGGAGATATCCTGCTTGAGATAAGCGCCCCTGACATCAATGCAAAAGTAATGGCTGCAAGCGAGGCAGTCAAGGCAGCCGCACAGATGGTAAAGATGGCCAGGGAAGACAGGCGGCTGGCTGAGACAACCTTTGAACGCTTTAAGGGGCTTTATGAGGGCAAGGCCGTCAGCGAGCAGGAATTCGACGAGATGAAGACGAAAAAAAGGCTGGCAGTCCTCAGGTATGAACAGGCCCTTCAGGGGCTGGGCAGGGCAAAGGCAATGCTCAAGGAGGCTGAGTCCTTTCTCGGCTACACGGTTATACGTTCACCCTTTGACGGGGTTGTAGCAGAGAAGAATATCGATATCGGCAGCATGACAGCCCCGGGAATGCCGCTCTTCATTGTTGAGGGGGGTGGATACCTGGTTGAAACGCCTGTCAGCGAGGGCATGCTCAACAGTATAGCAGAAGGAGAGACAGTTGAAGTGACAATTGATTCCCTCGGCATAAAGACAACGGGCAGGGTGACCACCATTGTACACCA
>JAADGU010000111.1 GCA_013152195.1 Nitrospirota bacterium
ATTCAAGGAATGGACCATCTGTTCTTTATATCTCCCGGCAGCTTCTGTCTGATCTGAGCATGAATATATCATAAGCGATTAGGCCTTTATTTGCAACACTTGACAGAGCACGGCTTTCCGAGTTGCCTTCATGTGCTCTGTACGTGTACAGTTTAAACGAGATGTTTTATAATAGATATTGTCCTGTCATGAGTTTTGATTAGACGGACAGAGGAGTGAAACGAAAATCCTATGGGTAATGCCTCGTATTATATATGGTTGATAGTCCTGCTCATCTATATTATCAGCCCACTGGACCTGTTCCCCGGGTTCTTTGACGACCTTATCGCCATAGGGCTGCTATATTATTTGTCTTACAGGAAGACGGCCCGGCAAAAACAGGGAACCTATTCACACACCAATACCCGTCAGAACTCCGGTCATAACTCCGGCAGTCAATCCCGTCAGCAGGATACCAGGCTCCTAAGCCTGGAAGAAGCATACAGGACCCTGGGGGTCTCACCAGATGCTTCGTGGGAGGAGATAAAGAAGGCATATAAAGAGAAGATCTCCAAATGTCACCCTGACAAGGTCAGTCATCTGAATGAAGAACTCCAGGAAAAGGCTGAGGAGTTGACACTCAGGCTTAACAATACCCTCGAAGTTATCAAAAACAGTAATGGAAACAGGTCTCAGCACTAAAGCTCTGACCTATAGTGCAGCGAGAGTTAAAAAATCCGGTCAAGAGGTATGGTTAATGAACAGAACGAGAACTGACTTTGATGAGCGGTACAGGAAAGGAGACCTGCCATGGGATACCGGAAGACATGACAAAAACCTTGAGCTTGTTATAAGAGAAGAGCAAATAGCCCCCTGCCCTGCCCTGGAACTCGGTGCTGGAACCGGCAGTGATGCTATCTGGCTGGCACAGCAGGGTTTTAGAGTAACTGCATTGGACATGTCGCCGACTGCAATCGGGATAGCCCGCAAAAAGGCCGCAGCAGCCGGTGTAGAGGTTGAATTTATCGTTGCAGATATTCTCAGAGACGAAATACCTTCAGGTCCTTTTGGTTTCGTATTTGACCGTGGCTGTTTTCATACTTTTGATCTCCCGGAAGAAAGATCACGTTTGGCTGAAATCGTATGGAGACACCTGAATCCCGGAGGTTACTGGTTCAGCCTCATTGCCAGCAGCGACGGACCCAAACGGGAATCCGGACCACCAACACGGTCTGCCCTTGATATTGTATCGGCAGTGGAATCATGGTTTGAGATCATCTCCCTGAAGACCACATCTTTTGACTCTAAACTTCCCGAGGCACCCCGCTCCTGGGCATGCCTGATGCGAAGACGCGACAAGGCCTCAACAGAGCACTGAAGAGCAAGGCCGGTAGTGATATCACGGTCTGAAACAGGGTCTCTGATTGACTTGGAATCCTCTGTATGGTTAATATTAATCCATGCAACATGCAGATTATGTACCACTCCATGTACACACAGAGTACAGCCTCCTGGACGGAGCAATAAAGATAAAGGAACTGATCGAGACGGCTACTGCATACAGGATGCCCGCAGTAGCCATTACGGATCATGGCAATATCTTTGGGGCTGTTAAATTCTACAGCGCTGCCATAAAGGCCGGAATCAAGCCCATAATCGGCTGCGAGGTCTATGTTGCCCCTGACGGCAGGCTAAACAGAAAATCCTCGTCCTCCGGAGAGAATGCCTTTCACCTGATACTCCTTGCAAGGAACATGGACGGCTACAGAAACCTCGTCACGCTCGTGAGCAAGGCGTATCTTGAGGGTTTTTACTACAAACCAAGGATTGACGCAGACCTGCTCTCACAGTACAGCGGAGGTCTCATTGCACTCAGTTCCTGCCTGCACGGCGAGATACCGTATTATCTCTCCCAGGGCATGATTGATGAGGCAAGGGAGGTTGCACTTCGGTACAAAAACATCCTTGGCCCTGAAAACTTCTATCTGGAGATACAGGACAACGGAATTGAGGTCCAGTATGAAATAAACAAAAAACTCCAGGAACTCTCAAAAGAACTCCATATCGGCCTGGTAGCCACCAACGACTGTCACTATCTCAAAAAAGAGGACTCAAGGGCCCACGACATCCTCCTGTGCATACAGACAGGAAAGACCATTAATGCCCGTGAAAGGCTCAGGTTTGAAACCGACCAGCTCTATTTCAAAAGCCCCGAGGAGATGAAAGCCATTCAGTGAAACACCTGAGGCCGTACTGAATACACGGAAGATAGCGGAACGGTGCAATCTTGAATTTCAGCTTGACCGGTTTCTCCTGCCGAGGTTTGAGGTTGAAAGCGGGGATACACCTGAGGACTACCTCAAAAGGCTTTCAGTGGAAGGCCTGCAGAGAAAGATCGGCTCTGAGACGCCGGAGGTCTATCTTAAAAGACTGGATTATGAGCTGAAGACGATCGAGAAGATGGGGTTTGCATCCTATTTTCTTATTGTCTGGGACTTTATAAACTTTGCCCGTAACAGGGGAATACCCGTTGGCCCGGGCAGGGGCTCTGCAGCCGGCAGTCTCGTGGCCTATTGTCTGGACATTACCGAGATTGATCCGATTAAATACAACCTGCTCTTTGAACGTTTTTTAAACCCCGACCGTATCAGCATGCCTGACATAGATGTGGATTTCTGCAAGGACCGCAGACCCGAGGTCATAACCTATGTAGCTGAAAAATACGGCTCTGAACACGTTGCCCAGATAATAACTTTTGGATCCATGGCTGCAAGGGCGGCTATCAGGGATGTCGGCAGGGCACTTGATATCCCCTATGCAGAGGTGGACAGGATTGCAAAGCTCATCTCGGGCGGCCCAGGCGTTACTATTGACAGTGCAATGGCAGCAGAGCCAAAGCTCAGGGATGTATACAAGACCAAGCCCGAGATAAAGGAGCTGATAGACATTGCCAAAAGGCTGGAGGGTCTTTCAAGGCATGCCTCTACCCATGCCGCCGGTGTGGTCATATCCCCTACCCCGCTGACTGACTACACTCCCCTGTATAAATCCCCTTCAGATGAGACCGTCACTACTCAGTTTGACATGAAATCCATTGAGGCCATTGGGTTACTGAAGTTCGACTTCCTTGGACTGAAAACCCTTACAGTGATAGAAGAAACACTGAAATACCTGCAGGGCACTGATAAGGCACTCGATATCAAATCAATCCCCTTTGATGACCTGAAGACTTACAGGCTCCTCTCCGACGGACATACCACCGGGGTGTTTCAGCTTGAAAGCTCGGGCATGAAGGAGATACTGGTAAAGATGCAGCCCAACAGGTTTGAGGACCTGATTGCACTTGTAGCCCTCTATCGTCCCGGCCCCATAGGCAGTGGAATGATAGATGACTTCATCAGCAGAAAAAAGGGACTGACAAAGACTGAATATGAGCTCCCTGAACTGAAGGAAGTCCTTGACGAGACTTATGGCGTGATACTCTATCAGGAACAGGTTATGAGGATCGCCAACAAGCTGGCGGGCTTCAGCATGGGCCAGGCAGATGTGCTGAGAAAGGCCATGGGGAAAAAGGACAGGGAAAAGATGGACAAACTCCTTGAGGAGTTTGTCAGGGGAGCCATGGCAAACGGTATTATAGAGGCAAAGGCACGGAAGGTTTTTGACCTCATGGCCTTCTTTGCAGAGTATGGATTCAACAAGTCTCATTCTGCCGCCTATGCCTATCTCTCATATCAGACCGCCTACCTCAAGGCCCACTTTCCTGTTGAGTTCATGGCCGCCAACCTCTCGCAAGAGGACTCGACCGACAAGATCGTGCGGCTTATTAATGAGTGCAGGACCATGGGAGTAGAGATTCTCCCGCCGGACATCAACCTGAGCGAAAGCCGCTTCACTGTGGTGGGAAACTCGATAAGGTTTGGCCTCGATGCCGTTAAGGGTGTAGGTGAGGCCGCTGTAGAGCAGATACTGCTGGTAAGAGAGGACGGACAATTTGAGTCAATCGAGGATTTAATAAGACGAATTGCCACGAGAAAGGTCAACCGCAAGGTAATGGAGAGTCTTGTAAAGGCAGGGGCCCTGGACAGCCTGATATCTGTTGAGGTCTCCAAACCACGGAACGGGGACTCCAGAAAACCAGGAATCAATATGGTACGGGCCCTGGCTATGGTAAAGACAAACAGGTTGATGGACGGCAAAAACAACCTCTCCCTCTTCGGTCAGCAGAGTTTCTTCGGCAGTGACGATGCAGAGGAAGTTCAGCCGTGGAGTGATGAGGAGCTCCTGAATGCCGAAAAGGAAGCCCTTGGTTTCTATATAACAGGACACCCCATAAACAAATACAAAAAGCTTCTTAAACTCATGGGCATTTTGAAGACATCGAGGCTTGAAGAACTCGGTGATACCACTGAGGTAGCAGTTTCAGGTATAATAAATACACTTAAAAAAACCCTTACCAAGGGAAAATCAGAGCCCATGGCAGTGTATGTGCTGGAGGATGACGAGGGCACGGTTGAATGCATCGCCTTCCCGGAAATATACAGAAACTATTCTGATCTGATAGTAAAAAACAACCTCATCCTGGTCAGGGGGACGATTGATAAGAGCGAAAAGGGGATAAAAATACTCACCAGGGAGATTACCACCCCGGAGGATGCCTTTCAGAGCCAGGAGTTCAAACTTGAAATGAGGCTCGATAAAGATGTTATGGAGGATAGCGCACTGACAGAGATCAAGGATTTGTTACATAAACACAGTGGTACCTGTCCTGTATATATAAAGCTGAACTCTGGCGATTATGAGACAACACTGCTTACTGAATACAACGTAAAACCCGATGTTGAACTTATAGATATCCTGGAAGGCATCACAGGCACGGGAACTGTAAAACTCCTGCGGCTGAACGGGCATAAGGAAACACAGCAGGCCAACAATAATCACTCCTTCAGGAGATCCCGCAAATGATACGATACTATCTTGACTTTGAAAAGCCCATCCAGGAGCTTGAACTGAAGATCGAAGAGCTTAAACGCCTCAGCAACGGGCAGGACCTCAATATAACGTCCGAACTCGAGAAACTTGAACAAAAGGCCGGGGAGATGAGGGATGACATATTCTCAAGACTCACCCCCTGGCAGAAGACACAGATCGCAAGACATCCCGACAGGCCCTACACCCTTGATTACATAAATATGCTGACCGATGATTTTATCGAGCTCCATGGTGACAGAAGATACTCGGATGACCCGGCCATTGTTGGCGGCATTGGAAGTATTGGAGGGACAAGCATGGTGATTATCGGCCACCAGAAGGGCAGAGGGACAAAGGAGAGGATTAACAGAAACTTCGGCCAGCCCCAGCCAGAGGGTTACAGAAAAGCACTCAGGCTTATGAAGTTTGCAGAGCGCTTTAACAAACCCCTGCTGACTTTCGTTGATACTCCGGGTGCTTTCCCGGGGCTTGGCGCTGAGGAGCGGGGACAGGCTGAGGCAATAGCGGTAAATCTCATGGAGATGTCAAGACTGCGAATCCCTGTAATCTCAATTGTCATCGGTGAAGGTGGCAGCGGCGGAGCCCTTGCAATCTCCGTGGCAGACAGGCTCTATATGTTTGAACACTCTGTTTACTCCGTAATATCACCGGAGGGGTGTGCTGCAATACTCTGAAAAACGGCGATCTTGACCCCGGGGAGTTCGAAAGGGCCGCCGAAGCACTGAAACTCACAGCACAGGACCTTTTGAATTTCAGGATTATTGATGATATTATACCCGAACCACCAGGCGGAATACATAGAGACCCAAAGGCCGCTGCTGAAAAGATAAAAGAGACCATACTTAATACAATTGAAAAACTCAGAAGCAAAAACATCGAAAAGCTCCTTGAAGAGAGATACAAAAAGTTAAGACGTATAGGGAAGTTCTCCAGACAGGAATTCTAACTGTTTTCTGCTCAAATTATTTCCGTTATATGATATCCTTATAATTCTCCTGTATTTTTCTTATAACTTTTATTTATAATATGATTACATAAATTAAAACATGTACTATAAAAACGTCTCCCCTGATAAGAATTTTTGCTCAAAAGGCTATTCCGCTTAAAAATGGAGATTAAAGATTGAAGGACAACCAGGACAAAAGGAGCTTCAAGAGATACAAAAAAGAGGCCGAGCTGATAATTAAGGCTAAAACAGGAGCTTACAAGGGCAGAATTGTAGATTACTCAGACGGTATCTGCGCCGTTATCAAGGATGCCTCTTCCATCATATCTGGTACCACAGTCAATATAAAGAGTAGTGAACTTGGAATAGAGTTCCTTGGTGAGGTTGTATGGGCAAAAAAGCTGATCCCTGACCTGCAGGTCGGAATCAGGAGGGTTGACAACCTCAGGGGTTCCCTGAAGGATTTCAGGCTGCCCGATGTTCTGAAAGGACTTCAGAAAACCACAAGCACAGGAACCCTCGAAATACACAACGACTCAATAGAGAAAAAGATATACATCAAAAATGGAGACCTGATCTTTGCCTCCTCCAACCAGACAAATGACAGCCTTGCAAAGATACTCTTGACGGCTGGCAGGATTACGGCTGATCAATATGGAAAAACCGTTAAGATAGCGGAACAAACAGGTAGAAACCAGAGCACAATACTTGCAGAGCTTGGCTATCTTTCCCCGCAGGAATTCGTCTGGGCATTAAAAAACCAGGTCGAAATGATTATCCTGAGCAGCTTTAATGTTACAGACGCCAGTTTTGAATTCCAGGAGGGTCCACTTGATGCAGATGAGTCGATCCCCCTCAGGATTAACGCCACCAATCTCCTGTATCATGGTTATAAAAAGGTCAATGATCTCCTCTATTTGAAAGAGGAGTGCCCCCCTCCGGATATTGAACTGCGTCTGTCAAAAGACCTTGAAGAACTCGTTCAACACCTTTCCCTGAGTGACACCGACAGGAGGATACTCTCTTATTTAGACGGCAAACACTCAATAAAGGAGATATCATTACTCTCACAAGCCAGTGACACTGAGATACTCAAGACCATATATGCCCTTCTGAATATTGGAGCCATAGAATTAACACAGCGTTCGGTCCAGGCAGCAAAGGGTATAGAGATAGACAGAGAACTCTCGGAAAAGATAGAAGATATGAACAACAACTATAAGACACTCGGGTATTACGGAATTCTGGGCGTAAACGAAGGGGCATCTGAAGAGGAGATAAGGGAAGCATACTACAGGGTAGCAAAAGAGTTTCATCCCGACAAATATTTTTCCCTGCCTTCAGACGACATTAAGGAAAAAATAAATACAATATTTTCTTATGCTACCGAGGCATATGAAAGCCTTTCCGACGAAGCAAAGAGGAGGGAATACGACAGGTCTCTTTCTGTCAAATCAGAAAAACCTGCTTCAAAGGCTGAAATGGCTAAAGAAAGGTTTAATCAGGGAAGAACTTTGATGATGATGAAAAAATACTCCGATGCTGTAACCCTCTTTGCTCAGGCAGTATATTTTGACAGCACGACAGCAAGTTATCACTACTATCATGGCCTTGCCCTCAGCAAGCTGCAAAGGTTCAAGGAAGCTGCAAAGGCTATTAATGAAGCCGTTAAACTTAATCCACAAAAATCAGATTATATTGCTGAACTCGGGCATATCTTTCTGATGCTGGGCTTTAAAGCGAGAGCCCAGAACTCCTTTAAAAGGGCTCTTGAACTCTCACCTTCAAATGAAAGGGCTCTTGAGGGATTACTGAAAACAGAGAAAAACAATAAATCCATTTTTGGATCTTCAGAAAATATCCTGTTGAGGATTTCCAAAAAATACGGTCTTAAGCGAAGAAAATAGGATAACATACTGCGTACCGCATCACAAAGGCAACGGTTGCTTCTGTATCTTATATTTTCTTATTCACATCACCCTTCTCTTTACTCACTTCAGAAGGGGGGGAAGAAGGAGAACACGTCTCCTTGCTATCTGGTGCTCAGGTTGATAATCCAGCCTTTGGCAGGATTATCTGAAACAGAATCAGTATTGCAACAATAATTCCAATGCTCAGGAACAAATCATTCATGACTTCTTGCCTTCTGTTGCAGTCTTCTGTTCAGCCTGTCTTTCCTGATAGTCCACAAATTCGAGCACTGCCAGCGGTGCCTGATCTTTCAACCTTACCCTTGTTTTAACAACTCTCAGATAGCCGCCGTTTCTCTTACTGAACCTTGGAGCTATCTCACTGAACAACTTTGCAATCGCAGCCCTGTTGGGCACATACGACAGCGCCATCCTCTTTGAATGGAGGTCCCCCTTCTTGCCAAGGGTGACCACTTTTTCCGCAAGTGACTTTATTACCTTGGCCTTGGTTACCGTGGTCTCAATACGTTCATGCATAAAGAGACTGACCATCAGGTTTCTGAAGAGTGCCTTCCTCTGAAGTGTATTTCTACCGAAATTCTTTTTATGAACTCTGTGACGCATCTTTTACCGTACCTCCCTCTGTCTGATACTTTTCCAGAACCTCGGGGTCGATCTTCATTCCAAAGTTAAGTCCCATGGTTCTGAGGATTTCCTTGATTTCATTAAGTGATTTTCTGCCAAAATTCTTTGTCTTCAGCATCTCCAGATCTGTCTTCTGAACCAGATCAGCTATAGTCTTTATATTGGCATTTTTAAGGCAATTGTAAGAACGTACAGAGAGTTCAAGTTCATCTACAGGCCTCAGGAGATTCCGGTTAAAATCAGAGCTGCCTACATCATATACATCACCGGCATCGTAGGATATTTCTTCAGATGTCTCCTCAGACTCGTCAAAAATAAAGAGGTCGAGATGGTCAATAAGCACACTTGATGCCCTGGTTATGGCATTCTTCGGGGTGAGGCTTCCGTCTGTCCAGAGCTCGAGTACAAGTCTGTCGTAGTCTGTTGCCCTGCCAACCCTTGCTTTCTCGACACGGAAATTAACTTTCCGTATAGGACTGTAAACACTGTCAACAGCAATGATATCTACTGGCTGGTCCTGTTCCTTGTTCATCTCTGAAGGGACATATCCCTTTCCTTTGGACACATAGAGCTCAGCATGAAACTCTGCATTCTTGTCAACTGTAGCAACAGGTAAATCAGTAGTGAGGACTTCAAGATTTGCCTCACATTGAATGTCGGCACCTGTGACATCCTTCGGCCCGGTAACATCTATCCTTGCAACTTTCTTACCGTCACCATACAGCTTAAACCTGATCTTCTTAAGGTTGAGTATAACGTCAACCATGTCTTCCTTAACAGCTTTAATAGTTGAAAACTCATGTAATACTCCCGGTATCCTCACCTGAGTGATAGCTGCACCCTCAATAGAGGAAAGCAGAACCCTCCGCAATGAATTACCAAGGGTAGTACCATACCCACGTTCTAATGGTTCCGCTATAAGCTTACCGTATGTGCTGGTAAGGGTTTCTTCGTCGAAGGCTATCTTCTCAGGAAACTGAAAGCCTCTTATCTTCAAGCTCATTGGGCCTCCCTTTTCGTTATACGCGATACGTTATACTGAAATATAAACGTGTTCTCGTATTTTCGTGTTTTAAAAACATCGTATTTATCTTAAATATTGCTTTTATTTTGAATACAGCTCAACAATCAGGTTTTCTTTAACATCCAGCCCTATCGCTTCTCTCGATGGTATGCTGATCAATTTACCCTTAAAGTTATCGGCATCCAGTTCAAGCCACTCAGGTAATCCCCTGTGTTCGACTTTTGAAAGACTCTCCTCAATCAAAGGAATACCCCGCCTTGACTCCTTTACTTCAATGACATCACCTACTTTTACCCTGAATGAAGCAATATCAGTAACCCTGCCATTGACAAGAATATGCCTGTGATTGACAATCTGCCTTGCCTGCCGTCTGTTTGATGCAAAACCAAGACGGTAAACTATATTATCAAGTCTCAGTTCAAGAAACTGTAACAGCATCTCTCCAGTAACACCTCTTTTTCTCTGGGCCTCATGGAAATACTTTCTGAACTGTCTTTCAAGCACCCCGTATATTCTCTTGACCTTCTGTTTTTCTCTCAGCTGAAGACCGTAATCACTTATTTTGGTCCTTCTTGTGCCATGTTGTCCCGGCACGTATTTCCTCCTCTCAAAGGCACATTTATCCGCGTAACATCGATCCCCCTTAAGAAAGAGCTTGTCTCCCTCCCTTCTGCATAACCGACATAATGAATCCGTATACCTTGCCATTTTATACTCTCCTCCTCTTTGGAGGTCTGCACCCATTATGAGGAACCGGGGTAACATCCTTTATGATATTAATCTCCAACCCTGTTGCCTGTATAGCCCTGATGGCTGATTCCCTTCCGGCACCCGGACCCTTTATATAAACATCGATCTGTCTCATTCCCATGTCAATGGCCCTCCTTGTTGCATTCTCAGCTGCTATCTGTGCAGCATAGGGAGTGCCCTTTCTTGATCCCTTAAACCCGATACTGCCGGCAGTTGCCCAGGAAACAACGTTACCGCCTTTATCTGTAATGGTGACGATCGTATTATTAAAGGTTGTCTGTACATGTGCTACACCATAAGGTATATTCTTCTTTTCCTTTTTTGAGCCCTTCTTGCGTTTTGCCATTACTTACCTCCCTTCTTTTTTCCAACTACAGTCTTCTTGGGGCCTTTTCTTGTACGTGCATTTGTCTTTGTACGCTGCCCCCTTACAGGTAATCCCATTCTGTGTCTGATCCCACGGTAGCAACCTATGTCCATTAACCGCTTTATATTCATGGAAATTTCTTTCCTGAGTTCACCCTCAACCTTATAGTCCCTGTCTATAACAGAGCGGATCTTTACTATTTCATCATCGCGGAGGGCTCTGACTCGTGTATCAGGGTTTATCCCGGTTTCTTCAAGTATCTTCCTGGATAGAGACCTCCCAATTCCCATTATCCTCGTCAACCCTATCTCAACCCTTTCATTCTTGGGTAAGTCTACCCCTGCAATCCTTGCCATGCTACCTCCTTATCCCTGTCTCTGCTTGTGTTTAGGATTTTCACAGATTATCCTGATAACACCTTTTCTCTTTATTACTTTACATTTAGCGCATATTGGTTTTACAGAAGCCCTTACTTTCATGCATCCTCCAAAATATCGTTACGAGGTACGGGTTATGTCTTGCGAACTTAGCTTCTATCTTCTCAACCCCGCAATCCATAACCTGAAACCCGCAAATTTATTTATATCTGTATGTAATTCTTCCTTTTGTAAGGTCGTAGGGTGACAGCTCCACCAGCACTTTATCTCCAGGCAGTATCTTTATATAATGTATCCTCATTTTGCCTGAAATATAAGCAAGTATGGTCTGTCCATTATCAAGTTCAACCCTGAACGTGGCATTTGGCAGCGCTTCTACAACAGTCCCATGGACTTCTATGTTTTCTTCCTTTGGCATTTAAACTTGAATTATACCCCCTTCAGGCCCATTTAGTCAATATTCTGGGATGATTTTTTGATACAAGCACCGTATGTTCGAAATGTGCAGAAAGTTTACCATCCGCTGTCTTCGCAGTCCACCCGTCTTTCAGTATAATCACCTTGTAAGTTCCTTCATTCACCATGGGTTCAATGGCAAGTGTCATTCCTTCTTTTAATACCGGCCCCATACCAGGAGGCCCGAAATTTGGAATCTGTGGTTCTTCATGCAGAGACTTCCCCACACCATGGCCAACAAAAGCCTTGACTACAGAATAACCATTGGATTCCACGAATCGCTGTATGGCATTTGATATATCCGACACGCGGTTATCGGGTGTCGCCTTCTCGATTCCCATATAAAGGGCCTGCTCTGTTATTCTGAGCAAGCGCTCGGTTTCTGCCGGGATTTTTCCAACGGGCACTGTGACTGCAGCATCACCAATGTATCCCTTGTAACTGACACCAAGGTCGATGCTGACAATGTCACCCTCCTTAAGTCTTACAGCGGCTGACGGTATTCCGTGAACAACCTCACTGTTTACAGAGGCACAGATACTTGCAGGATAACCCCTGTAACCCTTAAAGGCCGGTTTCCCTCCCCTGCTCTTTATAACCTCTTCGGCTATCTGATCAAGTTCCCTGGTTGTAACATTGGGGGCTATAACCCCCTTTATTGCTAAAATGGCTTCGGCAACAATCTCGGAGGCCTTCACCATCTTCTTTATCTCATCCCTTGATTTAATAATAATCACGTAATAATCACGCCCTGCATACTGTACTACCCCTTTCTGCCTCTCACCTTGCCTTTTCTGAGGAACCCTTCATACGAACGCGTTATCAGATGCGACTCTATCTGGGAGACTGTATCAAGTGCCACTCCAACAACAATCAGTAGTGAGGTTCCCCCAAAATAAAAGGGAACGTTAAACTGTTTTATCAGAATTGTTGGCAGGACACATACAATGGAAAGATATATTGCACCAATAAAGGTCAACCTTGACAAAACCCTGTACAGATATTCGGCTGTCTTCTGCCCTGGCCTGATGCCGGGAATAAACCCGCCATATTTTTTCAGGTTGTCAGCCACATCAACCGGATTAAAGACTATGGCAGTGTAAAAATAACTGAAGAATATAATCATACTGACAAATATAATCGTATAAGAAACAGTTCCCGGGGAAAGCTGTCTTGCAAATGACTGAACCCAGGGGATTGAAATAAATCCTGCGATTGTTGCCGGAAACATGATAATGGATGAGGCAAATATCGGCGGTATAACACCGGCGGTGTTTACTTTCAATGGAAGGTGCGTTGACTGTCCACCGTAAACCTTTCTGCCCACAACCCTCTTTGCATACTGCACGGGAATCTTCCTCTGCCCCTTTTCTATGAAGATAATGGCCCCGACAACAAAAACCATCATAGACACCAGGATGATAAGGAATATTATCGAAAGCTCTCCTGCACTTACAAGCCTTACAGTGCTTACTATGGCATTTGGCAGCTGTGCCACGATGCCGGCAAAGATTATCAGAGATATCCCGTTGCCAATCCCCCGCTCGGTTATCTGCTCACCAAGCCACATTATAAAGGCAGTGCCTGCAGTAAGAGTTATCATGGTCATCAGCCTGAAGCTCCAGCCGGGGTGCTGAATAAAAGCCCCCTGGGCCATACTCTCAAGCCCTACGGCTATACCAAATGACTGAACAATACTGATAAGGACAGTGCCGTATCTCGTATATTTTACTATCTTCTTTCTTCCCTCTTCCCCCTCCTTGGCAAGCTTGCCGATAGCGGGGATAACAACCGTGAGAAGTTGAAGGATAATGGATGCGCTGATATAAGGCATGATACCAAGGGCAAATATGGTCACCCTTGAGAGCGCACCGCCGGAGAAGATATCAAAGAAATCCATAAGCGCCCCACCCCTCTCGGTGAGAAACTTGCTCAGCTCCTCACCATTGATTCCGGGTGTGGGGATGTGAGCACCCATTCTGTATACTGCAAGAAGGACAAGGGTAAACAAAACCCTGTTTTTAAGTTCTTCGATCTTGAATATATTCTGAAAAGAAGAGAGTGCTCCCAACTATATCACCTCGGCCTTCCCGCCGGAAGCATTTATTTTCTGTATGGCAGAAGCACTGAAAGCATGTGCCTTGACTGTCAGCGGTCTGGAGAGTTCACCATCTCCGAGGATCTTCAGTCCATTCTTAACATCCTTCAATATTCCTCTCTCAAGCAGCAACTCAGGAGTTACAATATCTGCATCCGCTATATTTGAAAGAACCTTGAGATTCGTTATGGCAAATTCCTTTCTGAACGGTTCATTACTGAAGCCACGCTTGGGAAGCCTCCGCTGCAAGGGCATCTGCCCTCCCTCAAACCCGGGCCCCTTCGTACCTCCGGAGCGGGCTTTCTGTCCCTTATGCCCTTTGCACGAGGTTTTTCCATGCCCTGAGCCTGGTCCCCTGCCAATTCTCTTGACCTTCTTTCTGCTCCCTTCAGCAGGCTTTAATTCATCTATCTTCATTACAATACCTCCATTTCAAATCTACTGTCTTCAATCTTCATTCACCCTTTGATTCTTCAACCTCAATAAGGTGCGGAACCTTGTTAATCATTCCCCTTATAACGGGTACATCCGGGTGCATGACAGTCTGTCCTATCTTCCTCAGTCCGAGACTCCTGAGAACTCTTCTCAATTTCTCCGGGTTACCGATATAGCTTCTCTTCAGCTTTATCCTAAGCATTCTTTCGGGCCTCCCTGGTCTCTTCCTCAGATGACTTCCCCCTCAATCTTCGTACGACTTCAGGGTCTTTAAGGCTCACAAGTCCATTCAATGTTGCCTTCGCCTCATTAAACGGATTATGACTTCTGATGGACTTGGCAACTATATTTTCTACACCTGATACCTCAAGCACTGCCCTTACAGCTCCACCGGCAATTACACCGGTACCTTTTGGTGCTGGCTTTATCAGAACTTCACCAGCACTAAACTTTCCTATTATGTCGTATGGTATAGTGCCATTCTTGAGAGGAAACCTTATTAATGTTTTTTTGGCCTGCTCTATTGCCTTCCTGATGGCCTCGGGAACCTCTGAAGCCTTGCCTTTACCAAGGCCAACCGTGCCATTACCATCACCAATGGCAACAAGGGCAGTAAAGGAAAACCTGCGTCCACCCTTAACCACCTTGGAAACTCTATTGATAAAAATTACTTTTTCCTGTATTTCCAGCTCTGACGGGTCAATCCTCTGCACCATTCCTCCTTTTGATTTGCTTATTGATTATTGACGATTGAACAATTAAAAAGAAACATACATCATAATGCCCTTATCTTTTTAAAACAACAATCGTTTTAATTATAGCTGTTTTTCTGAATCAACCACATTTTCAATATTCAATCGCCAATCTTCAATATCTAAAATTCCAGTCCGCCTTCTCTCGCAGCATCTGCAAGGGCCTTGATTCTGCCATGAAACCTGAAACCACCTCTGTCAAAGACTACCTTCTTTATACCTTTCTCTATTGCCCTCTTCGCCAGGAGTCCACCCACCTTCCTTGCAGCCTCACTATTACCGCCATGAGTTGACAGGTCCTTCATCTCCTTATCACGTGTCGATGCGGCAATCAGGGTGCTTCCCTTTATATCGTCTATAATCTGCACATAAATGTGATTCAGCGAACCATAAACAGCAAGCCTCGGCCTTTCAGGCATTCCAAAGACCTTTTTTCTTACCCTGTTACTTCTCCTCTCCCTTGCTTCTCTTCTTGTTCTTCTCAACTCAGGAAACCTCCGCGTTTATTTAAACAGATCAAATTATACAGTATACAGCAAGCATTAAAAAAGTCATGACATTCAGTCTTTCAGACCGCACATTACTTTTTCCCTGCCTTGCCGGGTTTAAGTTTGAGCCTTTCCCCCGCATAGCGTATACCCTTCCCCTTGTATGCATCCGGCGGTCTCAGAGCCTTGATATTTGCTGCTACCTGACCAACAAGCTGTTTGTCATATCCGATAAGTGCAACCTTCAAAGGCCGGGCTTTCTGGTCTATCTCTGCAGATACACCTTCCGGCAGTGCAAATTCAACTGGATGCGAATAACCAAGGGAAAAAACAAGTGTTTTACCTTTTGACTCCACCTTGTATCCGATCCCGACTATCTCCATCTCTTTTCTATACCCCGCACTTACACCCTCTATCATATTGGCAATAAGGCTCCTCGTGAGTCCATGAAGTGCCCTTTTCTGCTTTGTATCATCCGGTCTTGTAACCAGAAGGCTGTCCTTATCTATATTCAGATTCATGGAAGACGGGAAATTCCAGCGTAGCTCACCCTTTGGTCCCTTCACCTCGATAAGAGTTCCATCAACCTTCACATTCACATTCTTCGGTATCTCTACAGGTTTTTTTCCTATCCTTGACATCCCTTAATTCTCCTCGATTACAAATATGTTTGTCACCTTGACATTACTAAACCCGAAACATAAATAACCTACGACTTAATGTCACCAGACATGACAGAGAAGTTCTCCGCCGAGCTTGTCCCACTTACAGGTCTTGTCACTCCTGATGCCTTTAGGTGTTGAGAGTATTGCCAGTCCTACTCCTCCCATAACTACCGGCACCTCTCTATAACCAACATAGACTCTCTTGCCGGGTTTACTCACCCTTTTCAGCCCGGAGATGATACTCTGACCCTCAACATATTTTAAGGAGATCCTGAGAACTCCCTGCTTTTTATCCTTGATAATCTTATAAGCCCTGATAAACCCTTCTTCCTTGAGTATCTTGGCTATTTCCAACTTCATGCGTGACGCGGGAATATCCACCTTCTCAGCCCTGATCATGGTGGCATTCCTGATCCTTGTCAGCATATCAGCAACCGGGTCAGTTAACATGCCTCTCTCCTACCAACTTGATTTTGTTACTCCAGGGATTAGTCCCTGATGTGCCAGCGTCCTGAAACAGATCCGGCACATGGCAAAACGTCTCAGATATCCTCTGGGTCTGCCACAGATAAGACATCTGTTGTAAGCCCTGACTTTGTATCTCGGTGTTCTCTTCCGCTTTTCTACTAAACACTTCTTGGCCATATTTTATATCACTCCTTACAAGTATGCTGCACTGAGTAGTTTTTCCTCAATCCTTAAAAGGCATTCCAAGGTTTCTCAGCAGTGCCTTTCCCTCTCCATCAGTTTTAGCAGTAGTGCATATTATAATATCAAAACCGTGAACCATATCTACTTTTTCATAGTCTATCTCGGAGAATATATACTGTTCCTTGACACCCATTGCATAATTCCCCCTGCCGTCAAAGGATTTTGAGGTAAGCCCCCTGAAATCCCTGATCTGGGGTATGGCAATGCTTATAAGTTTATTAAGGAAATCATACATCATATCTCCCCTGAGTGTCACCTTGCAGCCTATAGGCATCCCCTTTCTCAGCTTAAAACCTGCTATGGACTTCTTAGCCTTGGTTGTAACCGCTTTCTGTCCTGAAATCGCAGTAAGTTCTTTCTGAGCCGCATCAAGGAGCTTGATGTTCTGCATCGCCTCTCCGAGTCCAACATTAAGGACAATCTTCTCAAGTTTTGGTACCTGCATCACATTTCCGCAGGACAACTCCTCCATCAACTTAGGGATCACCTCTTTAAAATATTTCTCTTTCAGTCCTGGAATATATTTCTTCTCAGCCATTACTGGTCTATTACCTCCTTACACCTCTTACAGAGCCTCACCTTACGTCCATCATCAAGAATATGGTTACTGATACGGGAAGGCTTCTGACATCGCGGACATACAAGCATTACCTTAGAAATATGAAGAGCGCCTTCCTTTTCAATTATGCCGCCCTGAGAGTACTGCCTTGAAGGCTTCATATGTCTCTTTATCATATTTACCCGTTCAATTATTACACGGTTCTTCTTTGGTATCAGCGAAAGAATCTTGCCCTGCTTTCCCTTTTCCTTTCCTGATATTACAATTACTTTATCATTTTTCTTTATCTTCAGGCCCATCTTTTCCTCCATGTTATTCAGTGTCAGTATCTGTAAACGGTTCTACTCACACTGATCGCTTGCTCCGATCTCTTATAATACCTCAGGCGCCAGCGAAACAATCTTGGTGAATTCCTTCCACCTTAATTCTCTTGCTACAGGACCAAACACCCTTGTTCCGACCGGTTCACCCTGTGCATTTATCAGCACACAGGCGTTCTGGTCAAATCTTATATAAGTGCCATCCGGCCGCCGGGTCTCTTTTCTTGTCCTCACTACAACTGCCTTTGCCTTGGAACCTTTTTTTACATTGCTGTTGGGAACAGCCTCCTTCACACTCACAACTATAACATCCCCAACCCTCGCATATCTTCTTTGTGAGCCCCCAAGAACCCTTATACACATTACTCTCTTGGCCCCTGAGTTATCTGCTACTTCAAGAATGCTCTGTACCTGTATCATCTTCCTATCACTCCCGGCTTTCGTTTTACGCTATACAGAAATTTAAAAATACGAAAAAGCATGACATGTTATTCTATTATCTTCTTCCCGTGCTTTTGTTTTTTGTATAACGACTCTAAGATTCCTTCTTCAGTACATCTACTATAACCCATCGCTTTGTCTTGCTTAACGGTCTCGACTCAAGAATCTTGACTGTATCCCCAAAGCTGCAACGGTTATCCTCATCATGTGCCTTAAACTTGGATACCCTCTTGATAATCTTTTTATAAAGCGGGTGCTTATACTGTCGCGTAACTGCCACAGTTACAGTTTTATCCATCTTGTCACTTACAATCTTACCAACAAAGACTTTTCTTGGCATGTTTACCTCTTTTACTCCCGTCGTTTATATATTATCAAAAAAACTTACTATTGCTTCGGCCTTCACTCTTAAATATTACGGAGTTAAAATCAGACAGTCTTCTGTTTTTCCTTTTCTGTAGTTATAGTCAGAATCCTTGCAATATCCTTTCTTACAGCACTAATCCGCTTAGGGTTCTGGATTTCGCCGGTTGCCTGTTGAAATCTGAGATTGAATAGCTCTTTTCTCAATTCCTTCTCTTTTTGCAGGAGCTCCTCAGCTGTCATATTTCTCACGTCAGAAGATTTCAAAGCACAGCCTCCTCTCTCTTTACAAACTTCGTAGCAACAGGTAATTTATGTGAAGCCAGCCTCAGGGCCTCCCTTGCAACATCTTCAGGCACTCCTGACATCTCATACAGAATTCGTCCGGGCTTTATCACTGCAACCCAGTACTCGAGATTTCCCTTTCCTTTTCCCATCCTTGTTTCAGCAGGTTTCTTTGTAATGGGCTTATCCGGGAATATTCTTATCCAGAGCTTGCTGCCCCTCTTAACATGCCTTGTAATTGCAACCCTCGCAGCCTCAATCTGTCTGCTTGTTATCCATCCAGGCTCAAGGGCCTTAAGCCCGTACTGTCCGAAAGATACATCAGATCCCCTATAGGCCTTTCCTCTCATATTGCCCTTTTGGGTCTTTCGATATTTAACTTTTTTTGGCATTAACATAGCTTATAACTCCTTTATTTCATCTGTCACCTGTCGTCTCAATAGCCGGCAACTGATATCCGGCGACAGGTAACTAACGGGTAGCACTCAGGACCTCACCTTTATACATCCAGACCTTTACACCTATTACACCATATGTTGTCCTTGCCTCAGCAAATCCATAGTCTATATCTGCACGAAAGGTGTGCAGCGGAACACGACCATCTCTATACCATTCTCTTCTGGCAATCTCGGCACCTGCAAGCCGGCCGGCACAATGAACCCTTATACCCTGAGAACCGAACCTCATCGCTGAACCAACGGCCTTTTTCAGTGCCCTTCTGTATGCAACCCGCTTCTCAAGCTGCATCGCAATATTTTCGGCTACCAACTGTGCATCAAGCTCCGGCTTTCTTACCTCTTTTATATCAATGGCTACCTGCTTTCCAATCATGGCCTCCAGGTCCTTCTTCAGCCTTTCCACCTCTGCTCCCTTCTTGCCTATTATAATACCAGGCCTTGCAGTATGGATGGCGATCCTGACCTTCTGACCCTCTCTTTCACCAACCCTCTCTATCTCTATTTTCGAGATTCCTGCATGGTAAAGTTTCCCCTTTATGTGTTTTCTGATTCGCAGGTCTTCATGGAGCTGTTCTGCATATCCCTGCTTTAAAAACCATCTTGATTCCCATGTCCTGATTATCCCGATCCTGTTACCTATGGGATGAGTTTTATGTCCCAAAATACACCCCCGGATTTAATGTTGAATTATGAATGTTGAATGATGAATTAAAGACCGGGAACAACTTACCATTCAACATTAAAAGTTTAACATTCAAATTTATTCCTCCTCTGCAAGCACTATGGTTATATGACACGACTTCTTCTTTATGATATTTGCCCTTCCCATTGCCCTGGGGAAAAGCCTCTTCATCACAGGACCCTCATCAACATAGGCCGTGACTACTCTCATATCTTCCGGAACATCAACTTCCTTCTGCTCTGCATTGGCCATTGCGGAACGAAGCAGCTTCTCTACAAACTGCGCACCCCTGTAGGGCATAAACCTCAGTGCAATCATTGCATCTCCGGCTTTTTTACCCCGTATGAGGTCAATCACCCTTCTGGCCTTTCTTGGTGTAATTCTTGCGTATCTCAGCATAGCCTTGGATTCCATAGACATTTTAACCCTTCACCCTCGTAGTCCTTTCGCTCCCTGCATGCCCCTTGTAAGTTCTCGTACGCGAAAACTCACCCAGTTTATGTCCCACCATATTTTCGGAAACGTACACAGGAATAAACTTCATTCCATTATGAACGGCAAACGTCAAGCCTACAAACTCAGGCAGTATGGTGGACCTGCGGGACCAGGTCTTGATTATTCTTTTCTCTCCGGTATCAATCATTACCTGAACCTTCTTCATCAACTTCTCATCAACATATGGACCTTTTTTAAGAGACCTTGGCACTTACGCCTCCTTTGCATTGGTACCAGCTTAGAAGCCAGCTATTTAAATACATTTTTTCTTGCATGAAAAAACCCCTGCGCGCTTTATTTTCTCTTCTTTACGATCATTTTATCAGTTTTGTAATTCTTCCTGGTCTTTACACCCTCAGGCTTGCCCCATGGTGAGCAGGCAGGCCGGCCACCGGAACTCTTCCCCTCACCACCACCAAGAGGATGATCTATGGGGTTCATTGCCACACCCCTGACGCTTGGCCTCCTGCCAACCCAGCGCTTTCTGCCAGCCTTACCATAGTTTATATTCTCATGATCAACATTACTGACCTGGCCGACTGTCGCCATGCAATCTATAGGCACAAGCCTAACTTCCCCGGAACCAAGTTTTATCTGGGCATATTTCTTGTCCTTTGCTACAAGCTGAGCCTGAGTCCCGGCACTCCTGACAAGCTTACCCCCCTGTCCGTGCCTTAACTCAATATTATGTATAAATGTTCCGAGTGGCATGTTCTTCAAAGGCAAGGCATTTCCTGCCTTAATCTCTGCCTCCGGCCCGGACATCAGCTGGTCTCCAACATTGATACCGTTTGGTGCAAGCACATATCTCCGCTCGCCATCAACATATTTCAGCAATGCAATCCTTGCTGTTCTGTTCGGATCATACTCTATGGTTTCCACTGTTGCCGGCACACCAAACTTGTCTCTTTTAAAATCGATAATCCGGTAAAGTCTCCTGTTTCCACCACCCCTCTGCCAGGCCGTTATCCTGCCCTGGTTATTTCGGCCACCCCGCTTCTTAAGGGATACACACAGAGGCATATATGGCTTATCTGTTGTCAGTTCACTGTAATCTGCAACTGACATGAATCTTCTGCCTGGCGATGTTGGTCTGTATATTCTGATTCCCATATCTACTCCTTCAATTGAAGATTTAAAATTGAAAATTATAAAAAAAATGAATCACATCTACATATTCCTCATTTTAGAATTTTCAATAATAAATCATTAAACTCCTTCTATAAAGTCGAGTTTCTCTCCCTTTCTAAGGGTAACAACCGCTTTTTTCATTGCCGCAGACCGACCCACAGAGCGGCCCCACTTCTTTTTCTTTCCACGAACATTTATCGTTGCAACCTTCACCACCTTTACCTTGAAAACCTCTTCAAAAGCCTTCCTTATCTCAATCTTGTTGGCCTTTCTGTCAACCTCTACTATCAATTTATCGCCTGTTTCCTTCAAATAGGTAGCTTTCTCTGTAAATATCGGTTTCTTCAAAACATCATGTGAACCCCTCATCCTCCAACCTCCTGAACCTTCTTAAGCGAATCCTTTGTCATCAGCACATAATTATGCACGAGCAGGTCATATGTATTCAAATCAGCTGCCCTTGCAACACTTACTCTTGGTATATTTCGCGCTGACAGATAGACATTGTCATTCTTCTCCGATACAACTATCAGCACAGACTTGCCTTCTATTCCCAAACCGTTCAGCAGGGCGACCATATCCTTTGTCCTTGGCTTGTCAAGCTCTATAGAGTCAACCACTATGAGTTCACCATCCCTCAGCTTTACACTCAGGGCTGTTCTCAAGGCCAACCTCCTCTGCTTTCTTGTCATTTTATAGCTGTAGTCTCTCGGTTGCGGCCCAAAAACTACACCTCCACCCTTCCACAGGGGAGATCTTATACTGCCATGCCTTGCCCTTCCGGTATGTTTCTGCTTCCAGGGCTTCTTTCCTCCGCCACGCACCATTCCGCGCGTCTTTACAGCATGTGTTCCCTGCCTCTGGTTGGCAAGATAATTGACAACAGCCTCATGGAGCAGGGCTGTTCTGACCTCCAGCCCGAAGATATCCTCGGAAACCGTCACCTTCTCAACTACATTATTATCCTTATCTCTTATCTCTATCTCAGACATTCTCAATCATCCTTCCTGATCTCTATATATCCGCCGACAGGTCCCGGAAGTGCCCCCATTATCAAAATAAGGTTTTGTTCCGGCTTTACATCAACCACGGCAAGATTCTTGACCGTAACCCTTCGTCCACCCATGCGTCCAGGCATACCTGTGTTCTTCCAGACCCTTGACGGAAAAGAGCTGCCGCCAATTGAACCCGGAGCCCTGTTAAACATGGAACCATGAGATCCCGGACCACCGCTATACCCCAATCTCTTCATTACTCCCTGAAAACCCTTTCCCTTTGAGACACCTATTACTGCCACCTTGTCACCTTTCTGAAACCTGTCTACTGTTATGACATCTCCAACACCAAGCTCACCCAGAGGAATCTCCCGCAGAATCCTGCAGGGAACAACTCCTGCCTTCTTATAGTGCCCCGACACTGGTTTAGTGACCTTCTTGAGCTTCTTAATCTCTTCATATCCTACCTGTACCGTCTCATAGCCATCACGCTCTTTTGTCTTTACCTGTATCACCCGGCACGGACCGGCCTCTACAACTGTGACAGGGATTACCTTACCTTTTTCATCAAAGATCTGTGTCATCCCAAGCTTTTTTCCAAGGATTCCCATCATAGCTTTATCTCCACATCCACACCAGCAGCCAGCTCAAGCTTCATAAGCTCATCAACTGTCTGGGGAGTAGGGTCATAAATATCTATCAACCTCTTGTGTGTCCTTATCTCAAACTGCTCTCTCGATTTTTTATCTACATGTGGTGACCGCAATACCGTAACCTTATGAATCCTTGTTGGAAGAGGCACCGGACCTGCAATTCTTGCCCCAGTTCTCTGGGCAGTATCCACTATCTCCTTCACTGACTGATCAAGTATCCTATGGTCGTATGCCCTTAATTTTATCCTTATCTTCTGGTTCATAATCTCCCTACTCAATTATCTTAGTAACAACACCAGCGCCTACAGTACGGCCACCTTCCCTTATCGCAAACCTTACTCCCTCTTCCATTGCTACGGTCGTTATCAGCTCCACCTCTACATTTACGT
>JAADGU010000021.1 GCA_013152195.1 Nitrospirota bacterium
ATCTGAACTTAATAAAAGCCCTGAATCTCCTTTTCAGCCTCATTGAAAGAGAATGGCTGTTTAATAAGAGGAACGTGCTTGATAACAGGAATTCTCTCTTCAAGAGTTGGCCTGCTGTTTCTGTAAATAATCCCGGTGGGAATTTTTTCTTCCCATTCAAGGGCCTTTTTAAATGCCTCTATCCTGTCAAAGGGGTCATGATCGTCACCTATGCGGTATACCCTCCCGCTATACCACTGGTATGTATTGACCTTATTGAAGGTCACACACGGTTGAAGTATATCAAGCAGGGCAAACCCTTTATGATTAAGGGCCTCTTTCATAAGCCCCTTGAGGAACTCCGCATCACCTGCAAATCCCCTCGCCACAAAGCTGCAATCAAGGGCAACAGCCATTGCCATGGGATTCAATGCCTCTGACAGGCTGCCAAAGGGCTGGGTCTTTGTAACCACCCCCTCCATGGTTGTTGGTGATGCCTGCCCCTTTGTCAGTCCATATACCTGATTATCATGAACAAAGAGTTTTACATTTATGTTTCTCCTGATTGCGTGCAGCAGGTGGTTGCCCCCTTCCCCATAGCAGTCCCCGTCTCCGGCAACGGCAATAACAGGCATCTCATGGTTTGCAAGCCTTATTCCTGTTGCAACAGGCAGGGTCCTTCCGTGAAGGCCGTTGAAGGTATTGCACTTCATGTAGTGGGGGAGCTTGGCAGCCTGTCCAATCCCGGACACAACAGTAAGCTGATGCGGCTCAATCCCAAGCTCTGCAAGGGCTTCCTTGAGGGTGTTTAAGATGGGGAAATTGCCGCATCCGGGACACCATGCAGGTGTCTGTCCCTCATAACTTTGAAATGTGGGCATCCAATTCTCCTGAAAGGCCTTCCAGTGTAAAGGGCCTGCCGTCGTACTTGTTAATCCCTGCATCAAATTTGTACCCTGTTTCCGCCCTCATAAGGCGCGAAAACTGCCCGGTGGCATTGTTCTCTATACAGAGGCTGAGCCTTGCATTGCCCAGGATACCCAGGTAATCAAATTTATTTCTCAGTTGACGGGAACGGGTAGAGCTCGCTGAAATGAAGCATTGCAATTGCATAATCCCCTGAAAACACGTCAACTGCCTCCTTCATCACCCCATAGGTTGAGCCCCAACCAGCAATCACTATATCGGGACGGTCGCTGCCGTACAAAAGTGGCGGATCTATCTCCTGCCTGATCAGGGGCAGCTTCTTCAACAGCCTCTTCTGCGTCATCCTTATCCTTGTTTCAGCGTCTTCTATCATATGCCCCTCTTCATCATGCTCATCACTGTCCGTCACTACCAGGTGCCCTGACTCTCCCGGCACAGCCATCGGGGATATCCCGTTCTCCGTCAGTCCATGGCGTTTATAAACAGAGATGCCTTCAAGGGCTTCGCTCCTCAACCTGTAGTCATTATTCCTTAATCTGCCGGTATCCAGCCCACTGAAAGTCCATTCGGTATCGGCAAGATACTGATCCGAGAGGATAAATACGGGAATCTGGTACTTCTCAGCCAGGTCAAAGGCCTTGTTTGTGAGGTAAAAAGCCTGCTCCGGCGTACCCGGGGCAAGGACAACCCTTGCAAACTCGCCATGCCCGGCATGGAGGACAAAGAGGAGGTCAGCCTGCTCGGTCCTTGTGGGCAGACCGGTTGCCGGTCCCGGCCTCTGCACCTCTGCGATTACAATCGGGGTCTCTGTCATTGCAGCAAGTGAGAGTCCTTCAACCATCAAGGCAAATCCACCGCCTGAACTGCCGGTCATTGCCCTTGTGCCGGCAAAAGAAGCGCCCAGAGCCATATTTATTGCAGATATCTCGTCCTCTGCCTGCTCTATGACTATTCCATATTCTTTGGCCTTTGAGGCAAGGAAGATCATAATGCCGGTTGACGGGGTCATGGGATATGCTGCATAAAACCTGCATCCACTCATAAGCGCACCAAGGCCTGTTGCCTCACTGCCATTGATGAGCATAAGGGGTGTTCCCCCAGGCCCGGGAACGGCAAAATCACACCTGGTGCAAACTTTTACGGCATGGTCAAAGCCCGCCCTTGCCGAGGCAATATTTTTCCCGGCAATCTCTTCTCCCTTTTTACTGAACCTTTCACGGATAATATCTTCAAAAATATCCAGGTCCATGCCGAGTATTCCCAGCACCGCACCGGTTGCCACTGTATTTGCCATAATCCTGTTGCCCCCGGCCTCAACAGCGATCGCCTCAAAGGGTATGTTTAAAAACTCGGGGGAATCAAAGCCCTTTTTTATAAAGGCTGCATCATAAATAATTATCCCCTCTTCACTGAGGGCTCCTCTGTGGATCGAGATAGTGTTGAGGTCAAGGGCAATAAGGATATCAACCTTTTCCCTGGATGACATGACCTCTCTGTCAGAGAGGCGTATCTGGTAGAAATTATGCCCACCGCGTATGCGGGACATATAGTCCTGATGAGTAAAGACATGGAGTCCTGAGCGGGCGAAGACCTTTGCAAGCACGCCGCCTATTGTCTGAAGCCCCTGCCCTGCCTCTCCCCCTATCCTGATCGTGTAATCCACAAACCTTGCCCCCGCCTATACCCAGGTTTTCAGGCTTCCCTCCATTGAATATTGTAACCATTGCACAAATAACAACGGATTCAACTCCCCGCTCCAGATATGAAAAGCCTTGAACAAGAGATGAAGCAATATGATAGAGTCTGAACGGCTTTAATTTCGCAGTAAATTCACCTGGATGGTGAATTGCGAAATTCCCTCGGAGTCCCGGCCGGATGCCGGGACGAGAATGAGAGAAGACTCTATTATATTGCTTCCAACAACCGTTCACCTCTGGAGCAGGAAGTTTATTGCCTGTGTAATAAATAACAGTATATCACCTATTGCTCTTTAGGGCAACAGAAATCAGAAAAGAACAAGGGTACAGAGTTTGAACGGTTTTACTCTACAGGCGTAACCACTGCCATAACAACAAGCCTCTCGCCTTTTGAAGCCTTAAAACCGTGCGACACCATCGGGTCGCAGAGAATAGCCGTCTTTTCGTCAGCCTCAATCTCCTCGTCACCAACTGTAAATACCCCCCTGCCCTCAACACAGTACATCATGAGTCTCAGTGGAGCCTTGTGCGGTTTTAATTCCTGCCCCGGCTCCAGACACATCAGGGCCACCCTCATCTCCGGGGTGTCTGCAAGCATCTCTCTTGAAATCTTGTCAGGATAGAACTTGATAAGTTCCTTTAAATTCAATACCTCTGCCATCGCTTCCTCCTTTTTTGTTAATACGCATAGTGAACAATAATGCTTTCCTGATTACTATCTTACACCAGAACATAAAGAGAGTCCATGAGATAAATCATCCCCTTATGAAAAAAAGAGTTACATACCTAAATATGATTCAAATCATACATTTTCTGCCCGTAATAATTCTATTATGTATATACAACCAAAAGGAGATACTTTTTAAAGGAATGAAACAATGAAAGACACTCAACTTAAATACGGTTATTTATCAAAAATGAGAGGAACAACCAAAAGCCCGCCAGCGGTAAGTCTTTCTGAAATTGCATGGTCATGGATAGGTGCATTTCTTGGCATTGCTGCTGTATCCTATGCCAACTACAACATTCTTGAAGATACAGACCTTGTAATGGTGATAGGCTCTTTCGGAGCATCCGCGGTCCTGCTGTACGGTGCCATCAAAAGCCCGTTGGCTCAACCAAGAAACCTCATAGGCGGACATATAATCTCGGCAATCATAGGGGTTACATGCTACAGGCTTTTCCCTTCTCAAATGTGGCTGGCATCCTCTCTGGCCGTTGCCACATCCATAGCTGTTATGCATGCCACAAAAACATTGCATCCGCCAGGTGGAGCAACCGCACTGATCGCAGTAATAGGCAGTAACAAGATCCACAGCCTGGGTTATTTATATGCGATTATGCCCGTTGGACTTGGAGCATTTATTATGTTGGTAGTTGCACTCCTGGTTAATAACATACACAGAAACCGCAGATACCCTCACTTCTGGGTCTGATGCCGGCCTGACAGGCCGGCAGCTATCCGGCCTGGCTGACCGATCCGTCCCATCCGACCGATTAACAGACAGCCCTTCTGAAAAATGCGTCGTTTGGAGTATAATAAACGACCATGATACCACCGGAAAAACAGATTGACATAATAAAAAGAGGAACTGTAGAGATCATCAAGGAGGAAGAGCTCCTCAGGAAACTGAGAGAGGGAAGGCCCCTGAGGATCAAGGCGGGTTTTGATCCTACTGCCCCGGATATACACCTTGGCCATACAGTGCTCCTTGAGAAGATGCGGCAGTTGCAGGAACTGGGGCATGAGGTAATATTCCTCATTGGGGACTTTACCGGGATGATCGGCGACCCCTCAGGCAAGTCCGAGACAAGAAAACCCCTGACAGAAAAAGAGGTCCTGAAAAACGCAGAGACCTACAAGGAACAGGTATATAAAATCCTGGACCCTGAAAAAACACGGATAAGATTTAACAGCGAATGGTTTTCAAAGATGAATGCCCTGGAGATTGTACGCCTCGGCGCAATGCAGACAGTGGCAAGGATGCTTGAAAGGGATGATTTCAAAAAGAGATTTGAGTCTCAGCAGGACATAACCATTCTGGAGTTTTACTATCCCCTGTTTCAGGCATATGATTCCGTGTTTTTAAAGGCAGATATTGAATTGGGCGGGACTGACCAGAGGTTCAACCTCCTTCTGGGACGGACTTTTCAGAAAAAATCAGGCATGGAAGAGCAGGTAGTTATTATGATGCCTCTGCTTGAAGGCACAGACGGTGTTCAGAAAATGTCAAAGAGCCTTGGCAACTACATAGGGATATCTGAACCACCGAAAGAGATGTATGGCAAGCTGCTGTCAATCACTGACGAATTGATGATCAAATACTATGAATTACTTAGCCACATAAGCATGGAAGAGCTTGAGGCCCTGAAGAGGGGGATCAAAGACGGCACGGTTCATCCAAAGAAGGCAAAGGAGGCACTTGCACTGGAGATAGTCGGACGTTACCGGGGCAGGGATGAGGCCCTCAGGGCACAGGAGGAGTTTGAGCGGGTTTTTAAGGAGAAACAGTTGCCGGATGATATCCCGGAGATTGCGATAACCTGGAATAATGAGGAGATATGGCTGCCGCAGGTACTGAAAGAGGGAGGGCTCTGCAAGAGCACTGGTGAGGCCATGAGGCTTATAAAGCAGGGCGGGGTATGGGTAAATGACCGTCGTGTTGTTGACCCCCAGGAGAGATTACCCGAGGGTGAATACATAATAAAGGTTGGGAAGAGGCGTTTTCTGAAGGTTAAACCAGTCTAAACTGATGCTTCCTTAATTAATGAAACCCTGTGTTAGTTCGCAGCTGAAACATTTATGACAATGACTGATCCAACAGAAACTATCCTCAGACTCCTGCTTGGTGCCGTACTCGGCGGCATTATTGGATTTGAACGCCAGAGTCATGGCAGGCCTGCAGGGTTCAGGACCCACCTTATTGTGAGCCTCGCCTCTGTATTAATAATGATCGTCTCTGATGACTTTTATCGCATGAGCACTCTCAACCCCGAGATAATCAGGATTGACCCTGCAAGGATAGCAGCAGGTGCCATTACAGGGGTCGGGTTTCTTGGAGCAGGGGTGATAATCAAGTCGGGCCTAAGCATTCAGGGACTGACAACTGCTGCCTGTCTGTGGATTGTTTCTGTTATAGGGCTTGCTGTAGGAAGCGGTCTTTATGTCCCGGCATTGACTGCATTCTCTATCACTTTCTTCTCACTCTGGATTCTCAGGAGGGTTGAGGTGAAAGTTCCGAGACTGACTTACAAAATCCTCACCTTAACTACCGAGCCTGTAGCAAAAGAGGAAGATGTCACCAAAGTCCTTAAGGAGGCCGGGGCCAATATTGCAAATATAGACTATGAGATGGACAGGACCAAAAACGAAGTGACCTATCATCTATCCATAACATTTAAAAACAAAGAGGTTATTTCAGCTATCCTGGAGAGGATTTCTGAATTATCCTATATCAAGAGGTTTTACCTGAGGGGATAAATATTATATGGATATTAACAGATTAAAAAAAGCACTCTGGTCCGATGTCGAGCACGTCCTGCTCGACATGGACGGCACCCTCCTGGACAGATATTTTGATGACTATTTCTGGGAACACCTTGTGCCTGAAAAATATGCAGAGAAACACAATATCACCTTTGGCAGGGCTAAGGAGGAACTGTTAAAGAAATACAAGGTACACGAGGGAACACTTAACTGGAGTGATATTGACTTCTGGTCAAGGGAGCTTGACCTCGACATCCCTGCACTTAAGGAACAGATAAGGCACCTGATAGAGGTACACCCCCATGTTGAGGATTTTCTCAGGGAGCTGAAAGGTGCCGACAAAAAGGTCATACTTGCAACAAACGCCCATTACAAGACCCTTAAGATAAAACTGAGAAAGACCCTGATAGGCGGATACTTTGACAAGGTCATCACCTCGTCGGAAATTGGCTGTCCCAAGGAGGACATCGAATTCTGGAGGAGGACAGAAAAAATATTGCGTTTTGACAGGGAAAAAACTGTTTTTATTGATGACGTTATGGAGAACCTTGAGGCGGCCAGGGAGTTTGGTATCAGATATATTGTACTGAAGACAATGGCAAGCTCAAGGGATAAGGAGGCAGGGGATAATGGCAACTTCCTTGCTGTCGGAGATTTCAGGGAACTCCTGCCGTAGGGAGACATATATAGTCAGAAACTTCATAATACCGACCACATCTTCTTGACATAAGTACCTTTAAAAATTTATACTTCATATCCGTAAACTAATACGTAAACTAAAAAGAATAACAAGGGGAAAAAACAGATGGGAGGAGCATACACAACATATCGTCCTCACAGGATCAAAAGAAAAAGGTCTCTCGGCTTTCTCATAAAGATGAGGACAAAAAGTGGTCGGAAGGTTGTAAAGAGAAGAAGGGCAAAAGGCCGCAAAAAATTGACCGTCTGAGAAAAAAGAAGGATTTTCAGAAGATTTTCAGCTCCGGACGAAAGATTATCACAAGGCACACTATCCTCTACGCCCTTCCAAATGACCTGGAGAGTATCAGAGTAGGTCTGGCCGTAAGCAAAAGGATAGGTAACGCTGTTGTCAGAAACAGGACAAAGAGGCGGCTCAGAGAAGCAATGAGACAAGCACTTTGTCTGGTTTTAAAGGAAGAAGAATTCTCAAGGATACACGGCTATGACATTGTACTTATTCCCAGGCAGCGATGCGTTACCGCAAAGTCGTCAGAGATAGTGCCGGACCTGACTGAGAAGCTAAAAACCGTTTGAAATGAAAAGTCCGATCATTTTACTTATAAAAAGCTATAAAGTGTTGCTCTCACCGGTCTTGCCACAGAGCTGCAGATTCGTCCCAACCTGTTCCGAGTATTCAATCGAAGCAATAAAGAAATATGGTACTTTACGAGGCAGCGTTATGTCTGCAAAAAGGATATTAAAATGCCACCCTTTCCATCCAGGTGGATATGACCCGGTAAAATAGGTATCAGATAATGGAAGAAAATTTCGAAAAACGAACTTTAGTTGCTATTGTACTTGCCCTCGTGGTACTCCTTGGGTATCAGTATTTCTTTGCACCTTCGCCACAGCCCCGGAGACCTGAGCAACCACTCAATGTTGCACGGGAGCTACCGGCAAGGATAGATGACAGACCATCTGTGCCAAAGGCAGAAGATCTCTTTGTCCCTGAAGGTACAATGGCATCTGAAGAGAGACTCCTGAAGGTAGAAACCCCTCTTTATACAGCCCTTTTCTCGTCAAAAGGCGGAACCATAAAAAACTGGCAGCTAAAGAATTTCAGGGATGACGAGGGCCTTGAGGTGGTGTTAATGAGGACTGATGCAGAAGTCCCGGCACTTGCCATGGGAACAGACGGTAAAAACTTCATCTTTGACAAGGTGAACTTTACCATCAGCGAAGGACAGGACAATATTATTTTAAGAAACAAAGGCAAAAGCGCCTCCCTCTCATTCACATACAGAGGAGACGGGATTGTAATAAAAAGAACCTACTCATTCTTTTCAGACAACTATGATATTGAACTCATTGAAGAGGTACAGGGCCCTGATAACTACTGGGTTACCCTTGGCAGTGGATTTGGCATATCAGGGGCAGTGGGCTACGGAGGCCATATTGGACCTGTAATACTCAAGGATGCTGACAGGGTTGAGATTAAACCCAACAAGCTCAAGGAACCCAGAGTTTTTGGTTCAGAATTGAAATGGATAGCCCAGGAAGACAAATACTTCTTTGCCTCCCTCGTTCCGCTTGAGAAGGCTATAGGTGCAAAGGTATGGCGCACCGGCAACGGAGATGCGCTTGTTGCAGTAAACCTTCCTGCAGGAAAGAACAAACTTCTCCTCTATGCCGGCCCTAAAGAGTACGACCGGCTGAAAAGCCTTGGTGTTGGTCTCGAATATATTGTAAACTTTGGCTTTTTCTCCATACTTGCACAACCTCTATTCTGGATACTGAAGTTATTCTACAGGGTTACCGGCAATTATGGCTGGTCAATAGCGCTTCTTACAATCCTTGTGAGAATTCCCTTTATACCCCTTATCAATAAGGGACAGAAGTCCATGAAAAAGCTCCAGGCCCTTCAGCCAAAGATGAACGAGATAAAACAGAAGTACAAAAAAGACCCTCAGAAGATGCAGAAGGAAATGATGGAGCTGTATAAAAAATACAAGGTGAATCCCATGAGCGGATGCCTGCCGATGCTTATACAGATCCCGGTCTTTTTTGCCCTGTACAAGGTGCTCCTTGTTGCAATTGAACTCAGGAGCGCACCGTTTATCTTCTGGATTCAGGACCTCTCGGAAAAAGATCCTTACTATATATTACCTATAATTATGGGTGTTACCATGTTTATTCAGCAGAAGATGACACCAACAACAATGGAGTCACAGCAGCAGAAGATAATGACCTATCTTCCCATCGTCTTTACTTTCCTCTTCCTGAAATTCCCGTCAGGCCTCGTCCTCTACTGGCTTGTAAGTAATCTCCTGAGTATCCTGCAGCAGTATTTTGTTAACAGGAAAATAGCCCGGGAAGAGCCTGTTTAATAAATAAAGGTGGCCGGGTCTTTCAGCGGATGGCATCTGTCACATAAACCCCTTGCTTCTTTCTTTCCGACCTCCCACTTATGAGGCACATGACAGTCTGTGCATCCCATGGAAGTCTTCTTCAGGTGGACTCCGTGTTGACCGACTCTTGTCTCACTGCCATGACAGGACCCCAGGCAGTCCTTACTCTCCATCTTCAGCTTTCCATGTGGGTGGTGGCACTCAAAACACTTTATGCGGGCCATTATCCCCCTCTTCGGGACATTACCGTGACATCCAAAGCAACGCTCGATACTCACAAGCTTTGGCGAGGCTGCACCAAAACTATGACAGTTAAGACACTGCAGGCCTGCCATACCCATACCGTGAACCAGCTTGTCTTCATGACATGTCCGGCAGGCCTTCTGATCTGCCTTGAAATCATGTATATCACCCCGGTGGCAGTCCTTGCAGGGGATATTCTGCATAAATACGTGTCTTGCGTGACCGTAAGAGACCCTCAGAGTTAAAGAACCCTGGGCAGCTTCCTGGGTATGGCACTTCAGACATCCCTCCCAGGGTTTAATCGTGCCATGTGTCTGTTTAACGGGCTTGTCTCCCTTCACAACATAGGCAACAAGCAGTCTGTTTTCCTCAAGAATGTTCAGCCCGTGACATTTCTGGCATATGATATGGCTGTGCCGGCTCTTTCGCCAGGTCTTATACCCCTCTTCCATGACATGGCACATGGAACAAAAGTCAGGGTCCTTCTCTGTATACTCATAGTAACGCCAGCCGGTCACAATTCCTATGGCGCAGACAACAAGGATAAGGACAAGTATGCTCCCCTTACCTTTCATGTTCTGAAAAGCTTGAGCTGTCCTTCAGCAACTATGGTTCCATCCATCTTTTTCACTATTGCAACCCCTTTGAGCAGCCTTCCCCTGACCGGTTTGGCAGAGGCCTCAATTATACATCTTTCCCCTATCATAAGTGGAGCTTTAAACCTGACACATATCTCGACAGTAATGGCCTTGATACCAAGGGAGGATGCTGCTTTTACAGCTGCTTCATCAATGAGGGTTGAAATAAGTCCGCCATGGAGGATGTCACGGTATCCCTGGTGAGTCTTATCCGGAAGGTAGGTAGCGCTTGCATGACCATTTGAGGCAGAGAAATCGAGTCTTAGTCCGGAAGGATTGGCCTTTCCACAGACAAAACAGGCACCGTTATCAGTGAACTCCATACATTGTCCTGTTATTGTTTGTCATTGCTTCCAAGGAAGAGGAAGAACTTATGGATAAAAAAAGAAAACACAAACCCAAGCAGTGCCCCGAATGCAATCAGAACCAGAAGTATTATAATGTAAATTATATATACAACAGGGCTGTCCGGAGATGAAGTAACCGAGAAGAAGTTTTGCAGGTCTCTTACTATGGCATCTCTCCATGTACCCTGAAGAGCGTCGGCATAAAGGATATCCATTAATAAAAATACCGAAAGGCTCAGTATTCCCCCGGCTACCGAACCGATAATGAGAAATCTCTTTACCCTGCTCCTCTGGTCTTTCATGCACGAGCCCAAAAGATGCCTTTACTATTTATTCATCATTTCAAGAAACTCCTTGTTGGCTTTGGTGCCTCTGAGCTTGCCCAACAGGAATTCCATGCTCTCCACTGTTCCGGGGATTAAGTACTTTCCTGAGTATCCACATCTTGTTAAGCACATCCTTTTCAACCAGCAACTCCTCTTTTCTCGTACCGGAGGCATTGATGTTAATACTCGGGAATATCCTCTTCTCAACAAGCCTTCTGTCAAGATGGAGCTCCATGTTGCCTGTACCTTTAAATTCTTCAAAAATGACATCATCCATACGGCTGCCTGTATCAACAAGGGCGGTGGCAATAATTGTAAGGCTGCCTCCGGTCTCAATATTCCTTGCCGTACCAAAAAACCGCTTGGGTTTTTGAAGGGCATGGGCATCAAGACCACCGGAGAGGACCTTTCCGCTTGCAGGAATGATGGTATTGTATGCACGGGCAAGCCGGGTTATGCTGTCAAGAAGGATGACGACATCCCTCTTTATCTCAACAAGCCTCTTTGCCCGCTCAATGACCATTTCAGATACCTGTGTGTGTCTCTGAGGCGGTTCATCAAAGGTAGAACCTATTATCTCCGCAGTCTCAACCTGCCTTCTCCAGTCTGTTACCTCCTCAGGCCTCTCGTCAATAAGGAGAATAATGAGGTGTATCTCAGGCTGGTTATGCTTTATTGCCTTGGCGATTGATTGCAGGAGCATGGTCTTGCCTGTCCTCGGAGCTGCAACGATCATGCCGCGCTGTCCTTTGCCAACAGGTGTGATGAGGTCCATAACCCTTGTAGAATAATCGCTTGAGCTGTGCTCCAGGTTTATCTTTTCAGTAGGGTAGTAGGGGACAAGATTATCAAAGAGCGGACGCGTTATATTGTCATCAGGTGGTTCATGATTTATGGCTTCAACCTTGAGCAGCGCAAAATACCGCTCACTCTCTTTCGGTGGCCGTATCTGTCCGGATACAAGATCACCCGTCCGCAGATTAAACCGCCTTATCTGCGATGGGGATACGTATATATCGTCAGGGCTTGGCAGGTAGCTGTAATCAGGTGAACGCAGAAAACCAAAGCCGTCAGGCAGTATTTCGAGGACACCCTCTGCAAAGAGGTTCCCGGTCTTTTCAGCCTGGGCATGCAATATAGCGTATATAAGTTCCTGTTTCCTCATTCCGGGAACCCCGTCAATACGCAGATTGCGGGCTACCTGGGAGAGTTCCTCAATGGTCTTTTCTTTTAATTCAGAAATCGAGACATTACTCATGATGCACTCCTTAAAATATCTGTTACAGTGTCTATTTTTTCCAGATATGTGTTACTAAGAAAGCCTATGGCTTTTTCATTTATTTTTTTCTAAAAATTGTAAGCTGAAGTTATTTGTTAACCTGATTATACCGGCAGGTTTTCAGGGCCTTAATTTTTTTATAAAAGAGGCTGGTATTCGTGATATTTTCAGCCGTTGAGAGCTGTCTTTCATTCCTCAAGGTCAAGGATAAAAAACGGCACCCCTGCAAGAAAGCTCAGTGCAATCAAAATTGCCACCTATTGGGCAAAACCATTAATTGATAAAGGGAAACCTGATCTAACGTAACTGAAGAAAACAATTCATTCTCTTTCGATGTTTTAGGCATGAACAGGAATCTGCATCTTACTCTCCTTTGATACGGCAGGAGCCACGTGTACTTAAATCATATCCTGATTGTATCCAGAAGAGACCTTGAATGAGATGCTTCACTCATACTTCTACTGTATAGAGTACTATAAAGAAAAAACTTTGTCAACAAGCAGGCCGCCCAAAGTGTATATCCCTGCTATGTTGTCAGAAACAGGATACTTTGCAGGAGGCCACCTCTGTTCTCTTCAGGAAGTTTCTCTGCTCTTTGAGGAGATTAAAGAAGACTGAAAATGGTATTATTCTGGAGCAAACTAAAAATACACTCAGGGAATCGCTGAGTTAACGAATCGATCTCTTTGTGTAATCCGGGTTAAACATGAAGATTCAGAGACTGCTACGAAAAAACATCAAAACATTAAAGGCGTACAGTGCAAAGGAAATCCCCTGCAAGGT
>JAADGU010000019.1 GCA_013152195.1 Nitrospirota bacterium
TTACCCCTGAGGTTGCACGGTTTATGGCCGGACTATCAGAGGGGATCGGGCGGCAGATAGGAATACTTGTTGCAAGGTCAGGGGTGGTAACACATGTAATTGTCGGAGATGCAAGGGGTCTTTATATCCCTGACCTGAGTGGCTATCCCCTTGGCAGAAAGCCCCTGAGGGGTATGAGACTCATCCATACGCATCTCAGGGATGAACCGCTCAACCAGGACGACCTTACAGACCTTGCCATCCTGAGGCTCGATATGATCGCTGCAATAAGTATAAAGGGTACGCTTCCTGACAGGATATATGTTGCATATCTGCTTCCTGGTGGAGATGGTAAGCCCTGCGAGGTTCTGGCACCACAGAGTTTTCACTCTTTCCGTTTCGATTTCCTGCCCTCTGTCCGTGCGATTGAAGAGGAGATGGAGCGTCGTAATCTCATATCCCAGGATGACCCGAGGGAAAGGGCGATCCTCATAAGTGCTTCAGCAAGGCCAAGATATGAGCAGGAGGAGTCCATCGAGGAGTTGCGTGAATTGGCAGGTTCTGCTGATGCCATGGTCCTCGGTTCAATTATCCAGAGATTAAAGGAGATAAACCCACGTTATCTTATGGGGGCCGGTAAGCTGAAAGGCTTGATAATCGATGCCCTTACAAAGAGTGCAACGCTTCTGATATTCGACCAGGACCTTTCACCCTCACAGATGAAGGCGATAACAGAACTTACAGAGCTGAAGGTTATAGACCGTTCCCAGCTCATTCTTGACATATTTGCCAGGAGGGCCCACAGCCGTGATGGCAAGGTGCAGGTGGAACTTGCACAACTGAAATACAGGTTGCCGAGACTCTCCGGCAAGGGTACTGCAATGAGTCGCCTTACAGGTGGAATTGGCGGAAGAGGACCTGGTGAGATGAAGCTCGAGATAGACAGACGAAGGGTACGTGACAGGATACACCTCCTTGAGAGGGAGCTGAAAAAACTTTCCGAGGCAAGGAAGCAGCGAAAACACCGCAGGATTGAGAAGGGTATTCCGATAGTCTCCATTATCGGATATACAAATGCCGGCAAGTCCACCCTGCTGAATAACCTTACCAACAGCAGGACTTTTACTGAAAAGAGGATGTTTGCCACGCTCGACACTGCAAGCCGGAGATTGAGATTTCCAAGGGAACGGGAAGTTATAATTACAGATACGGTCGGGTTCATAAGGGACCTTCCCAAAGACCTTATGACTGCATTCAGGTCGACTCTTGAAGAGCTGGAGGATGCAGACTTCCTCATCCATCTTGTTGATGCCTCGAGTGACAGGTTTGAGCAGCACATAGTTTCAGTTGAGAGGCTACTGGATGACCTGGGACTTTCTGATAAGCACAGATTGCTGGTCTTCAACAAGATCGACAGGGTTTCCAGGGAGGAGGTTGATAACCTCTGCAACAGGTATGGGGCAATCTCTCTCTCAGCCATGGACAGGAAGACATTTCTGCCCCTCCTTGAGGCAATTGAGGAGTATTTGTGGAGTGATAAATTGGTAAAGGCCATAGGTTAGAGGTTTAAATCATGGGTATGGAATTCGAACCAAAGTGGATTGCCTGGGAGATAACACGCAGGTGTAATCTCAGGTGCCTGCACTGCCGCTCTGCCTCAGAGACAGTTGTACAGGAGCACCCGGACTTTTCAACAGAGACTGCCCTCAGGGTACTTGATGACATTTCAGGTTATTCCAAACCTGTTATTGTGCTTTCAGGTGGCGATCCCCTTATGCGCAGAGACGTCTTTGATATAGCGAGGTATGGGACAGAAAAGGGACTCAGGATGTGTCTTGCAACAAACGGTGTGCTGGTAGATGACGGGAAGTGCAGAGAGATGAAGGCCTCAGGGATAAAGATAGTTTCCCTGAGCCTTGATGGTTCTACTGCAGAGGTGCATGACAATTTCCGCGGACAGGCAGGTGCCTTTGAGGGTGCACTCAGGGCTGCAGGACTGTTTAGGAGGCACGGAATAGAGTTTATTGTAAATTCCTCTTTCACAAAACGTAATCAGGAAGATATCCCCCATGTATACAAGCTTGCTAAAAGCCTTGGTGCCACAGCATGGTACATGTTCATGATCGTGCCTACCGGAAGGGGCGGGGAGATGATGAAGGAACTCATCTCAAAGGAAGATTACGAAGATATCCTTCAGTGGCATTACCGGATGGAGAAGGAGGAACGGGAGATGCTCGTGCGTCCGACCTGTGCCCCCCATTACTACAGGATCGTCCGGCAGAAGGCCCGTGAGGATGGAGAAAGGTTTGAGAGGAGGTCCCTGAAATTTTCAACCGGTGGGGCCAAGGGCTGCATTGCTGGACAGGTTATATGTCTTGTTGACGTGGATGGTAATGTGCTGCCATGCAGTTACTTTCCCCTCCCTGCAGGTAATATATTCAGTCAGTCCTTCAAGGACGTATGGGAGAACTCTGAGCTCTTCAGGGAGCTGAGGGATTTTAAGAGTTATAAAGGCCGTTGCGGCTCCTGTGAGTATATAAAGGTCTGCGGTGGATGCCGCGCAAGGGCGTATGCAAGATTACCTTGATGAAGAGCCCTTCTGCGGCTATATGCCCAAGAAACACAGATGATCACTGATGGAGAAGATTACGGATAAGACGGGGATGATCGCAGATGATAAGACGGAATATATTTTTGAGAATTTAACTTAACTGATAAATAACTCTCGGATGATCACAGGTATCTGCGTTTTTCATCTGCGATCATCTGTGTTGAGTACGGAGGTTTTTATGAATGATACCTTTCTCAGGGCATGTCGTGGCGAAGATGTGGATTATACACCCGTATGGATAATGCGTCAGGCAGGCAGGCAGGTACCTGCCCCAGTATCAGAAAGTCAGGACCAGTGTGGATTTTCTTACACTCTGTAAAACCCCGGAACTCGCTGCCGAGGTGACGCTGCAGCCAGTGGATATCCTGGGTGTTGATGCTGCCATACTCTTTTCTGATATCCTTATTCCCCTTGAGGCCATGGGTATGAAGCTCAGGTTTTATGAAAAGAAGGGGCCCGTTATGAGCAATCCGGTAAGAAAAGCGAAGGATGTCGAGAGGTTGAGGGTGCCAGTGCCGGAGGAGAGTGTCCCTTTTGTGCTTGAGACGATAAGGATACTTAGGAGGGAGTTGAGCAGGAAGGTTCCTCTTATAGGTTTTGCAGGTGCCCCTTTTACCCTTGCCACTTATATGATCGAGGGTGGCGGGTCAAAGAACTTTATTAATACCAAGACTCTGATGTACAGGGAGCCTGAAGCCTTCCATGCCCTGATGAGAAAGATAACGGATACTACAATAGCCTATCTCTCGTCACAGATAAATGCAGGTGCACAGGCAGTGCAGGTTTTTGACTCCTGGGCAGGTGCCCTTGCCCCTGATGATTACATGGTATATTCATTGCCGTATGTGAAAGAGACCATCAAGGCACTCAGACCGCTTGGAGTGCCTGTAATCTACTTTGTCAATAACTGTGGGGGGCTGCTTGAACAGGCGCGTACATCCGGGGCAGATGTCATAGGTATTGACTGGAGGGTTGATATAGGCAGGGCGATAAAGCGTCTTGGTTCAAAGGTCTCTGTTCAGGGTAACATTGACCCCTGTACATTGTTTTCCTCAGAGGATGTGCTCCGCTCAAAGACCGGGGATATACTGAAGAAGGGCCGTGCAGCAAAGGGTCATGTGTTCAACCTCGGACACGGCATACTTCCCCAGACCTCTCCTGATATGGCAAAGGCCCTGGTGGATATTGTTCATGAATTGAGCGGAAAATAAACAACAGCTTATTAATCCGCAGATTTCACGGATTTTCGCAGATTTTTTTAAAATACTAACTTAAAGAACGATTCCCCGAGGCTTTCGGGGAATAACACATAACAGAATGAATTTATGATAAATTAAAAGCCTTGAAAGATGTCACCCTGAATTTATTTCAGGGTCTCGTTCTTTAGAATTCTGAAACAATATTGCTTTTTTCTTTAAATCTGCGAAAATCCGTGAAATCTGCGGATAAAATTCTTTTTGAGTTTCCTGTTCATGAAAAACAAACGTCAGATACTAAGCTGGTGTCTTTATGATTTTGCCAACTCCTCATATTCTGCGGTGATCGCTGCAGTAATCTTTCCGGTCTATTTTGTGAAGGTAATTGCTGAAACACCGGCAGATGGTGACCTCTGGTGGGGAAGGGCGGTATCTCTCAGTATGCTGATAGTGGCTCTTACATCTCCGGTTGTTGGTGGTATATCTGATTATGCGGGTATGAGAAAACGTCTGCTTGTGGCTTATTCCCTTGTTTGTGTGGTTGCTGTCGGCTTTTTGTTCTTTGTTGAAAAGGGCATGGTCTTTGAGGCCTTTTTGCTTATCATCATTGCAAATATTGCCATGGAAGGTTCTCTCGTCTTTTATAACTCCTATCTGCCTGATATTGCGCCAAAAGACCACCAGGGCAGGGTTTCGGGATGGGGCTTTGGCCTTGGGTATGCGGGTTCGGTCCTTGCCCTCCTGATATCCATGTTTTTTATAGAAAGTGGGATAATCCGTTTTTCATGGCCAATGGTCTCTATTTTCTACCTCCTCTTTTCGTTGCCAGCCTTCTATTTTCTGCCTTCGGACAGGCCGTCAGGGTCACCCCGAAAGTCGGCACTTGAGGGGATAAGGAAGACCCTGAGATTATTGAGAGATGTTTTGCGAATCAAAAAAGTGAGGAGATTCCTCCTTGCTTACTGGCTCTATAAGGATGGAGTGAATACGATTATAGTATTTTCAGGTATTTATGCATCGGTTACGCTCGCCTTTACAGGTTCTGAACTCGTTTTTCTGTATCTCCTTGTGCAGGTTACTGCAATGATTGGTTCAATCGCCCTTTCAGCCCCCACTGACAGGTGGGGGGCAAAGAAGGTGGTAGTCCTTTCACTTTTACTCTGGATTGCCGTTACAGTGTGTGCATACCTTGTGGATGACAAACGGTTCTTCTGGGGGATAGCTACGATGGCGGGACTGGGGCTTGGGAGTGTGCAGGCTGCGTCAAGGGCCCTTTTTTCAGGATTCATACCTCCGGGTATGGAGGGGGAATATTTTGGTGTTTATGCCTTTGCAGGAAAGACATCAGCGATAATCGGGCCGGTGCTTTTTGGTATAATCTCATCTGCTACAGGGAGTCAGAGACCTGCAGTTCTTTCAGTGCTTGTACTGTTTATTCTGGGGCTGGCCATCCTCTCTTCAGTGAAGGCCCGCTGATTTTCGTGCCTTCATATATTCCCCCCACAGGGCCTCCTTTGAAATGCCGGCATCAATAAAGTCCCATGGCAGGATCTCTTCAAACGACCTCTCCCTGAAGAGGTAAAAGTCAGGGTCCAGCCCGGCATCTCTGAGCGTCTCTTTCCACCTGCCGGGCTCTTTCATATCGTGCAGGACCATGGATAGCCTCCTGTCACCTCTTGAAAACACACCCTGCATAAAGGCGTATTTTATCACGTCGTGAAATACCCTGACCCCCTTTATGTTCAGGCCTGACTTGATCATTTTCAGCCTGGCCTTGATCGTCTTCTCTGCTGTCATGGGATGCCATTGGAAGGGCGTAAAAGGTTTTGGAACAAATGTGCTTGTGCTCAGGACTATGGTGCCCCGCGTGTTGAGTGAGCGGATCTTTTTGGCAAGATTAATTATCCCGTTTATATCCTCCTCTGTCTCAAACGGCAGACCGATCATAAAATAGAGCCTGAGGGTATGAATGTCATGCCGGAGTATCAGTTCTGCCGTCTCCATGATATCCTCCTCAGTGATCCTCTTGTTGATTATCCTTCTTAAACGTTCGGTGCCCGCCTCCGGTGCTATTGATATGCTGCGGTGTCCTTTCATGAGGGAGAGGAGCTTTTCTGCCTTTGGTGTTGCCCGCAGGGAGGTAATGGAGAAGTCTACCCCCTCTATCTGCAAGGCCTCTGTTGCATAACGGTAGTCGGTAAGTGAAGGCCCGATCAGGCCAACCCTGCCTGTTGTCTCCATGGCAATGTCTATCTCCTGTTTCAGTATCCCTATATCCTTATGCCTTGGGGGATTATATATATGTCCGGCAACACAGAACCTGCAACTCCAGACACATCCCCTCATGGCCTCAACGAGATACATGTTTGAAAACTCTGTCTCCGGTGTGGTGATGGCCGGTCTGAGTCTGCCGTTCAGTACACTCTCCGTCCTCTTCCTGATTGTTCGGGGGAAACCTCCTGCAGTTCTTCTTTCTTTTATCTCCCCGTCATCAGAGTATATGAGCTCATACCCCTTCGGGACATAAAAACCCTCTCTTTCGGAGATTGCACTGAGAAATGCCCCTTTATCTTCAGACCCTTTATATTCTTCTATTAGTTCGTCAAGGCTGCTGTCTGCCTCACCAATGAATATGAGGTCAAAGAAATCTGAAAGGGGTTCAGGGTTGAACATCGCACATACACCTCCAAGGAGGAGTACAGGTTCCCTCTCGTTGCGCTCTGAACTGAAGGTGCCTATCCGTGCAAGTTTCAGCATCAGCGGGATGGAGGGATAATCGTTTTCAAAGGATACAGAGAAGGCAACGATATCAAACCTGTTAAGGGGCCTCTTTGACTCAAGTGAGAAGAGTTCGGAGCCTGTACGCTCAAACTCCTTCAGATCCGATTCATCAGGCAGAAATGCCCTTTCACATACTGTGTCATCCCTTTTATTCAGAATTGAGTATATACCCTGAAACCCGAGGCTGGACATACCGACGTGGTAGGTGTTTGGATATGCAAGACATACATTGACCTTTCCTCCGGGGTCTTTATATACAGTTCCCTCTTCTTTTTCAAGCAGTGTCTCTGTTTTTTTGATTAATCTCCGGCCTATCATGCAGGTTTAATTTAACCGCTTGACCGGGGTGTTGGCAAGAGAGAGGAGAAAAAAGGTTTTTTATCTCTATTCTGGCTTGACAGGTGTATAAGATAATTGTTAAATTATTAGCACTCTAAGGTAGGGAGTGCTAAATATGTGTTTTACGGCGCTGTATCAAGTTATGATTAGAAGCTGCCTGATACCTTAAAATATTCCATTGGGAGGAAATTTCTCTGGTTTGATATATGAATAATAGAAAAATTCCATTTATTGAGGTGAAGCCCCCGGATGCTTGACGAGAGGAGTATAAAAGTTCTCTGGGCTGTTATAAATAGTTATATAAACAACCCTGACCCTGTTGGTTCAAGGTATGTAACGAGGAAGTATTCATTGGAATTTTCTCCTGCCACGATCCGGAATATAATGGCAGACCTTGAGGAACTGGGGTTCCTGAGCCAGCCTCATACCTCAGCGGGCAGGGTGCCTACTGACAAGGGATACAGATTCTATGTAGAGAACCTTATGGATGAAAATGTCTGTTGCCACAAGGGCCTTATTGACTCATTGACCAGGAGGCTGGAAGACTTGCGGGAAGATATCTATACTCTGCTGGACGAGACAACGAGGACCCTTTCGAGCCACTCCCACTACCTTGGCATTGCGGTTTCTCCAGGGCCGGACGGCAGCACTCTGAGGTGTATTGAACTTATCCCGTACAGTGATGACAGAATAGCTGTAATTTTATTTACCAATGAAGGTATAATTAAACATAAGATACTTAAAAACAATTTTTCTTTTTCACGGAATGACCTGAACAGGATTGCCCGATATCTCAATAAGGAGTTTTCAGGGTATACTATAAGAGAGATAAGGCAGCGCCTCCTTGAAGAGATGGCAAGGGATAAGGAGCTGTGCGATACACTAATATCTCAGGCCCTGAGCCTTTGCGGAGATGTGATGTCCTGTTATGGGGCCAATGTCTTTATCTCGGGTCTTACCGAGATATTGGAGCTGCCGGAGTTTTCCGACATAGAGAAGATAAAGGAGATATCAAGGACGATAGAAGACAAGCATGCAGTTATAAAACTGATAGACAGCCTTGCCAATGCGGAGGGGGTTCAGGTTGTGATCGGTGCAGAAAACACAGTTGAAGAGATGAAGGCACTGAGCATCATTACATCTACATACAAAGAGGGGGACAAGCCTGCAGGAATCGTTGGGATAATTGGGCCTACAAGAATGGATTATTCTTCCGCCATATCACTTGTGGATGTAACCGCAAGATTCCTAACAGAAATTTTGGATGAAGGAGGTCAGGAATGGAGAAGAGAGAGATAAAAGACCTGGAAATAAAGGAAGAACACCCTGTAGAGGAGAAAAAAGAGGGGCCAGAGGATCTGGTGCCGGTTGAACAGCCGCTTGAGGAGAGGATAAAGGAGCTGGAGACTGAGTTAGCTGAAAGCAGGGAGAGATACCTTAGACTTTATGCAGAGTTTGAGAACTATAAAAAAAGGGTTCAGAAGGACAAGGAAGAGATGCTGAAATATGGTACGGAGCCGCTTCTTCAGGACCTCCTGACAGTACTTGACAACCTTGAAATGGCCATACAGCATGCTGAAAAGGATGTTTCTGCAGAGAGTCTCCTTCAGGGAGTTGAACTGACACTAAAGGAGTTCAGAAAGGTATTAGGCAAGTATGGCATCAGTGAAATAGAGGCAGTTGGAAAGCCATTTGACCCTGCATATCATCATGCAATGAGTCAGGTAGAGAGAAGTGACCTTGATGACAAGACCGTAGTTGAAGAATACAGGAAAGGGTATATGTTCAAGGACAGGACTATAAGACCAGCCCTTGTTTCAGTTTCCAAGAAGAGTGCCCCCGAGGACAAGGAATGATGTTGCGGGTGGACGAGAGCAGTGACAACGATGAACAATCCGGACAAACAGAAGAACTAAAGAAGGAGGAATAAATATTATGGGGAAAGCAATCGGTATAGACCTTGGAACAACAAATTCTGTTGTAGCCGTTATGCAGGGTGGCGAGCCAGTAGTGATTCCAAACCAGGAAGGAAGCCGTACAACACCATCGGTAGTTGCCTTTACGGAAAAGGGTGAAAGGCTGGTTGGCCAGATTGCAAAGCGTCAGTCCATTACGAATCCCGAGAATACGATATTCTCAATAAAGCGGCTTATGGGCAGGAAGTACGATTCTGAAATAGTCAAGGAGGCCATGAAGCGGCTGCCTTATAAAATCGTTCCGGCCCCTAATGGGGATGCCCATGTAGAGGCACGCGGCAAGAAATACTCTCCGCAGGAGATATCTGCAATGATCCTGCAAAAACTGAAGCAGGCTGCAGAGGACTATCTCGGCGAGCCTGTAAGCGATGCCGTAATAACCGTGCCTGCCTACTTTGATGACAGTCAGAGACAGGCAACCAAGGATGCCGGGAAAATAGCAGGATTGAATGTGCTGAGGATAATTAACGAGCCTACGGCTGCAGCCCTTGCATACGGGCTCGATAAAAAGGCAGAAGAAAAGGTCGCTGTATATGACCTTGGTGGAGGCACTTTCGATATATCCATTCTTGAGATAGGCGAGGGAGTTATTGAGGTGCACTCTACAAGTGGGGATACTTTTCTTGGCGGTGACGACTTTGATCTCAGGATTATAGACTGGATGGTAGAGGAGTTCAGGAAGGATCAGGGGATTGACCTGAAGCAGGACAAAATGGCTCTGCAGAGGTTGAAGGAGGCTGCTGAAAAGGCAAAGATAGAGCTCTCTACTGCTTTGGAGACAGAGATAAATCTTCCCTTTATAACAGCAGATGCAACAGGTCCCAAACACCTTGTTATAAAGCTTACCAAGTCAAAATTCGAGCAGCTTGTCTCAGATCTTATTGAGAAAACGGCAGGTCCATGCAAGAGGGCACTTGAGGATGCAAAACTGACAGAGAAAGATATTGATGAGGTCCTGCTCATTGGTGGACAGACAAGGACACCAAAGGTGCAGGAGGTTGTGAAGAAGATTTTTGGCAAGGATCCAAACAAGACCATTAACCCTGATGAGGCGGTTGCAATCGGGGCAGCTATTCAGGCGGCGGTGCTTAAAGGTGAGGTCAAGGAAGTGCTTCTCCTTGATGTTATCCCCCTGTCACTTGGAATTGAGACGCTTGGCGGAGTTTTTACAAAGATAATCGAGAGAAATACCACGATTCCTACAAAGAAGAGCCAGATATTTTCGACTGCAACCGATAATCAGCCGGCTGTTACCATCAAGATATTCCAGGGTGAAAGGGAGATGGCTGCAGATAATAAGCTCCTTGGGGTATTTGAGCTTGTGGGAATTCCTCCGGCACCAAGAGGGGTGCCACAAATCGAGGTTACCTTTGACATTGATGCAAACGGCATACTCCATGTTTCTGCCAAGGATCTTGGTACAGGCAAGGAGCAGTCTATAAGGATAACCGCATCGAGTGGCCTTACTGAGGAAGAGATAAAAAAGATGGCCCGTGACGCTGAAGAACATGCAGAAGAGGACAGGAAGAAGAAAGAGCTTGCCGAGGCAAAAAATGAGGCAGACAATCTTGTCTACAGCGTGGAGAAGTCCCTGAAGGATTATGGGGACAAAATTTCGGAGGAAGAGAGGAAGGAGATTGAAGAGGCACTCGAAAACTGCAGAAAAGTCAAGGATACAAGCACTGATGCGTCAGAGATAAAGTCCGCAATTGAGCGGCTGACCCAGTCTTCCTATAAACTTGCAGAACATCTTTACAAGGATGCGCAGGCACAGCAGGCGGCTGGTGCTTCTGAGGAAAAGCCTGACGGTAGTAAGCCTGCCGAGGAAGATGTAGTCGAGGCAGAGTTCGAAGATGTTGATAAGGACAAATCGTAGGTTCTGGTAATGGATAACAGGTGGCAGGTTTAGAACCTGTCACCTAAAACCCGATACCTGAACATACATTGATACATATGAAAGATTATTACAGAATACTGGGCGTTAACCGGGATGCTACAGATAGTGAGATGAAAAAGGCCTTCAGAAGGCTTGCAATGAAGTACCATCCTGACAGAAACCCTGAAAACAAGGATGCAGAAGACAAGTTTAAGGAGATCAACGAGGCTTATGCCTGCCTGAGTGATCCTGAAAAGAGGTCTAATTATGACCGCTTTGGGTCAGCCGATGGCATGGGCGGGGGTGGGGCCGGCTATGGTCCTTTCAATTCAAATTTCTCTGATATCTTTGAGGATATATTCGGGGATTTTTTCGGAACTTTTGCCGGACAGGGCAGGGCCAGGGCAACCAGGGGAGCTGACCTGAGATATGACCTTACTCTTTCCCTTGAGGAGGCTGTCAGGGGTGTTGAAAAAGAGCTCAAACTGCCGAGTTGGGAAATCTGCGGGGTCTGCGAAGGTTCTGGTGCCAAGCCGGGGCATGGTCCCGTAACATGTCCTGATTGTAACGGAGCAGGTCAGAGAAGGTTTCAACAGGGTTTCTTTTCAGTAACAAGGACGTGCAGCAGGTGTGGCGGGACTGGACAGTTCATCACAACCCCGTGTTCAGAATGTGATGGAGACGGCAGGGTCAGGAAGTTCAGGGTCCTGTCTGTCAAGGTGCCTCCCGGCGTTGATTCAGGGTCACGACTCAGGATGTCAGGAGAAGGTGAACCCGGCACCAATGGTGGCCCACCAGGTGATCTCTATATAGTTATTACCGTTAAACCTCATAAATTCTTCAAACGGGAAGGGCTGAATCTTTATTGCGATGTTCCCGTTAGTTTCACCCAGGCTGTCCTTGGGGCAGAGATTGAGGTGCCGACGCTTTATGGTAACGAGAAGATCAAGATACCTCCCCACACACCTTCGGGAAAGGAGTTTGTCCTTAAGGGACGTGGAGTGCCAAAGCTCGGAGGTCACTCAAAGGGTAACCAGATAGTCAGAATATATATTGATGTACCGAAAAAACTTACCAAGAGACAAAAGGAACTCCTTGAGGAGTTTGCAAGCTTAAGTGGTGACGAGGTTCAGAGTGGTTTTATGGAGAAGCTGAAGGAGTTTTTCTCTTAGCCGCGCATCAAAATGTTTTGTCATGCCTCGCATAATCCTTCCTTCAATAAGTCCGGATGACAGAGAATTGGCTGTTACGGATCAGAACCTGAAATACCTCAGGGATGTACTCAGGGTCTCAAGGGGTGATGAGGTTATAGTCCTGGACGGTCATGGGCTTGCTTTAAAGACGTGTGTGCGGGAGACAGGGAAAAAACATATCCTGCTTGAGGTCCGGGGTAGATGTCCCATAGATACAGAGTCTCCGTTGCACCTCATGCTGATTCAGGGCCTTTTGAAAGGGGACAGAATGGACCTTGTGATACAGAAGGCGACTGAGCTGGGTGTAAGGGAGATATTCCCTGTGGTGACCGAGAGGTCTCAGGTCAGGTTCAGCCGAAAGCTGGAGCACTGGAAGAGGGTGGCAGAAGAGGCTGCAAGGCAGTCGGGAAGGTTGCTGGTTCCGGTGGTTCATGATGTTTGCAAGATGCAAGATATGTTTGACTCTCTGGAGGATGAATCGGTCAGGATTATATTTTCTGAAAGTGAGAAGAAAGGCTTCAACCCCCCATCTTCAATTTCAAGCTCCTTTGTCTATTACATGGTAGGACCTGAGGGTGGTTTTACTGATAAGGAGGTTCAGTGGGCAAAAGAGTTCGGCTTTATCTGTGCAGGGCTTGGTAAGCGTAAGCGAATATTGAGGGCTGAGACGGCTTCAATATCGGGAGCAGTACTTTTACAGTTTCTTTTTGGGGACCTTTAGATTGACTATTGACGATTGAATTATTGACGATTGAGAAAAATATGGGGGTATTGGTCTCCCCTCCATCACTCCAAGCCTGCCACTCCGTCACTCCAGGCTTTCCCCTCCAGGTTGTTTCCCTCTTCTGCTTCTCTGATATTAACCACATGGTCAGTCAT
>JAADGU010000074.1 GCA_013152195.1 Nitrospirota bacterium
GATGCCATAAAATTTTATTCAGAGGCTGCAGAAAAGACCGGGCATCCATTTGGAAAAAAGATGTTTGAGTCTTTTGCCCTGGATGAAAAGAGGCATCTTGAGATGCTCAAAGGCATTTTTAAGGGCCTTAACCTGGAGATCAGGGAAGGAGAGCCTGGAGAGGCTGTAAAATCCATCTTTGAGACCCTGAAATCCAGGATGATGGAGAGGATCGAGGCCACAACTGATGAGATGAATGCCCTGAAAATGGCCCTCGATATGGAAAAAAAGGGATTTGAATACTATAAGGAGGTTTCTGACGGAACCTCTGATGAAAAAGAAAAGGCACTCTTCCAGAGGCTTGCCGGGGAAGAGGAAAAACACTACAATATACTGCAGAACACCTATGCCTTCCTCTCAGATACCGGCAACTGGTTTATGTGGGATGAACATGCCATTGTCGACGGCGGAACCCCGTGGGCGTGATGGATTGACGATTCAATATTGACAATTGACTATTTTTAGACACAGGGTAGATTAATCAGGCTTGTTCTACCTTAATCCAAGGACGTCGAGCATATCGTAAAGTCCCGGATTACGGCCATAGACCCATAGCGCAGCCCTCACTGCACCTGCAGCAAAGGTATCCCTGCTTGATGCCCTGTGAATAATCTCTATTCTCTCACCCGTTCCGGCAAACATGACAGTATGTTCTCCCACAATATCGCCGCCCCTGATTGTCTGAATCCCGATCTCCTTTCTTCCCCTCTCACCAATCAGCCCCTTTCGGGCATATATGGCTACCTCATCAAGGTTTCTTCCAAGGGCTTCGGCCACCACCTGTGCCAGTTTAAGAGCTGTGCCGCTGGGGGCATCCTTCTTCAACCTGTGGTGTGCCTCCAATATCTCTATGTCATAGTCATCACCGAGGACCACTGCAACATCCTTCAACACCTTGAACAAAAGATTCACCCCTACAGACATGTTTGGTGCCATAACACATGCAATATTACGTGTAAACGCCCCAACCTCCTGCATATCCTCCTTGCTGAAACCCGTAGTCCCTATTACCATCGCCTTTCTCTTCTCCGATGCAACACTGAGATTGTGAATTGTCGAACCAACTGAGGAGAAATCAATCACAACATCGGTACCGTCAATCAGATCCTCGATCTTATCACTGAGAGGGACATTGGCTTCGCCCTTTCCTGTAATAACTCCTATATCCTGGCCGATCTTTTCATGTCCCTTACGTTCAAGGGCTCCTACAAGATTTATCTCGGGGTGGTCAATGCACAGGGCAGCAATCCTGATTCCCGTCCTTCCCATAGCTCCTGCAACTGTTACATTTATCATGGCTATCCTCCTCCGTCAAACTCAGGTCAACTATCATAACAAATATCCATTTAACATGAAAAGCTCCTGTCAAATGCCGGCAAATAAAGACGGTGTTTAATGTTAAAATACTGGAATGAGCGAGAAAACAAAGCCCTTTCCGGCCCTGTATGTTCAGAACTTCAGACTCTTCTGGATTGCACAGATAATCTCCCTGTCAGGCTCCTGGATGCACCAGATGGCACAGGGGTGGCTTATCTACAAGCTGACACGTTCTCCTCTTTATCTCGGTATCGCCGGAGCTGCCCTGACGCTGCCAATGCTCATGTTTACCCTCTTTGGGGGAATCCTTGCCGACAGATATTCAAAAAGGAATATCCTCATTGTTACACAGACCCTGAGCATTTTTCCACCCCTGATACTTGGAACCCTCACTTATACAGGGACAGTAAACGTCTGGCATGCAATCATGACAGCCTTTCTTATGGGGACTATAAATGCCTTTGACATCCCTGCCAGGCAGTCCTTTCTCATCGAGATGGTAGGTAAGGGACATCTCCTTAACGCAATAGCCCTCAGTTCAGCGGCCTTCAATGGCGCACGCATACTTGGCCCCCTGATCGCCGGTCTCATCATTTCATGGGCAGGACTCCCTGCGTGCTTCTATATAAACGCCCTGAGCTTCATACCCGTAGTCTTTGTACTAAAAATGATGGCAATAAAGGGAACCGCCAGAACAGGCAGTTCAAAAGGCCTCTTCAGTGAGTTTAAGGAGGGGATACACTTCATCCTGAAACAGCAGGATATACTGACGCTGATTCTGACAATAATGGTATTCAGCCTCTTCGGCATACCCTTCAGCCAGTTCTTTCCTGTCTTTGCAGAGGACATTTTAGGTATAGGAGCAAAAGGACTGGGATACATGATGAGCTCTGCCGGTGCAGGGGCATTCACGGCAGCAATGGTCATTGCCTTCAGGGGCAAGATCAGAAACACACGCCGGTATATGTCCATAGCAGCCCTTATGTTTCCGGCTGCACTGGTCGCCTTCTCTCTGAGCAGGTCATACCCACTCTCCATTCTTATCCTTGTTATCATGGGCTGGGCAGCGGTCAGCTTTCTTGCAACAGCAAACAGTTCCATACAGGAAAATGTAAGAGATGACCTGCGGGGCAGGGTTATGAGTGTCTATTCCCTTGTCTTTCTTGGAATGGCACCTATCGGCAGTGCCATGATTGGGTATATTGCCGACAAAGTCGGTACGCCTCAGGCATTAACTACAGCCGGCACCATCTGCCTTGTTGCAGGCAGCGTCTTTTTTCTTAGGACAAGGAGGGGGAGGATTGACGATTGATTATTGAAGATTGACTAATGCAGCTATTTTGACAGAAGAGAAAAAAGACCAGAGACTCATTCTATCCACCCTCTCCGATTTTATCCAAAACCTTACGGTAGAACTCCTCTCCATATCTAACCCCTTGAGCTATCATCTTATCCCAAACAGGCTTTACTTTATCTATAAGTCCCTTTTCTCTTGCAGCAATAAGCAGTCCTACAGTTCCTATAAGGGGCAAGTTGAGCATCATTGCCACCTTTCTTGCACTCAGCTCATCTATAATGACAAGGCTTGCCTTAAGCTCTTTTGAAAGGATTATAACTTCAGATTCCCCCCTGTCTAATGTTGGCATAAGAAGTTCAACATCACTTTTGGATTTAACCGCTCCAACGTTTATCCACTTGCAATGTTTGATGCTCTTAACATCTGTCTTTTTATATTCAAACAGTTCCCTTGATACTTCCTCAGGAATAAGGATTTCACCAACAATCTGATGAAATAGTTCAAGTTCGCCTATCCTGGAGAAAGCTATAATAGGAGTAGCATCAGAAATAATCAGCTTTTTCAACTGATTAACTCTCCAAGTCTCTTGACTCCTTCAAGTTCTTCCCCAACAGCACTTTCATCATAGTCAAAAAGAACAACCCCTTCAGAAACAAGAAAATCCATAAAGTCAAACCTGTTCATACCGGCAAGCTTAGCAGCCTTGCCCATAGACAGACGCTTCTTTTTAAAATACTGAAGTGCCAGGAACCGTCTCATATCAAGTTCCAATCCCTTAACTCCTACTTTCAATGAGGCTAATACATCCTCAGGCACATTGAAGGTTATTTTTTCAGTTTTCATAACACCTCCACTGGTATATAACGTACATTAAGCTTGATTGCTCCGATTTCTAGATAGTGTCTGTAGTATATAGTCGAACAGTTGTTGTTTTTCCGTCATTCCGGCTCCTGTTCTCCACAGTATTACGAAGGATGAACGTCCGGAATCGTTTTTTTAAGAGGGATTCCCGACTCGCTCCACTTGCGGGAATGACAAATAACCGTAGTGTATACACATCTACTTAGCATTATACCACAAAAAAAACAGGAATCCCGGCATGACTTTTGGAAAAAGAGATGGCTTTTAAAGAAAAGTATCCAGCCCCCCATTTAAGGAGCTAAAACACGAAGGCAATCAGCGTCATCCATTAAATACCCAACATCACTTTTAAAAAATACAAACACCAACAGATTATCAATCGTCAATCGTCAATCTCTTAAGCGCCTCATTTGCTGCTTTCATCTGCGCCTCTTTCTTGCTCCGTCCCTTACCACTGCCCATGCATTCCCCCCCTATCAGGACCTCCACGGTAAAGGTCTTGTTGTGTTCTTCGCCCTCCTCTCTCACTACCCTGTACTCAGGTAAAGAGCCATAAATATCCTGGGTAAGTTCCTGAAGCTCTGTCTTGTAATCATGAGACTTCCGTGTTTTTATCGTATTTTCTATCTTCTTCCCGATTATATGGAGTATTACCTCCCTGGCAACATAATAATCACTGTCAATAAAGACAGCTCCCACAATTGCCTCCAGGGCATCGGCAAGTATATTCTCCTTATCCCGTCCACCAGAGGCTTCCTCTCCCTTTCCAAGCCTCAGCACCATACCAAGCTCTAATTCGCGTGCTGCTTCGGACAGTACAGGCCTGGAGACAAGAAAAGACTTGAGCTTGGCCATATCCGATTCCGAAAGCGTCTCTTCCACCCTGAAAAGTTCTTCAACTACCGCGAGCCCCAGCACTGCATCTCCAAGGAACTCAAACCTTTCATTATATGTGGGTGCTTCATCAGGGTGCTCATTTGAGTACGAACTGTGCGTTACAGCCTCAATGAGCAAAGAGGGGTCTCGAAACGTATAATCAAGGGCAGACTCAAGCTTCTTCAAACTTCTTGAAAAGGAGACAGGCATTTGTTCCACCGAATCCAAAAGAATTTGAAAGTGCATAGTTAACAGTTCTTTCACGATAAGTCTTGGTAACGTAATCAAGGTCACACTGGGGGTCGGGGTTTTCAAGGTTTATTGTCGGATGAACTATGTTGTTAAAAACGCTGAGCGCACTTACAGCCGCCTCCACGCCTCCGGCAGCGCCAAGGAGATGGCCTGTCATGGACTTGGTGGAGCTTACCACCATCTCATATGCATGCTTGCCAAAGACCGTCTTTATGGCCTCTGTCTCAACTTCATCATTGAATTTCGTGGAAGTCCCATGAGCATTTATATAGTCCACATCCTCAGGTGAAACCCCGGCATCCTTAAGGGTTATTGTCATGCATCTCACAGCCCCTTCCCCTCCCGGGGCAGGGGATGTAATATGATATGCGTCTCCGGTCATACCGTATCCAACTACCTCAGCGTATATCTTTGCTCCCCGCCTGGTGGCACTCTCAAGGCTTTCAAGGATCACAATCCCTGCCCCCTCTCCCATGACAAAACCATCCCTGTCACGGTCAAAGGGCCTGCTCGCCTTTTCAGGCTCGTCATTCCTCCTTGAAAGTGCCTTCATAACGGCAAAACCAACCATTCCAAGCGGTGCTATCACCGCCTCTGTACCTCCGGCAATCATGGCATCTGCCTCTCCACGCTGGACAATCCTGAAGGCATCACCTATTGCATGGGTGCCTGTTGCACATGCCGTACAAACAGCAGAATTAGGGCCCTTGGCGCCAAACCTCATGGAGACCCTGCCGGCAGCAAGGTTTATGATTAACATGGGAATAAAGAAAGGTGTTACACGCTTGTAGCCCTTCTCAAGCAAGGCCTGGTGATAATGCTCAATTGCAGGTAGTCCTCCAATGCCGGAGCCGACAACAACGCCAACCCTTTCGGCATTGGCTTCGGTAATCCTGAGCCCTGAGTCATCCATTGCCATCTGTGAGGCTGCAATTGCAAAGTGGATAAAACGATCCATCTTTTTTATCTCTTTCTTCTCTATATAATCAGCCGGGTCAAAATCATTTACCTCTCCTGCTATGTGCACCGGGAGAGGAGACGAGTCAAAAGACGTAATAGTCCCTATACCCGACCTGCCCTCCAGCATGGCAGACCAGTTTTCTTCCACCCCGATGCCAAGGGGAGTTATGAGACCAAGACCTGTTATAACAACCCTTCGGAGATTCATCTATGCCTGGCTCTTATTCTTTATATACTCTATGGCATCCTCGACCTTCAGGATCTTCTCTGCATCCTCGTCAGGTATCTCAATCCCAAATGTCTCCTCAAACGCCATTACGAGTTCTACAGTATCAAGAGAGTCAGCCCCCAAGTCTTCCACAAACGATGCCGCTGGTGTTACCTGAGCAAGATCCACACCCAGCTGGTTTGCTATAAGTTCCTTTACTTTCTCCTCTACCATCTCACAACCTCCAAAATATAAGATTAAGAACCGAACCGCATTTCTCTTCGGCCCACGACTTGTCCAGGCACAAAGCACCTGATATAAACACAAAAACCGGACATCATCCGGTTTCAGTCATCACATATACATACCGCCGTTTACATGAACCACCTGTCCCGTGATATAACCGGCATCAGGAGATGACAGGAAGACCACGGCATTAGCAACGTCCTGCACAGTTCCCAACTTTCCTATTGGTATTGCCTTCTTCATCTCATCCTTCACATTGTCCGGCAGTTTCTCGGTCATTGCAGTCATGATAAAACCCGGGGCCACGGCATTTACCGTTATCCCCCTGCTGGCATATTCCCTTGCAATGGTCTTGGTCAACCCGACAATTCCGGCCTTTGAGGCAGAGTAATTGACCTGACCGGGATTACCCATAAAGGCAACAACAGATGCAATATTGACAACCCTGCCATAACGCCTCTTTGACATTATCTTTACAGCTTCTTTTGAACAGAGAAAAACACTTTTAAGATTAACGTTTATCACACTGTCCCAGTCTTCTTCCTTCATCCTCAGCAGCAGGGCGTCACGGGTAATGCCTGCATTGTTGACAAGGATATCCATACCTCCGAACTCCTTTACCACAGTGTTGAACATATCCTTGACACTATCAGCGTTTGACACATCTGCAGTTACAGGGATTGCCCTTACACCCATTTTGACAAGACCCTCTGCAACGGCTCCGGCATCATCAGCACTAAGGTCAACAACCGCAATATTAACCCCCAGGGTTGCAAGGCTCTCAGCTATAGCCCGACCAATACCCCGGCCTGCCCCGGTAACTACCGCTATCTGTCCCTTAAAATCCATCAGCTCCCCCTTTTATAGCAAGCAGATCAGGGGCTCGCGGGTTCTATCCCTGCCCCTCTGATTTGTCTTCTTCACCCGGCACCCATTTTAACAGACTTCAGCTATCTTTTCCAAGCCCTGAGACAACCAACACCCGTATCCAGTAATAAAAAGAACCTCAGCCTATAAAAAGGAAGCGATATGGTTGACTCTGAACGGTTTAAATCTCGCGTTACATTCAGCTGGATTCCCGAAGTACTTCGGGATCGGAGATGGCTACTATGTCCAGCGAGAATAAGTGAAGAGTCCATCATATCGCTTCCAGCAACCACTTATATCCGGTTTCGGATCATTGAACATATCCCGAATTTGTTTTTCGTGACGCGTATTATACTCCAAATCCCTGCAAAATAACAAAAACCCGACCACTTCTTGACAGAATATCCGCATTAAATCTTAATATATATAATGACTGATGATTTTTACACTTCTTTAAGAACAAGGGCCTCAGAGATAGCAGCCTCCCAGGGTACACCTTCCTTCTACAGAGTCTTTAAACGAGAGCTTCAGGAATCCCTTCAACGCTTGCAGGAAAATGTAATACTGAAACAATGTATAAGTCATATAGACATTGTCCAGGAAGGGATGGGGCACGGTTATGAGCACTCAAAAGCCGTTGCCGTTGATGCCGGAGCGCTCGTGATGATAGAGGGAAAAAGGATGAATATCTCTGAGGATATAATCGAAAAACTCATTATCACAGCTCATATTTCAGGGCTCCTCCACGACATAAAACGGGGGAAGGAAAACCATGCCATAGCCGGCAGCGAGGAGGCCAGGAGGATACTGGTCTGCTCCGGCATTGACAGCAGATTCAAGCGGTATATAGCCATGGCCATAAGAAACCATGAGGCATTCAAGACAGTTGTGCCTCCGGAGGATGACTACGGAAGACTGATAAGCAATGTCCTCTACGATGCGGACAAATTCAGGTGGGGACAGGAAAACTTCACGAAGACCGTCTGGGACATGCTCGAGTTCGGCAATATCTCTCCCGAGGTATTTCTCGAAAACTACAAGAAAGGCATTGAGTATATTGAACGCATAAAGGAGACATTCAGGACAGAGACAGGAAAGAGATACGGTCCCGAGATAATTGATATGGGACTTGAGATCGGCAAGGTAATATATTCCGAGTTAAAGAAAACCCTCGGCAGGTAGGTTATGTCTCCCTTCTTGGGTATATATACTCGCCAAAGAGGACACCCTTCAGCCACTTGTGTGCAAACTTCAGCAGCTCCACCTCGTCTTCCCTTATCATCTGTATCGTTACCTCATCCACATCATAGAGATCAAGAAACCTGCTTTCAAAGACAAAGTTTCTGAAGCTGTCCGTATCAAAGCTGCCCAGCATGTACAATCTCTGACTCTTTTCATCAGGTTCCACTCCACCGGCAAGGAGTTTCCTGTTAAGAACAATCTCAAACCAGTCCTTGTTGATAAAATCATAACGATCTATCTCCTGGGACTCTCTCCACTGACGAACCGTCCATTCCTTGTCCTCTTCAAACCCCTTGCAGAATGAATCTTTAATCTGGTAATAAAAATCACCGCTCTCTGCTTCAGAGCTTTCCGTTGCTCCGAGACCAATGGGATAGTATCTGCATATAAGCGGCCTGTCTGCATAAATATTACAGCCATCTTCGCCAACAAACGGACATTTGCCGTCCTCTGTCATATTGAGCAGGAAAAAGGGCAGTTTGGTGCTCTTCAGGTCAACAATCCGGGTATATAATGATAGGAACTCAGCCGAGGTAATGCCAAGTTTGTTTTTGATCCTCAGCACATCGTATGGAGTGAGAGATATTGTTATCTTCCCGCAACACTCCCCGAAACACTCAAGCCCTTTATGACAGGAAAATCTGAACTTGCTGTCCAGGTTCATCCTGACAGGTTCAACAGGTTTTTTACCCGGCTGCTTACTTGCTTCTTCCATATTAAAACTCCCTTTCAGTTTTTGGCTTAGCGATTAAATGATTAAATATCGAGTGGCAACGTAGAGTAAAGATAAGTATTATAATAGCTCATTTGCCCTGAAAATTTCCAATCAGCTCCATAATCACCTTACGCCACCCATCCGGTCCGATGCCATCAGCCCTGACAATATCAGGGACTACAATCCTGCTGTCATAAATACCGCCCGGTTTCTGTACAACCACGGGTATATCCACGGCCTCAAGCATGGGGATGTCGTTGGGGCTGTCACCTATTGCAATGGTTCTGATATTTCCAAACTCTTTTCTGTATAACTCTGTCAGTATCCGTACTGCCTTGCCCTTATCACTTTCTCCCATAAGATGGTAGTATCTCCCCACCGTGCAGTTCAGTCCAAGTGATTGAATGGCATTCCTGAGCCGCTCCTCATCCGTACCATCCTCTATAATAAATGGTTCATCAAAATCCCT
>JAADGU010000042.1 GCA_013152195.1 Nitrospirota bacterium
TTAAGGCGAGATTATTTGATTCTGTGCCGCCGGAGGTAAAGATTATCTCTTCCGCGCTTGCCCCAATGAGCTCTGCTACAGCGGTCCTTGCACCTTCAACAAGCTCGTGAGCCTTTTGTCCGGCTATATGAGAGCTTGAGGGATTGCCATAAACATTCAGGGCATCACAGATGGCATCCCTTACCTCCATATCAACGGGAGTTGTGGCATTATGGTCCAGATAAATCATAGCTCTCTGTGTATCACCTTTATTTCGAGGTCAAACGTTGAGTCGAGGTATTGAGACAGTTCCTCTGCAATTACCGGAGACCTGTGCTGGCCGCCGGTACAGCCAACACCGATAGTCAGGGATGAGCGGCCCTCTTTAAGATACTCGGTAACCAGAAAATTGATAAGGTCTTTGAGCTTGTCAAGTAGTTTGTTAGTGACAGGATTGTTCAGAACGTACTTTTTTACCGGTGGATTAAGGCCGTTTAGTTCTCTCAATTCAGCAATAAAGTATGGATTGGGCAGGAATCGTATGTCAAAGAGGATGTCCACTTCCTGGGGGATCCCAAACTTGTACCCAAAAGAGATGATATTGATACCCATAGAGGGCTTTTGGTCTCCACCAAAGGCCTCCATAATAAAGGACCTTAACTGGTGAGGGGTGTATGATGATGTATCAATGACCCTGTTTGCAAGTTTCCTCAGGTATGAGAGATATTCTGCCTCTAATTTCAGGGCATTCCTGATGTCTCCGCCTGAGGTTTCAGCCAGTGGGTGAGGCCGCCTTGTCTCTTTAAACCGCCTTAAAAGGATGGATCTTTCAGCCTCAAGGAAGACAACCTCTGCATCATAATCTTCCCTTAGAGAGTTAATGGCTTCTTCCACACCGTCAACAAAGCTCCTCTCCCTGACGTCAACGCTGATTGCCACTTTTTTGATATTGTTCCCGGACGCCGAGAGATTGATGAAATTCTTGAGTAGTTGAGGCGGAAAATTATCTATGCAGAAGAAGCCGACATCTTCAAGGGCCCTCAGTGCTACTGTTTTACCGGCACCTGAGAGCCCTGTAATAACGACTACTCTGATGGGTGCTTCATGCTGGTTCAATTAATCCGAAATCTCCATCTTTCATTCTGTAAAGTACATTGATAGTGCCACTATCTGCGCTTGTAAATACAAAGAAATCATTGCCAAGGAGCTCCATCTGCATGGCAGCCTCTTCTGGTGTCATTGGCTTTGTGGCAATTCTTTTTCTCTGTATTATCCTGATTTCAGGATATGTGTCTGTTTCCTCAGCCGGGGGAGCAGGCTGTGTACGGTTTTCCTTGCGCTGGGTGATCAGTTTTTCCTTGTACTTTTTTGTCTGACGTTCCAGTTTCTCAACCACTTCATCAATAGAGGAGTATATTTCACCTGTTACTCCCTCTGCCTGAATCATGATTCCGTTGGCTTTAAGCAGTACCTCTGCCTTGTGTCTGTATTTTTCTACTGAAAGAGTTACTACAGCCTCTGTTATGGAAGAGAGGTATTTTTCAAATTTTCTTACTTTGCTTTCTGCATAATCTCTGAGGGCTGGGGTGATATCGAGATGACGTCCGTTGATGATAATGTTCATGTTAACCTCCTTTTTGGATTGAATATTGTACCAAATATCAGTTTTCAGTTTCCGGTCTTTGGTCTTAAAACTCCACCCTTTTTCTTCTGGAATTTGGCGGAATTTTGAGCTCTTCCCTGTATTTTGCTACGGTCCTTCTGGCTATGGTTATGTTCTGTTGATTCAGAAAATCAGCTATCTTCTGGTCGCTGAATGGTTTTTTTGGATTCTCTTCAGAAATTATTTTTTTTATCTGCTCCTTTACCAGGGTGGACGAGATATCTTCGTTGTTACCCTGAAGCGAGCTGCTGAAGAAGAATCTGAAACTGAAAATTCCATGGGGACAGGCCAGGTATTTGCTGGAAGTAACCCTGCTGACGGTACTTTCGTGCATGCTGATATCTGTTGCCACATCCCTTAAATTGAGCGGTTTGATATAGCGTGGGCCGTAATCAAAGAACTTCTCCTGGAAGTGGAGGATGCTCTTTGTCACCTTGTAGATGGTCTTGTTCCTCTGGTCCAGACTCTTTATAAGCCAGAGAGCGGAACGGAGTTTTTCCTCAAGGAACTGCTTCTCCTCCTTTGTCAGGGAAGCCTTGTTCATCAGGAGCTTTCTGTATTGATTGTTCAGCCTGAGCCTTGGAATTCCCTCATCATTGAGGATAATCTGGTATTCTCCATCTGTCTTTTCAATATACACATCAGGTATTACATAGTTTGTTTCGTGGGACGAGAAGTTTCTTGCAGGTTTCGGGTCGAGGTCTTCAATGATTTTTACGGCTATCATTATATCTTCGTAGGTTGCACCATACTGTTTTGCGATAGCCTTATACTTCTTTTTCTCAAGCTCTCCAAGATTGTTCTGCACTATTTTTTCAACCAGGGTGCCATCAAGGCCAAGCATTTTTATCTGGATTAGCAGACATTCCCTGAGATTTCTTGCGCATATCCCCGGCGGGTCCAGTTCCTGAACAAGTCTGATGGCCTCTCTTACCTGCTCTACCGGGATTTTACATATCTCTGCCAGCTCTTCATCCGACATCCTCAGGTATCCGTTATCATCAATATTGCCAATAATTACCTCTGAGATAGTCTGAAGCTTTTCATCACTTGTATTCAATCGGAGTTGCCAGTTAAGGTGTTCGTAGAGGTTTGGGGAAGAAGATACAAACTGTTCAAATGATGTCGGAGCATCTGTTCCAGGCGTGAAATAACCGAGGTCTCTTCCATCACTGCTTCTTTCATCAAAATAATCATCTGCCCTGAAGGTCATGAGACTTTCAAGGGGTGCCAGCACGTCTTCTTCAGGTGTTGATTCCGGGGGCTCTGCCTCCTGGTTTTTTTGTTCTTCCTGTGTCTGTTCTTCCTGCACCTGCTCTTCCTGGAGATCCTCAAGGAAGGGGTTTTCTGTGAGTTCCTGATTCAGTGCCTGCGTTAGCTCCAGTTGTGGCAGCTGCAGGAGTTTGATTGCCTGCTGAAGCTGAGGTGTCAGTACAAGTTTTTGTGATAATTTTATTTCGAGTCTGGTTTCAAGTGCCATTATAAGGTAAACTCCTCTCCAAGATAGGCAGACCTTACCTCCGGGTTATTTATTAATTTCTCTGGTCCACCTTCATCCAGTACAGCTCCGTCACTGATGATATATGCCCTGTCTGTTATGGACAGGGTGTCTCTCACGTTATGGTCAGTCAGGAGTATGCCTATCCCCTTATCTTTAAGATACCTCAAAGTATGTTTTAATTCAAGTATGGCTATAGGGTCAATGCCTGCAAAGGGTTCATCAAAGAGGATAAAAGTTGGTTCTGTGGCGAGGGTACGTGCAATCTCGGTTCTCCTCCTCTCACCGCCTGATAGGTGTATCCCCTTTCTCTCAGAGAAGTCTTTTAATTGAAACTCCTCAAGGAGTTTTAGGAGTTTTTCCTCTATCTCTGTCTTGCTGTAACCCTTTATCTCCAGGATGGCCCGGATATTATCCCTTACTGTAAGGCGTCTGAAGATAGACGGCTCCTGGGGAAGATAGCTGATTCCCATTCTTGCACGTTGATACATGGGAAGACTGCTTATGTCCGTTTCATCAAGAAATATCTCTCCGCTGTCGGCCTTCACCATACCTACTATCATGTAAAAGGTTGTTGTCTTTCCTGCCCCGTTGGGACCGAGCAGACCGACTATCTCTCCGGTATTTACAGAGATATCAAGCCCTTTTACTGCGGCTTTTCCCTTATAAGACTTCTTCAAACCTTTGGATAATAGTTTATGGGCCATTTTATTTTTTAATTATTACGCGGCTGTTTTCAACTTCTGAGCGGTCACTTGTAATATAATAAACCATCCTGTCTCCTGAAATTGTACTGTTACCCTCTGTGGCAACAGGATTTCCGGTAAAGACGATCTTTTGCAGCTCTTTGTAATAGATGGCCTCTCCGGATGTTATTTCGCGTGCATCCTTAATGAGCTTCACATTTCCCCTTGCCTCTATCCTTCTGACATCTCCTGCTTCTGAATAAAAGACCTTCATCCAGTCGGCATAAAGGGTTATCTTTCCCTGACGTGCTACCACGCTGCCTTCAAATACAGCTGTATGTGCCCTGTTATCGGCTATAAGCTTTTCAGCTGTTATCTCAACCGGTTCTTCATCTGATAGCACTGCAGTCCGGAGAGACGAGTCATTTGAGCCCGAAACGCTCCTGCTGTTTTCAGGTTCCTGGGCTCCTGCCATGCCTGTTGTAACGAACAGGAAGCAAAAAAATACCAACAGAGTCTTAATAAAAGACTGCCCTGACATTTCCGGTAACCTCCATCACCTGCGAATCCTTTATTCTTCCGCTTCTGCCCGAGAGCATGTATTTTTTACCTCTAATAACAAGGCCCTTTGAAGTTGTAAGAATATCCTCTGACGGAAGATAGAGTAATTCCGGTGATTTAAAGGTAAACCCCTTTCCCTTGCCGTTAACCATGCCGGACAGTCTGATCTGACCGTTAGTGATATCATAAAAACCCTCTTTTGAATGGAGACTTAAATCTCCCCTGAAATAAAGTATCTTGACATCCTTTAATTCAGATTCAGTTTCATTCCTGGAAAAGAGCGCCTCCTTAATCTCTGCGCGCCAATCAGGTTTCTCTTTCTTATAATACACTACCTCGACCCCTTTCATAACAGATTTTCCGGCCCCCATGGTATAAGAATGTTTTTTATTCCCAGTAGCCAGCCAGACCAGGAGTAATAAGAGGGGGAATATTGCCAGCAGAAGAGATATTGTACTATATTTCTTCATCTTGAAATGCACTCTTCCATGTAAAATTATACCATTAGCGGTTGCAATTCAGCAAATATTATGCCAATGGCAGTAACAGGCATGTTGCTTTGAACCTCAAGGCATTTTTTTGAGTAAGAAAGGCGGTTTTTTTTCAGTTGCCGGTCTTTAACTGTAATCGCTGTATAGAGGTAGAAAGGCCGGTTTTTTCGTCAATTTCCACTATTACCCCACAGAGCATCCCGATCCCTTTTGCTGTCTCAAATTTTTTGGGCATCTGTGTCAGAAATTTATCAATAATCTGATTTCTATCCACACCTATGACTGAATTAAACGGACCGGTCATTCCTACATCAGTAATATAGGCAGTTCCATTCGGAAGTATCTGCTCGTCGGCAGTCTGTACATGCGTGTGCGTACCCAGGACAGCTGAAACATGACCATCCATATAAAAGCCAAAGGCTATCTTCTCTGAGGTTGCCTCAGCATGGAAATCCACAATAATCATGTCAGTCTCTTCTTTTAATCGTTTGATCTCTGCAGCAGCAGTCCTGAAGGGACAGTCCATGATGTTCATGAAGACGCGGCCCGAGACATTCAATATCCCCACTTTTTTGCCGTTCAAATTGTAGATAATACTCCCGGAACCAGGTACTCCTGGTGGATAATTGACCGGTCTGAGAATCCGGTCCTCCTTTACAAGGAGGGCCACTGCCTCTTTTTTATCCCAGATATGGTTGCCTGAGGTCATGATATGAACGCCGTAATTGAATAGCTCGGTTGCAACCTTTTCTGTTATGCCGAACCCTCCGGCTGCGTTCTCACAGTTGGCAATCGTCAGATCTATCTTGAAGCGGCTGATAAGTGTTGGAAGAAAGGCCATTACCGCCTTTCTTCCAACCTTGCCCACAATGTCACCTATAAGCAGAACTTTCACAATAAACGAGGACCCTGACGAAGGGTTTGGCCCTTAAGCCGCGCACTCCGGTTTACAAAACTGTATCTATTTTGCGTAATCAACAAACCTTGTCTCCCTTATAACCATTATTTTTATCTGACCCGGATAGGAGAGTTCCGCCTGTATCTTCTTTGCAATCTCCCTTGATATAAGCGATGACATTTCATCGGATACATCTTCGGGCTTAACGATAATCCTGATCTCCCTGCCTGCCTGTATTGCATAGCATTTCTCTACACCATCATACGAAGTGGCTATCTCCTCAAGTCTTTTGAGACGCTTGATATAGTTCTCAATGCTCTCTCTCCTCACTCCGGGCCTTGCAGCAGACAGCGCATCAGCGGCTGCCACGAGGGCTGACTCAACGCATATGGGGTCAATATCACCGTGGTGACATGCTATGGCATTCAGTACGCGCTCATCTTCACCGTATTTGCGGGCTATATTCATCCCTATCTCATGGTGGGGGCCCTCAACTTCATGGTCTACAGCCTTGCCTATATCATGAAGAAGACCTGCCCTCTTGGCAAGCTTGATATCAACTCCAAGCTCACCAGCCATGAGACCTGAAAGGTATGCCACCTCCCTTGAGTGCTGAAGCACGTTCTGTCCATAGGAAGTCCTGTACTTGAGTCTCCCGAGAAGTCTTATGATATCAGGATGGATTCCACTTAGCCCGAGGTCGAAGACGGCCTTTTCTCCTTCTTCCCTTATGGTGGTCTCAACCTCTTTTCTTGCCTTTTCCACCACTTCTTCTATCCTTGCAGGATGGATCCTGCCATCAGCTATCAGGCGTTCAAGGGATATCCTGGCAACTTCTCTCCTTACAGGGTCAAATGAGGAGAGGGTTACGACCTCAGGTGTGTCGTCAACTATCAGGTCTACACCTGTTGCGGCCTCAAGGGCCCGGATGTTCCTTCCTTCACGGCCTATTATTCGTCCCTTCATCTCGTCTCCGGGCAATGTTACCGCAGTGATTGTTGCATCAGAGACGTAATCACTTGCGTACCGCTGAATTGCAAGGCTGATAACCTCTGCTGCCTTTTTCTCTGCAGTGTCACGGGTCTCGTCCTCTATCCTCTTTATGAGTTTTGCAGCTTCAAACCTTGACTCCTCCTCTACACGCCTGAGGAGTTCTGCCCTGGCCTGCTCTTCAGTTAATGCCGAGATTTCCTCAAGGACAGAGGTCTGTTCCTTTATAAGGTTTGAAAGCCTGTTTTCCTTGTCCCGGATAGCCCTCTCCTTTGAGTAAAAATCCTTTTCCCTCCTTGTAAGGTCGCTCTCTCTCTTTTCCATCTGTTCAAGTTTACGTTCCAGGTGCTCTTCCTTGTTTCTCAGCCGCCTTTCGAGTTGATTGAGTTCCTTGCGCCTTTCCTTCAGTTCCTTTTCAGCCTCTGATTTGGCAATATAGACGATATCTTTTGCCTCTAAAGATGCTTCTTTTTTAATCTGTTCGGCCTCTTTTCTGGCTTCATCCAGTATCTTGCGGGCCTCGCTATCCAGGGTTTGTCTCTTTTTCTCTGCGCTTGTCTTGTAAATGAAGAAGAATATAAGCGACAGTGCAGCGCCAAATACAATTCCTGTCAGTATGGAGATGGATATATTCATTTTTTGTTGGACCTCCTTTTTTTCATTGTAGTTTTGATATTCTGCTCGTAACCTTCGTCAGAGGGTTCGTAGAACGTCTGTTCATGCTCCAGATACTCCTGTTGAATATAATGTCCAGTATAATTATGAGGGTACTTATAGCCGGTACCTCTTCCCAACTTTTCAGCTCCCTTGTAATGACTGTCCCTTAGATGGTCCGGCACCTTCTGCAGGGGGTCATTAACAACGGCGTTAGCGGCCTTCTCAATAGCGATGTATGATGCGTTGCTTTTGGGGGCAGTAGCTACATAAAGGGCTGCCTGGGCAAGGATAATCCTGCCCTCGGGCATTCCTATCTTCTCAAGGGCCTGCATTGCCGATACAGCCACATTCAAGGCCATCGGGTCTGCATTTCCCACATCTTCCGAGGCACAGATAACGATTCTCCGGGCAATGAACATGGGGTCCTCACCTGAGGCAATCATCCGGGCAAGCCAGTATACTGCGGCATCAGGGTCAGATCCCCGCATACTCTTGATAAATGCGGAAATAATGTCGTAATGCAGTCCTTCGTCATAGTAAAGGGTCTTTTGCTGGAGGGAGTTTTTCAGCCCTTCAACAGTAATGGTGACCTCTCTTTCAGAGGGGGTACAGGCAGTGAGGAAGGCTAGTTCGAGCATATTAAGTGCCTTTCTGGCATCCCCTGAAGAGCGGACTGCAATGTAATCCATTGCCCTCTCATCCATTTCAACCCTGTATTTGCCAACTCCCTTTTCAGAGGTAAGTGCGTGCCTGATCAGTAGTTTTATATCCTCAGGTGAGAGGGGTTTAAACTCAAATATGGTTGATCTTGAGGCAAGGGCAGGTACAAGGGCGAAGAACGGATTCTGGGTGGATGCCCCTATAAGGGTTATCTCCCCTGATTCTACATGTGGAAGGAGTGCGTCCTGCTGAAGGCGGTTAAACCTGTGAATCTCGTCAATAAAGAGTATGGTCCTGCCAGAGCCTGAATAGGAGATAGCGTTGCGAATATCCTTAACCCCGGCAGTGACGGCATTAAGGGAGACGAAACGCGCCTTTGTTTTTTTGGCAATAATCCTTGCTATGGCGGTCTTGCCCGTCCCCGGAGGTCCGTAGAGAATCAGGGAGACTATCCTGTCTTCCTCGATCAGCCTTCTCAAAGGCCCACCTGTACCAAGCAAATCTTCCTGTCCCACAAACTCCTGAAGTGATGCCGGCATCATCCGCCAAGGGAGTGGTTTATTTCGCTGTTCTGTCAAAAAAAGTTCCATTTTTAATTACCAGTGTCCATGTTCAGTGTGCAGTAGTAGTCAGCAATGCTCAGCAACACCATTTCCCGGACCTTTTGCTGATACTGGTCACTGATACAGATACAGACGCTTTTCAATTATTATGGAGATAAAATACTTCCGGAGGGTCAGGAGGTTTGCTTTAAATGAACAGGTTCTAATAAGGCAGTACTCTGACAGGATGATCTGGTGTTGACTCTATATTCACTATATCGAGAACAGATTCCCCCGAGTACCGGGATCAGAAAACCTCTATATTTATCTATCTTGCCTCCAAAAGTATCAACTGCCATAAATATTATTGCGTTTATTGTTGTACGAGAATAAGAGAATAAGTGAGGAATAACGAGTTTTCGTATGATAGCTTCAAGTATTCTCCTGTAATCAATTAATAATAACCCACCCTGCGGTGTAGATGAAAAATCAGATCCCCTTAAATAAGGTGGGTGCCCTGAAGGGTGTTTAGGCTCCCCCGTAACAATTGACGGGGTATGCACACCACATCCCTTACCTCGGCTCGGCTCCCTAAAGATCTAATTTGCGGGATCAACTTTTCCATCTTAAATCACCAGCAGGGCAGGTATAATCAGCCCTTATTAATTTATAACAGAAAACGCCCTCTTGTGGCAAGGTTAATTTTTCAGTTTGAGGGTTTGTCTAATTAATAATGTCATAATGCAGGTTGTTTTTTCTATAATATGCTGTATCTTGTACAAAGCCGGGACTATGGATAAATGACAGATATAACGGGTGTTATACTCGCGGGTGGTGACAACAGGAGATTTCCCGTAAACAAGGGACTGCTCAAGGTGGGAGGTGAACGTATTGTTGACAGAACGCTGCGGCTATTCAGAGAGATATTTGGAGAGGTGATTATCAGTACAAACACGCCTGAATATTACTTTTTTTCAGGAGAAAGGATGATCGGCGACCTGTTTC
>JAADGU010000120.1 GCA_013152195.1 Nitrospirota bacterium
CATCTTGTAGTAATATGTAGGGGAGAGGGGAATATTGCCGGAAATTGCGTGAATGAGACCATAAAACGCTTTTATGGAAGTGAGAGCGGATTTCCACTCATGGAAATACCTCAGGGGGGCAGGAAAGAGGCATGAGGTTCATGCGGATATTTACAGTTTTGTTTGTTTTTTTGTTGCTATTATCCCCTTCCCTTGCCCTGAGTGATGAAATAACCCTCTGGCTCATGGCGGGTGAATGTCTGCCGGAGAGGGCCTACTCCGGAGAAGATTTGAGGGATTTTGCGGCAAGGTATCCGAATGCAGGCATAGATATAGGACAGGATAAAGAGAGGTCCATGCTTGTTCTGATGGAGAACAGGGGCATTCTGCAAAGTATTGAAGATTTCAGGCGGGGGTTCCTGAGAGAGAAGGGGCTCGATCCCGGAGGTGGGGACCTGATTATCAGGGTCATGTTCATTGGCTGGCACGAAGATCCCATTGGCAGGATACTTGATAATGCCGTGAATTCGGGGGTTGATGTTGTACAAATAGGCTCTACCTGGACTGCTGCTCTTGTACAGAGGGGGGTGCTGGAAGAGATTAGCGATGTTGTAAAGCCGGTTGAGGGAGAATATATAAACTCTGCACTGCAAGGATGCAGGATATTGGGCGAGAGTGGATACTATGCAATCCCCTGGGTTCTTGACATCAGGACCTGGTTCTACAATAGGGAGCTTTTTGATGAGGCAGGGATAAAGGCTGAATCCCTCAAAACCCTGGATGACCTGGAAAGGGCCTGTGAAAAATTTAAGGCAAACGTAAAAGAGAAGGATATATGGTTTGTCGGAATACCGACTTCCGGGGATGATTACAGTACCCTGCATAGTGCCATGACGTGGATATGGGGATGGGGTGGAAATATTGTCAATGGCAAGGGGCTTCCAGGGATAGGGGGTGAGCGGGCGATAGAGGGGATGAGCAGGTATGTTGGACTTGCTGTGAAGGGTTGTGCCCCAATGAAGGGCAGAGACGGTAAGGCTCTTCGTCTTGTTGACATTGAGACCGATTTCCTGCAGGGTAAATATGCGATGATATTCATAGGTCCCTGGATCCTGGATGCAGTGATAGGGGCTGAAAGACCTGACCGTTTTGTGAACGCTGGTTCCATGTCAGGACCTGCCGTATCTTTTGGAAATATCTTTACCGGTGGCAGTCAACTTGCCCTGATAAACTCCCCCCGCAGCCTCATGGAAGAAGAGGCGTCAAAGGAACTCCTGAAGTTCCTTTCTTTCAGGGGTAATTCCGGCGCTGGCCTCTCTCCGAGGATTGTGAATTTTGAATCCCTGCTCAAGGATCCGAAGCTCCGCACCTATCCCCTGACCCTGATAAGGCAGGAGTTCCGCACCTATCCAAGTATTCCTGAGTGGGGTGAGGTTGAGTCAATAATGGTCAGGCACATTACAAACGTCTTTCAGAGGGTTGGAGAAGGTGAAGACAGCAGGAGTACAATAACAGGTGAATTCGAAGTGGCACGGCAAGAAATTACGCGGAGTATGGGAAGAGCCAGGCTGCCCGAATGGGGTGTTATAACAGTAATCATGTTTGTCGGTGGTTCCTTCTTTTTCCTTGGGTGGCTCTTCCTGAAGAGGAGATCTTCCCGCGTGGAAGTGGTTGATGCTGTAAGGAAGTTCCACAGGATAAAGGATGTGCTGCACAGAGCGAAGGTCTGGAAGGGGTGTGTTAAGGATGATGACGAAGAGGTTTCGAGGTTCAGAGGGCTCCTCTCAGGCCATCTCGAAACCGCACTGGAGGAATCCCGGAGATTGAAGACCGTCAGATACGGGTACGGGCCGCCTGATGAGATGACGAGGATTCTGGAGTCAGTCAGGGCCGTAATAACTGGATATCAGGAGAGGGTCGGAAAGGAAGACCTCTCGCGTGAGGAATACGAGACGGTACTTATCGATTACTTTGAAAACAAGATTCGTCCCCTTATCGACGAGATGTCAAGGGTGTTGAAGGATAAGTATTACGTTGACTGCGAAAGGCTTGAGGCTATAATCAGGGAGTTGAGGCGAAGCCATGATTTTGAGTACGATTCCCCGGCGGGCATGAAAAAGAGCGATACCATGGTGGTAAGCCCTGAGGATCTGAGAAGTTGTCTTGGCAATCTTCTTCAGAACGCCCAGGATGTGGTCAGGGATATAGACAATCCACAGATCAGGGTTAGTATCTCTGTTTCAGAGGAGTTTATATGTATCTCGGTCAAGGACAATGGAAGAGGTTTCCGGTTGGGTTACCGGGGCCGGGGCCACGGGCTCAACGATGTTGAGAGGAGTCTGGGCAGGTGGGGCGGTGAGCTCGGAATTGCTGAAGGAGATGATGGCAAGGGGACGGTTATGACGTTGAAGATCAGGAAGTTTTAGTGAGGGGAGGGCTGATGAGACCCAGGTTGTTGGTCGTGGATGACGAGATTGGCGTTGTGGAGAGTCTCAGGAAAAGTCTGAAAGGTGCGGTCAATGAGGGGGTGCTGGATGTTCATCACTGTCTCACGTTCGCGGATGCAGAGAAGTTTATTAAAGACAGTCTGCCGGACCTGGCGGTTATAGACCTGAACCTGCCGGAGACAGAGGGGGGCATGGTTATTGACGGGCTTGGAAGGGAGTTGATAGACGTTATAAGGGGGGCCTCGACGAGGACAAAGATCATCATGATTACCGGAGAGACGAACCGGTGCGTTCAGGACAAGTACCTGAACGAGGATTTTCTTAAGGGGGTGAACGACTTTGTCCTTAAAGAGAGCAGGACTCCATGGATAGGAACACTGACAGAGAAGATACTTTACCTGGCAAATCTCTTTGTCAAGGCTGAAAAATTTCTGGTAAGGGAGATTTCAGATCGTATTGTCCTCTTTAATATCAATCAGGGGATGACAAGGTATTTCAGAAACAAGTTTATTTACGACTTTGTGATGCCCCTTAGCCTTGAGGAAGCGATTGCGGCTTGTGAGAGAAGCCCTGTCTGTGCCGGAGTTGTGGGTGTTGACAACAGGGCGGGATATACCTTTATAAGGAGATTCCTCAAACACAGAAAAGACATACCGCTTGTAGCGGTTACGACAATGGCGGATGTAGACGGTTTTGAGGCATTGAAGGAAGCCATGAAGGAGGGCGCCGTGTCAGGGGCAAGGCTGCTTGACGATGACGACTATATTGAGGAGGCACTCAATAGGGCCGTGGAGCTGAGGCGGGGAAAACTCGGGAAGTTTTCAGAGCTTATCGGGAACCATCCCGCTCTGGTTAGGGCCATCGGGGAGGCAGAGATCGCTGCAGAGGGTGTTTCCCCTGTAATGGTTATCGGTGAAAGCGGTACGGGAAAGGATCTGATTGCCAGGGGGATTCACAGTCACTCGGGCAGGGAGGGGGAGTTTGTGGCTATCAACTGTGCTGCCATTCCGGAAAACCTGATCGAGAGTGAACTCTTTGGGCATGAAAGAGGTGCCTTCACTTCTGCGGTAGTTTCGAAGAAGGGGCTTTTTGAAGTGGCTGACAGGGGGACTCTCTTTCTTGACGAGATAGCCGAACTGCCGCTCCAGTTGCAGACCAAGCTTCTCAGGGTGATGGAGACGAGGAGTATAAGGAGGATCGGCAGCAGTGAAGAGATTGTTGTGAATGTAAAGGTTATTACAGCCACAAACAGAGACCTCTCAGCCCTTGTCAGGGACGGCTGCTTCAGGAATGACCTCTACCAGAGACTGAATGTCTTCTCCGTCCAGTTGCCGTCCCTGAGGGACAGGAAGTCCGACATTCCAAGACTTGTCTATTACTTTATCTCCGACTTCTCTGACAAGTACGGAAAAGGGGTTATAGGTATCGAGGAGGAGGCCCTTGAAGTTGCTCAGGAGCAGTCCTGGTCCGAAGGCAATGTCAGGGGGCTCAGGAATTTTATGGAAAAGGTTATAGCCTCCATTCCCGTGAACAAAGAGGTTATAGGAGTGGATGATCTTCTGGAGGAGATACCTTCCATAAGCTCCTGTGAAGAGGAGAAGGATTCTTACGTGGTGGGTTTCCACAAGGGTTTTACCATCAAGGACGTTGAACACTGGGCCAAGGCTGTTGCTTGCATTGAACACCTTAAGGAGGTTCTCCAGGAATTCGACTCCCTCAAGGTGGGAGAGCGTGAAAGGAAAGAGGTTAAGAAGAGGCTTGATATAAAAAATGACGGTACCTTTTACATTAATATCGATAACGGGATAACGATTGCCTTCAGGATTATCAGGGAGAAAAATGTGCATGCTTCAGAGAGTGACGTGCTGAAATTGCTCTCAGTCGATGCCCACAAGGCCTTAAGGTTGTTCATTCTCGACAGGATCAACCGCAGGTTCAACGGGGATGTTGACCTTGGGGCATATGCGTCGAGGGATTCTGGAGGGTTGAGCAAAGTCTGAGGTAATATTTCCAGGCAGGACATGGCGAGAATGACCTGCAACAGGGAGGATGGATAGTGAAGGTTGTCTTGAAGAAATGGAGCGGCATATTGTTCCTGCTCTCCGCAATCCTCTTGTTTACCGGCGCCGCTGCTGCTGAAAAAGCGGGCCTGAACCTTGCCTTCCAGCACCTTTACGATGTGATGGATAGATACCACAGTGCCTTTTACGTATACACAGACCTTTCAGCTGCAGGCAACCACTTTGTCACCCTCGGCAGGATTTCAAGTACAGGGGATGCTGACAAGGTTGAGATCGAACCCGGGTTCAGAGGCGATTGTCTCTCAGGGGCCACCTGTATCAGGAACAGGTTTTATTCAGGTGGGAATAACTGGGGCGGGTGGTACTTTATGAACGGCGTTCTTCAGGGAGAAGAGACCGTGCCACTGCAGAACTGGGGTGACTACCCTGACGCAGGGTTTGATTTGTTAGGGGCCACAAAGCTCACCTTCCATGCAAAAGGTGAGCAGGGCGGGGAAAGGGTGGAGTTCTTTGCCTTTGGAGTCGGCAGGGATCCGGGAACAGGGCTTCCCATTACTACATATCCTGATTCCTCCCCGAAGGTTTCTTCCGGATATATAACCCTTTCAGACAAATGGCAGGAGTATTCGATAGACCTTGGGGGTGCAGACCTGAGTTACGTAATCGGGGGTTTTGCATGGGTGACAAATTCGGATATGAATGACGACCGGGATATAACCTTTTACCTCGATGATATCAGTTACGACAAGAGCAGGCTTGATGAGCCACGTTTTCTTGTCAGCTACGAAACGCTTCCTTCGTCGTCTGATTTCGATACCTTAACGAAGAACGTAGCCTTTGGATATGACAATGCCCTTGCCCTGATTGCCTTTCTCTCAAGGGGGAGACCGGAAGATCTCGAAAGGGCCGGTCTCCTGGCGGATGCCTTTGTGTATGCTGTCAATAACGACCGCTATTTTACCGATGGCCGCCTCAGGAACGGATACCAGGGAGGCGACCTGGAGCTCTTTCCCGGTTGGAACCCGCGGGGCAAAACCGCAACAGTCCGGATGCCGGGATGGTGGGATGTGGAAGATTACACCTGGTATGAGGATGAGTTTATGGTGAGCACTCATACGGGGAATGTAGTCTGGCCGATGATCGCCCTGCTTAATTATTACAGGAAGACGGGAGGCAGTCAATACCTTGAGGCGGCATTGACCCTGGGTGAGTGGACAGAGAATGAGACAAGGGATGACAGGTGTGCCGGTGGATATACAGGCGGCTTTGCCGGCTGGGAGAAGTCAGCCTCCAACCCCGGGGGACAGGAGAAACTCCTCTACAAGGCTACGGAACATAACATCGACATATATGCTGCATTTATGCTCCTCTATGAGGAGACCGGGGACAGCAGGTGGGAGGAGAGGGCCCTTCGTGCCAGGAGTTTTGTTGACTCCATGTGGAATGACGAAGGTGAATATTTCTGGACAGGGACCCTGGATGACGGTTGTACCATAAATAAAAATCCGAACAAACTCGGCAATCCCAATATCCCCGTTGATATACAGGCATGGGCTGTAATGGCAATGAACAGTTACTATTCTGCCCTCAACTGGGCAGAAAGTAATACCTATATTGAGGATCACGGTTTTAAAGGGTTTGACTTCAATAACGACAGGGACGGCGTCTGGTTTGAAGGAACGGCCCAGATGGCAGTTGCGTATCAGATAACCGGTGAGACCGGCAAATCAGGCATTTATGTTTCTGAACTCCGCAAGGCCATGACATCCGCCACCAATAACAACGGCAAGGGGATTGTTGCAGCCTGTCATGACGGGGTCACAACAGGGTTTGAGTGGAAATATCTCAGCAGGGTGCATGTTGGAGCCACTGCCTGGTACATCTTTGCTGAAGAGGGATACAATCCTTACTGGGGCCGCCGGACAGGAGTGATGCCCGTTGAAAGTGACGGCAGAGACAGCAAAGGCAAAAGCGGCTGCTTGATAACCGCTGCCGCCTCCGGCAGTCCCCTCTATTCCGAACTCAAGGTGCTGAGAGACTTCAGGGACGATTATCTCCTCACAAATCCTCCCGGAAGAGTATTGACCCGGCTTTACTACAAGCTGTCTCCCGCCATTGCCGGACAGATTGGTAATCATGAAACTCTCAGGACGGTCATCAGACAGGGCCTTGTCTTCGTGCTTTATGTCATAAACCATCCCCTGTACCTGTTAGCGGGTAGTGGTATTTTTATTATCCTTGTTTTTAGGCGTAAAAGAGTGAATAGCAGGAGGACAAGAGGATTTGAAGCCGGCTCTCCCAGCAGGTAGGTCTCTTTTGGGGCAATAGCAGTGCCGACTCTTTCCTGTGGCTGTTATTTCCGTCAATCCCGGCATTACCCTGCACCCGCCAATAACCTCATCCTTATGGCATACTTTGGTCTTAATTGTAAAAAAACCATTAAAAATATAAGAAAATCTTATGTTGTGATTGTAATTTTTTTCTTGAAATAAAACTTTTTCTTTATGTACTATAGTGCGTTTCCTGAGCTAATACATAAACCAAAAATCTATACAATGGAGGTATTTTAATGAGAATAGTACTGCTTGGTGCACCTGGAGCAGGGAAAGGGACGCAGGCCAAGAAGCTTGTTGAGAAGTACGGCATTCCCCAGATCTCCACAGGAGATATCCTCAGAAAGGCCGTTGCAGATGGTACCCCCCTCGGAAAAGAAGCAAAAGCTTATATGGACAAGGGAGAACTTGTTCCCGATTCAGTTGTAATCGGTCTTGTCAAGGAAAGACTTACCCAGGACGACTGCAAAAAGGGTTTTATCCTTGACGGTTTCCCCCGCAATACCGCTCAGGCAGAAGTGCTTGATAAAGTGCTTGAAGAGACAAATATTCCCCTTCAGGTTGCCCTCTGTGTAGATGTTGACATGGATATCCTGATGAAGAGACTTACTGGAAGGAGAACCTGCAGGCAGTGCGGTCAGATGTACAATATATATTTCTCACCTCCACAGAAGGAAGGAGTCTGCGATAAATGTGGTGGAGAGCTCTATCAGAGAGATGATGACAAGGAGGAGACCATCCGCAGGAGACTCGAAGTCTACGAGGCCCAGACAGCTCCCCTTATCGAATACTATAAAAATAAAGGTATTTTAAAGACCGTTGAGGGTACAGGAGATATTGACGAAATCTTTGCCAAGATCTGCTCTATCCTTGGTGAATAGGGAAAAGTAGTGTAAGTGCGGAGATTGTTAAACAGTTTCCGTATTTGTATGACTAAAGACTAAATAACTAAGGAGGATTTTATGGCACTGGTAAATCCACATGGTAAAGAGAAAAAGCTTAAGCCCCTGCTGCTTGAGGGTGATGAGCTGAAAGAAGAGAAAGAAAGAGCCAAGACCCTTACCGATGTGAGGATGACCTCAAGGGAGACGGGCGATCTTATAATGATGGGAATAGGCGGATTCACCCCTATCGAAGGCTTTATGGGGTATGAAGACTGGAAGGGCGTATGTGATGAATACAAGATGGCAGACGGAACCTTCTGGCCGATTCCTATAACGCTTTCGACCACAAAGGGCAATGCAGACAGTATCAAGATTGGCGAGGATGTTGCCCTGATAGATGAAGAGAGCGGCGAGACAATGGCCACAATGACGGTAAAAGAGAAATACACCATAGACAAGGTGCATGAGTGTAAAAAGGTCTTTGGAACCGATGATATCGAGCATCCCGGTGTTGCCAAGGTTATGGCCCAGGGAGAGGTAAACCTTGCCGGACCGGTCAAGGTGTTGAGTGAGGGAAGGTTCCCTGAAGAATACAAGGGTGTTTACATGAGGCCCGAGGAGTCCAGAAAGAATTTTGAGGACAAGGGCTGGTCGACTGTTGCTGCATTTCAGACCCGTAATCCGATGCACCGCTCCCATGAGTATCTGACAAAGATTGCCATAGAGATATGTGATGGTGTCTACATCCATATGCTTCTCGGACAGCTCAAGGCCGGAGATATCCCGGCAGATGTCAGGCAGACCGCCATAGATACACTTATTGAAAATTATTACGTTAAGGATACGATAACAGTTGGCGGTTATCCTCTGGATATGAGATATGCAGGACCGAGAGAAGCCCTTCTGCACGCACTCTTCAGACAGAACTTCGGTTGCAGCCACCTGATTGTCGGCCGTGACCACGCTGGTGTGGGTGACTACTACGGGCCTTTTGATGCACAGAAGATATTCGATGAGATACCCGAGGACGCCCTTGAGACAAAGCCCCTCAAGATCGACTGGACATTCTACTGCTACAAGTGTGACGGCATGGCCTCAATGAAGACATGTCCGCACAGCAAGGAAGACAGGCTGATATTGAGCGGTACAAAGCTGAGAAAGATGCTTTCAGAGGGTGAAGAGGTTTCAGACAAGTTTAGCCGTCCGGAGGTCCTGAAGATACTGAGCGAGTATTATCAGGGGCTTTCAGAGAAGGTTGAGATAAAGATGCACAAGTACGCAGAAGGATCATAAGGATTGATGATTTTCGATTGACAACAGGAGGCTTATACTCGTCAATCACCAATATTAAGTGAAGGGAGGTGTAGAGGACCTCGTTTTTTTTCGTTATTTGTTGTAAAACCTAAATCTAATGTGAGGAGGTATTCAGTATGCCAAGTTATGTGATTACTGAAAAGTGCGACGGCTGCAAAGGGCAGGAAAGGACATGCATGTACATCTGTCCCAATGACCTGATGAAGCTCGATCGTGACAGGATGAAGGCATGGAATCAGGAGCCTGATCAGTGCTGGGAGTGTTACAACTGTGTTAAGATCTGCCCTCAGCAGGCCATCGAGATCAGGGGGTATCAGGATTTCAACCCCCTTGGTGGAAATGTTATTCCCCTCAGGGGCACCGATGCTATCATGTGGACGGTCAAGTTCAGAAACGGGACGCTGAAGAGGTTCAAGTTTCCAATCAGAACAACTGCGGAAGGCTCTGTTGATCCTTATGCAGGGAAACCTGAGGCTGATCTTTCAAAAATCAAGGAGCCCGGACATTTTACCCAGCAGGGTGCGGGCGTAACATTGCCCACAATAAAGTAATTTAAGGAGGCTTAAACATGGAAAAAGAAACATGTACATTTTCATATTGCGAGAAGCCTGAGGTTGTCGAGGTTGAGACCGATCTCCTCGTTATCGGTGGTGGTATGTCCGCATGTGGTGCTGTTTATGAGGCTGCACGCTGGGCAACTCCTCAGGGGATCAGGATAACCATGATTGACAAGGCTGCAACTGACAGAAGCGGCGCTGTTGCCATGGGTCTCTCAGCTATCAACACCTACATGGGCGAGAATGACCCTGCAGACTATGTCAGATACGTCAGGGGTGACCTCATGGGCATAATCAGGGAAGACCTGGTTTATGACCTTGGAAGGCATGTTGACGATTCAGTCCACCTTTTTGAGGAGTGGGGACTCCCAATCTGGAAGAAAGGTGATGACGGTTTCTCTCTTGACGGTTTCCAGGCAAAGGATGCCGGCAAGGCAATGCTGAAGGACGGTGGAACACCTGTCAGGTCCGGAAGATGGCAGATCATGATCAACGGTGAGTCCTACAAGGTTATCGTTGCAGAGGCTGCCAAGAAGGCCCTTGAGATTAACAGGCAGGCAACCGGCATGGAAGAGAATCATTTTGAAAGGGTATTTATAGTCAAGCTCTTTAAGGATGCCAATGTTGAGAACAGGGTTGCAGCAGCAGCCGGTTTCAGCGTGAGAGAAAACAAGATATATCTCTTTAAGGCAAAGGCAATATGCCTTGGCGCCGGTGGAGCAGTTAACGTCTTCAAGCCAAGGTCATCTGAAGAAGGTAAGGGCAGGGCATGGTATCCAGTATGGAATGCCGGTTCAGGTTATGCCCTTGGTATGCAGGTTGGCGCTGAGCTGACAATGATGGAGAACAGGTTTGTTCCTGCAAGGTTCAAGGACGGATATGGTCCTGTCGGTGCATGGTTCCTCTTCTTCAAGGCAAAGGCAACCAACAGCCTTGGTGAAGACTATTGTGCAAATGAAGAGGCCCTTGCAGAGGCAAAAGCCAAGTACGGCACATATGTAGACAAGATGGGTACTGCCATCAGGAACCATCTGATGATGAGAGACATGAAGCTGGGTAAAGGTCCGATCATCATGAGGACCCATGAAGCAATGCAGGCAATCAACAAGGAGTTTGTTGAGAAACTTGGTGAGAAAGAGGCCAAGAAGAAGATCAAGCACCTTGAGGCTGAGGCATGGGAAGACTTTCTTGACATGTGTATTGGTCAGGCCGGACTCTGGGCTTGTGAGAATGTCGAGCCGGACAAGACTCCTTCCGAGATTATGCCTACAGAGCCATATCTCCTCGGCTCACATGCCGGTTGTGCAGGCTTCTGGGTAAGTGGCCCTGATGATCTGGGTGCACCTGCCGAGTGGAACTGGGGATACAACAGGATGTCAACCGTTAACGGACTCTTCATGATGGGTGACATCTGTGGCGCATCAGGCCACAAGTTCTCCTCAGGTTCACATGCAGAGGGAAGAATTGCAGCAAAGAATGCCACAGCATTCATCCTTGACAACAAGGATTTTGTTCCAACCCTGAAACAGAATGTTGACGAGATTGCTTCAGATCTCTATCTCCCATACGAGGTATTCGAGAAGTACAAGAATGCAACAACCGATCCTGCAATGAACCCCAATTACATCAAACCAAAGATGCTCCAGGCAAGGCTCCAGAAGATTGCTGATGAGTACTTTGGTGGTTGCTCAACCTGGTACATGACTTCCAAGGCCATGCTTGAAGAAGGTCTCAGGAAGCTCCAGGTGCTTAAAGAGGATGCTGCCAAGATGGCTGCTGCTGACCTCCATGAGCTGATGAGATGCTGGGAGAATTACCACAGGATACTTTCCGTTGAGGCGCATGCACGTCATATTCTCTTCAGAGAAGAGTCCAGATACCCCGGCTACTATTACAGGGGTGATCACGACCTTATTGATGATGAGAACTGGAAGTGTTTTGTGAATTCCAGGTACGATGTTGATACAGGCGAGTGGGAAGTCAAGAAGGTCCCATACGTTCAGCTGGTAGACTAATTCATATTTGAACAGGCAGGGGATTTCCCCTGCCTGTTCAAATAATTCCTGCTTTGAGAGTTCAAGGTTTTAGATTGTTTTTTGACAGTCTAAAGCCTTGAATTTTCAAAGTAAACGGAGGATAAATATGGGAGAACAGAAGAGTATTCTTATAATCGGTGGTGGGATAAGCGGTATAACTACTGCTATTGAAGCTGCTGAGGCCGGATATGACACAACTATTGTTGAAAGAAATCCTTACCTTGGCGGAAGGGTTGCCCAGATGTTTAAATATTTTCCAAAGCTGTGTCCGCCCTATTGCGGTCTGGAGATAAACTTCAGACGTATCAAGCAGAATCCGAAAGTAAAGTTTTATACCATCTCCGAGGTTGAGAGTATAAGTGGGAGTGAAGGAGACTTTACGGTCAATATCAAGGTCAATGCAAGGTATGTCAACGAGAAATGCACTGCATGTGACAAGTGTGTTGAGGCCTGCCCTGCGGAGAGGCCAAATGACTATAACTTCGGTATGGATAATACAAAGGCTATATACCGTCCGCATGACATGGCATTCCCGATGAGATATGTGATTGATGAGCAGGCCTGCAAGGGGTCGGCATGTTCGGAGTGTGTTAAGGTCTGCAAGTACGGCGCCATAGACCTTGACATGAAACCATCGACAGTTGAGCTCAATGTAGGCAGCATAGTCACGGCCACAGGCTGGAACCCCTATGATGCAACAAAGATGGAGAACCTTGGCTTTGGCAAGATAAAGAACGTTATTACAAACATGATGATGGAGAGGCTTTCTGCACCGAACGGGCCGACAAAGGGCAAGATAAAGAGGCCTTCTGATGGAAAGGATGTGCAGAGTATTGCCTTTGTACAGTGTGCCGGGTCAAGGGATGAAAATCACCTCCCCTACTGTTCTGCAGTATGTTGTATGGCATCCATGAAACAGGCTACATATATAAGGGATAAGAATCCTGAATCAAAAGTATACATCTTTTATATAGATCTCAGGACTCCCGGCAAATATGAGGATTTTCTGAGAAAGGTGCAGTCGGATGAGAATATAGAGATGATAAAGGGCAAGGTTGCCAAGATTGAAGAGGATAGTGACGGAGGGGCGATCGTTACTGCAGAGGATATAGTTGGTGGTGGCAAGGTACACCAGAAGGTGGATATGGTGGTTCTGGCTGCCGGGATGGAATCAGCTCTGAAAAACAATGGCCTTGTATCAACGATAAAGACGGAAGAGAGCAGTTTTGCAATATCGGAAGGCCAGGCAGCAGGTATTTATGTTGCTGGAGTTGCCGGTAGGCCTAATGATGTCACTACCTCGGTGCAGGGTGCCACCGGGGCTGCTTTAAAGAGTATACAAAGTCTGGTGAGGAGGTAGATATTTATGAGTGAAAGCAAGCTGGGAGTATATATCTGTACAGATTGTGGTATTGGTGAATCGCTGAATATAGAGGATCTTCAGAAGATTGCAAAGGCCCAGATATGCAGGACACATTCATTTCTCTGCAGTCAGGAAGGTGCCCAGATAATCAGGGATGACATTAACAATGAAGGGGTTAACAAGATTGTTGTTGCGGCCTGCTCTCAGAGGGTCAATTATGATGTGTTTGACTATGATCCCTTAAAGTATGTAACGGAGAGGGTCAACCTTAGAGAACACGTTGTATGGTCTCATCCGCCGAATACGGAGGAGACCCAGGCAATGGCAGAGGATTATCTCAGCCTCGGGATAACCAGGGCCAGTAAGTCCGAGACGCCTGAGCCGAAGATAACAGACCTTAACAAGACCATACTCGTTGTGGGTGGAGGTGTGACGGGTTTGACAGCAGCCATTGAGGCTGCAAAGGCAGGCAGTCAGGTAGTGCTTGTTGAAAAAGAGGCTGAACTCGGTGGCTGGTCGAAGAAAATGTACAAGATTCTTCCAACTAAAGCACCTTTTGCAGAGCTTGAGAAACCTGCTATTGATTCAAAGATAGCGGAAGCTGAAGGCAACGAAAATATAAAGATATATACAGCTACAACTATCAGGAAGATATCCGGAGAGCCGGGCATGTACGATGTTACTGTTGAGAAGGGCGGCTCTGAAGAGACTTTCACCATAGGTGCAATTATATATGCAATAGGCTGGAAGCCTTATGATGCATCAAAGCTTGACAATCTTGGTTATGGAAAATTCAAAAATGTGGTTACCAATGTTGAGATGGAAGAGATAGCCCTGAATGGCAAGATAGCAAGGCCGTCAGACGGCAAGCCGGCTCAGAGTGTTGTCTTTGTACAGTGTGCCGGGCAGAGGGATGAGGCACATGTGCCTTATTGTTCAAGCGTCTGCTGTAACGTCTCTCTAAAACAGGCCATGTATGTTCGGGAGTCTAATCCTGATGCCGGTGCCTACATTATCTACAAGGATATGCGGACCCCCGGATTATATGAAAACTTCTACAAGGCAGCCCAGGATGATGAAGGGATATTCCTTGCAAAGGGAGAGATCCTTGGTATCGAAGAGGAAGCGGATGGCAGTCTGCTTGTTGAGGTAAATAATCTGCTGCTTGGCAAGACTGTCAGGATAAAGGCTGACATAGTTGTTCTTGCCACAGGCATGCTGACAAACATGATCCCCGAGGATTATGAAGTCAACAACCTGACCCCTGAATACATAGGAACCATCACGAAAAAGGAGACAACAGACGGTGTGACTGAAGAGCTTGAGCCTGTTCCTATTTCGCTGAATCTTTCCTACAGGCAGGGACCCGAGATGCCGCATCTCAAGTATGGCTTTCCGGATTCCCACTTTATCTGTTTTCCTTATGAGACAAGGAGGACAGGCATTTACGCTGCCGGGGCTGTAAGGCATCCCATGGATGCACTCCAGGCATCGGCTGATGCAGCCGGGGCTGCTCTTAAGGCGATACAGTGCCTCGAACTTACCTCTCAGGGTAAGGCCGTTCATCCGAGGTCCGGGGATCAGACATTTCCTGAATTCAGGCTTGAGTCGTGTACGCAGTGCCGCAGATGTACTGTTGAGTGTCCTTTCGGTGTCCTTGACGAGGATGAAAAGGGTAGGAGCATCCATACCGTTGCCGCCGCTGTGGTACCTGTATGGGCGCCTGTCCTCAGAGGATCATTAATTTCAAGAATTACAGTATTGATATGATATCTTCAATGATAAGATCGGTTGATGTGCCTGATGAGAGTGATGAGCCGTTCATTTTAGGGCTTATCTGTGAGAATGACGCCTATCCCGCACTCGACCTTGCCGGTCAGAACAGGGTGCAGTACAATCCTAATTTCAGGTTTATTTCTCTGAGGTGTCTTGGTGGTACAAACCTTGTCTGGATTGCAGATGCCCTCTCAAAAGGTATTGACGGCATTATGCTGATTGGATGCAAGTTCGGTGATGATTACCAGTGCCACTTTATCAAGGGAAGTCAGGTGGCTAATGAGAGGTTAGGGAAGGTTCAGGAGACACTTGACAGGCTGATGCTTGAGGCAGAGCGGGTTCAGCAGGTGCAGCTTGCCATCAATGAATGGGATAATCTTCCGCAGATACTTGATGACTTTTCAGAGAGACTGAAGGAGCTCGGACCAAATCCATATAAGGGATTCTAAATAAAGGTTATATGTCAATGACCATGACTAAATAAGGGAGGTTGTATATGCCGGACAATATAATAACACCGGATATTCAGTTTGTAAGGGAGCTGAAGGAAGCCGGTGGTGATACATTAAAAAAGTGTTATCAGTGTGCAACATGTTCTGTTGTGTGCCCCATGTCTCCTGATAATAAACCATTTCCCAGAAAGGAGATGGTTATGGCCCAGTGGGGAATGAAAGATGAACTTGCAGCTGACCCGGATATCTGGCTTTGCCATAACTGTAACGACTGTACAAAATACTGTCCGAGGGGTGCAAGGGCCCGGGGATGTACTCGGTGTAATGAGACAGAAGGTTATAAAGGAAAACGCCGTTCCGGCTTTCATGGGAAATGTCGTGACCGATCCCAAAAAGACCCTTGTGGCACTTGCGATTCCTTTTGTTCTCTTTTTAGCCGTGCTTGGATTAACAGGCCATCTCGGGATTCCGGAAGGTGACAAGATAGTCTATTCCAAATTCTTTCCAATCAGCTTTATCGAGATTATCTTTATCTCGGCAGTTGCCCTGACCGGTATCAGCTACCTTATAAGTCTGAACGGTTTCTGGACAAAAATGAGCAAACAGAACGGCCTGTCATATTCAAAGGGGATTTGTTCCGGCCCTCGTGGAGACAGTAGTAGAGATTTTTACCCACAAGAGATTTGAGAAGTGCGAGGTCAATGCAGACCGCAAAAACGGCCATATGCTTGTCTTCTATGCATTCCTGGGCCTTCTGATAACCACAATATGGATAACCTATTACTATTATGTGCCAAAGATACATTCTCCCATTCCGCTGACGGATCCAATGAAATGGCTTGCCAATCTGAGTGCGCTTGCATTGATTGGAGGCATCCTGATTCTGATATTCAACAGGACAAAGGATAAGGGCTTTGATACAAGGAGTTCGTCCTTTGACTGGACCTTTGTTGTCATGATACTGCTTCTTGCCATCACCGGTATCCTGACAGAGCTCATAAGGCTTGCCGGGATTGCTTCACTTGCATATCCCATGTACTTCATTCACCTTTTGTTTGTCTTTTATACGATTGTCTATTTCCCTTACTCAAAACTCGCTCATATGGGATATAGAACCCTGGCAATAACTTATTCCAAGATGACGGGAAGGGATATAACATTATGAAAGTCAAGGATATCTTAAATGACAAGGGCAGGGAATTAATTACAGTAGGTGCCGAGTCATCAATAACTGACGCTGCCTCGAAGATGATGCAGAGAAATATCGGGGCCCTCATTGTTGAGCATGATACAAAACTTGTTGGTCTGATTACTGAAAGGGATGTGCTGAAGATAGTTGCCAGTACCGAGTGCCAGATGAAGGACCTGAAAGTCAGGGATATAATGGTGCACAGTGAGAACCTTCTGGTTGCAGAGCCCGAGGATGAAGTGGAGTATGTGATGGTTGTAATGATACAGAAGGGCATACGCCATATGCCGATCGTGGAAAGGGGAGAGCTTTCCGGAATCATCTCTATCAGGGACGTGGTGAAGACCCATGTCAAGAAACTCAATGCCGAGATACATTTCCTCAAGGAATATATTTCAGACAAGTACGTTTAGTGATTACCGGAGTTCAAAATCCGATTGTTGTCATGAATAACTTCATAAACTGTCGTTCCTGCGGATGCGGATATTAAAATTGCAAGATTCCGAAGCCCTGCCTTTGCAGGAGTGACATATTTAATTATTGAATAAAGGCATTTTGCCGGAATATATTAAAAATCTTAACAGGAGGTATATTTAATGGAAGCATTTACAAGTTATGCGCCCCTTTTGGGTGCAGGTGGTTTAATAATCGCTTTGATTATTTACCTGAGAGTGGCTAGTAAACCAGCCGGTTCCGGGCTGATGGTTGAAATAGCCGACGAAATTCATGCCGGGGCAATGGTTTATCTGAGGAGGCAGTATTCAATCCTCTTCTTTGTTGTAGCAGCCATTGGCATTCTTATCTGGTTTGTTCCCAGCCTTGGCCCTGGTACTGCTATTGCATATGTCAGCGGAGCCGTCTGTTCTGTTGTTGCAGGATACTTCGGGATGATGTCAGCAACAAAGGCAAATGTGAGGACTGCCGAGGCAGCAAACAGGTACAAGCCGGATGCAGCAAAGGCCCTTTCTGTTGCCTTTAACGGTGGAGCTGTCATGGGTCTTTCCATAACAAGTATCGGTCTTATCGGCATAGGGGTATTCTTCTTTTACCTGAACTACGGAACCCCGGCAACAGCATATGAGATTAATGGATTTGCCATGGGTGCCTCATCCATTGCCCTCTTTATGCGAGTTGGTGGAGGTATTTATACAAAGACTGCTGATGTTGGTGCAGACCTTGTTGGAAAGGTTGAGGCAGGTATTCCTGAGGATGATCCCCGTAACCCTGGTGTTATTGCAGACAATGTGGGTGATAATGTCGGGGACGTTGCAGGCCTTGGAGCTGACCTTTTTGAGTCCTATGTTGGTTCAATCATTGCAACAATAGCACTGGGCGCTACGGCAGTGGCTGGTTCCAAGATAGCAGAACTCGGCAGCAGCTCTACCCTGATGATCCTGCCGATCACTGTAGCTGTAATGGGTTTTATTGCATCCTTAATCGGCATATTCTCAATGAGGGTGCTCGAGAAGTTTAATCCGGCAGCAGCCCTGAGGTATTCAACTTTTATCGCAGCCGCCCTGTTTCTTGTTTTCTCCTATTTTGCCTGCTCGGCAATGGAAGTGAGCAATGCGGTTTTCTGGACAATATTTGTAGGTTCAATTGGCGGAATAACGATTGGACTATTGACTGAGTACTACACAGCAGCATCTCCTATAAGAAAGATTGCTGAAGCAAGCAAAACAGGTGCAGGAACAAATATTATCACAGGTCTTGCAGTAGGTCTTGAGAGTACTGCACTTCCGGTTCTTGCCATGTGCGTGGTAATATACATTGCATCACATATTGCAGGCCTGTACGGAATCGGTATAGCTGCAGTCGGTATGCTCGGAACTATTGGAGTAACCATGAGCGTTGATGCTTACGGTCCTATTGCAGATAATGCAGGTGGTATTTCTGAGATGGCCGGACTCGGTGAGGATACAAGGAAGATTACCGACAGCCTTGATGCACTTGGAAACACAACAGCTGCAATCGGTAAGGGTTTTGCCATAGGTTCTGCAGCACTTACTGCACTTGCCCTCTTCTCGGCATACACACAGTCTATAGCTGCAAAGACCGGTAAGGAATTTATCATAGTATTAACCGACCCTATTGTGGTCATAGGACTCCTTATCGGAGGCGTCATCCCCTTCTTCATAGGTGCACTCACAATGACCTCTGTGGGAAAGGCAGCCATGAAGATGGTTGAAGAGATAAGGCGTCAGTTCAGGGAAATCCCCGGGCTTCTCGAAGGAAAAGAGGGAGTTAAGGGAGATACAAAGAAGTGTGTTGATATCAGTACCACGGCTGCCCTGAAAGAGATGGTGCTTCCGGGGGTAGTTGCAATTGCAAGTCCGGTGCTTGTAGGCTTCCTTCTTGGACCAAAGGCCCTTGGCGGTATGCTGGCTGGTGCTACAGTAACAGGCGTGTTGCTTGCACTGATGATGGCGAATGCAGGTGGTGCATGGGATAATGCAAAGAAGTACATTGAGCAGGGCCACTATGGTGGTAAGGGATCAGATGTTCACAAGGCCGCTGTTGTTGGTGATACAGTTGGTGACCCGTTCAAGGACACATCAGGTCCTTCAATGAACATCCTTATCAAGCTGATGTCCATTGTGTCTCTTGTTATTGCTCCACTCCTTGTATAGTCCTGATCTGAATCGTAATTCCAAAAAGGGAGAAGCCCCGTGCTTCTCCCTTTTTTTAATTCAGGTTCAACCCATTTTCAATCCAGAGCTGTAACCTGTTACAATTAAATAGTAACTGTGTATAAACTGCTGTTTTTTATTTTAGTTATGTCCCGAAAGCGTTCGAGGCATCCAGAAGTTACTGAAAAGACTGGATTCCCGCTCAACAGACTGCGGGAATGACGGCTCAATTGTTGTGTTTATACACAGATTCTAAATAAGCAGGTATTTTTGATGAAGTTATAAAAAGTCTGAAAATGCCCATTTTTGTCGTTGCGAGCGGAGCGAAGCAATCTCTAACTGAAAAACAGCCATATTATTAAAGCGGCAAATAAATACAGAGTTTTAGCCGATTAAACATTTGTTACACAAACAGAAAAAATGTATGTCGTTATTAAACCGGCATCTAAATACAGAGGTTATTTGATAGCTAACCCCGCATTTTTACTGGCTGTCAGTCTCCCTGAATAGTTACCAGGTTAATATAATGTCATTCTGAACTTGATTCAGAATCTCCAAACATCAATATAGATATGATTAAAAATCACTCATTGAACATAGGTTTCAGTTTCGGCTTAACCTCCAGCATTATTACAACACTTGGGTTAATGGTTGGATTATATTCAGGTACGCATTCAAAGCCTGTTGTTATCGGGGGGATTTTAACGATTGCCATAGCAGATGCCTTTTCAGACGCCCTGGGTATTCATATTTCCGAGGAATCTGAAAACAGACATACAGTGAAAGAGATATGGCTGGCAACAGTGGCCACTTTTTTTTCCAAGTTTCTCTTCTCATTGACATTTATTATTCCTGTTTTGCTCTTCAATCTCCTGGTGTCAGTGTTTGTAAGCATGGCATGGGGGTTATCGGCGTTGTGTCTTCTCAGTTACGCCATGGCCAGGACACAGAAGACAAATCCCGTGAAGGTGATTGCCGAGCACCTCTCCATAGCGGCAATCGTCATAGTCCTGACCCATTATGTGGGAATCTGGATTTCGTCAACCTTTGGCTGACACCCGGGTATTAAGCCGAGCATCTTTCTCACCCTGTCGAGGTTTTTCCAGTCGTCGTCATCAGACTTTTTAGGAGTTTCAAGTATCAGGGGCACTGCATTGAAGAACGGGAAGGAGAGAAACCGCTCAAGACCCGGAAGACCTATGCTTCCCTCACCAATATGCTCATGTCTGTCCACCCCTGAGGCAAATCCCTTTTTTGAGTCATTAAGATGTATGAGCTCAACCTTCAGCGGAAAGATATACTTTATGATTTCGCCTTTCAGTCTCTCAAGCCCCTCCATTTTGGTGATGTCATACCCTGCAGCATAGGCGTGGCAGGTATCGAGACATAAACCCCTTACACATCCCGGAGGGGTGTTTTCAATAATTTCAGAGAGCATGGGGATGGTGGATGAGATGTCCCCCTTTTGCCCTGCTGTATTTTCAAGTAAAACACCTACCCCTCCACCGGCTTTTTCATATGCCTGGGAGAGGGCCTCTGATGCCCTGCCTATTGCCTCCTTAATATCCTGACCCACGGCCTTCCCTGGATGCAATACGATATAATCAGCCCTCAGCAGATGGGCTGTCTGTATTTCATGGGATAGCAGCTTTATGGACTTTTTTCTGATCTCTCTGTCCGGAGAGGCAAGGTTTATAAGGTAGGATGAATGGATAAAGACAGGTCTGATATCAAGGACTGTCTTCAGTTCCCTGAAATTTTCAATCTCTTCATCACTTATCTTTTTTGTGGCCCAGATTCTTGGATTATGTGAAAATATCTGAAGAGTGCTGCAGCACAGGGCTTTGGCCCTCTTTAAAGACAGGTGAATGCCGTTGGCAATGGACGTGTGCACACCCAGCCTGCGCATCCCGCGCTTTTGAACTATGCCCCTGTTGTCATTCACAGGGATTCACTCTTTAGGTCTGAGCACGATCAGGCCCGGGGTTTTTGAGATATATGTAATTAAATCCTGCTCAATCACCTTCCTGTTCTTTTTTGCTGAAGATGCATGTCTCAGATAAACCTTGTCCTGTTTTTTGATGATAATTCCCGTATGTGTGACATCCAGCCCCTGTATTTTGGTATAAATCCCGACGTAATCCCCTGTTCTGAGCCTTCCTGTCACGGTTTCATCTACAGCGTCTGAGGGGATATATTGAATCTCCCGCTCTACGGGTGCAATTCCCGGCAGAAAAAAAGTCCCGTCTTTCCTTAAATTCAGCACCTTCCGGGTGCTCCTTGTTCTGAGACCACCGACACTTGCGGTAATATCATCAACCTGGGCTGGATTAAAGACGCTCCAGTCCGTAAAGAAATGGTTTCTGTTTTCAAATGCAACTTTTTCTGACCGGTATCTCACTTTCTTCAGGTTTTCCTTAAATCCGGCAAAGGACCCTGACAGCCTCATCGCCTCAATGTAATCAATATAGGTAAAGCAATCGACACCCCGGAAATCAATAACAAAGACCTCCGGAGTATTCATATCCCCAATTAATGTTGATGCCTGATACCTAACACCCAGAAACTGTCCGGACAGGAAGTCTATGCGTTTGCCAATATCCCTGATTTCAGATGCTTTGTGTATGATGCGACCCATTTCATCCTGCGTCCACCTGCCCAGGAGAATACGCTCATCATCTCCGGCAGCAGCAGATGTATGGATGCTTGTCAATGATGCCAGAAGTACTATTATTAACAGGACGGTCTTCATTTAATCTGTTCTGTCATTCCGGTAGTCTTTAAGCCGGAATCTATTCCTTTAAATGCTTTCAGAATATTCCAAACCCTTTATTTTTATATTCTAACCTAAGTTGAGGGTTTTTTATCCCTTAAAATGATAAAGAACACAAAAATCATGTTGCTGTGGTGTAAAATAAGGATTGCAGCAGTAAAGTTCGAGGTGTTATTAACCCGGCAAATAAAAACAGAGTTCTTGGCTGCTTAAGGGGTAGATATTACAGACAAGCAGGTTTTTCTGAATAAAAGCCGTGGTAATAGAAGGAAAAGAGAAGAGGAACACACCCCTTAATCCCCTCTTCCTTAATCCCCTCTTGATAGAGGGGAGAGTTCTTGTCATTCATGTTCTTACGGGTAAGAGCGGAATGAGGTAAGGTGGAAGGCAGGGATAAGAGAACTCCCCTCTAAAAAGAGGGGGCAGGGGGTGTGTAAAGAGCAGGTTCTTCACTGGTTAAATGCATCATGATATTGCAGACTATGATGGCTCCCTGAATAGTTGCCAGCTTAATAGCGGACAGGATGCCTTTTTGTGAAGGGATAAAACCATGATTGATTGTCTTTTAAAAAACGGAACTGTTATTGACGGCAGCGGAATGGAGCCGATAGAGACGAATGTCGGGATAGAGGGCGACAGGATAGTCTATATCGGCAGGGAAGTGGTTGATGCAAGGGTGGTGCTTGATGTCCGGGGGCTTACAGTATCTCCGGGATTTATCGACAGCCATGCACACTCGGAGTTCACAATCCTCTGGCTGACGGAAGGGCGGAGGGCAAGCTTTTTCAGGGGGTAACCACAGAGATAAACGGCAACTGCGGCCTCTCTGCAGCACCTCTATATGGTGAGGCAGCAGAGCGGAGGGAGCAGGATTTAATGGAGCTGGGCATAGAGGAGAGGTGGTCCGGTTTCAGCGAATATTTTGCAATTCTTGAAAGCAGGGGCATTGCAATAAACTTTGCAACACTCTGCGGCCACGGAAACATCCGGGCATCAATTATGGGTTATAAGAACATCCCCCCTGACGAAAACGCCCTGTCCGCTATGAAAAGACTGCTCTCAGAAGCTTTAGAAGACGGTGCAATCGGGCTATCAACAGGGCTTATATATCCGCCCGGGGTTTATTCCGATACAGCGGAGCTTGCAGAGCTTTCAAGGGTTTTGGCATCCGTAAACCCTTGCGGTATCTATACATCACACATGAGGAGTGAAGGTGACGCCCTGTTGGAGTCCGTTGAAGAGGTTGTCAGGATTGCAAGAGAGGCCCAGATTAAAGTCCATATATCACACA
>JAADGU010000144.1 GCA_013152195.1 Nitrospirota bacterium
TTTTATCTCTAATAATCAGGTATATGGAGGTGCCATGAAGATACTTGTTACAGGGGGCGCGGGATTTATCGGCTCCAATGTGGTGGATGGATATGTCCGTGAAGGCCATGAAGTGGTGGTTGTTGATAATCTGTATACAGGACGCATGGAAAATCTCAACCCGGAAGCTCGATTCTACCTCCTTGATGTGCGGTCTGCAGAGATGAGCAAGGTCTTTGAGATCGAAAGACCGGATATCGTAAATCATCATGCTGCGCAAATGTCGGTTCCTGCATCTGTGGAAGATCCTGCGTTTGATGCCGATGTAAATATAATGGGCCTGATAAACCTGCTTCAGAATTCCGTCAGATACGAAACAGGGAAATTCATTTTCATCTCTTCCGGGGGTGCGATTTACGGTGAGAAGGAGAGCATTCCAATTTCCGAGACAGACCAGCCACTGCCGCTCTCTCCCTATGCCATAACAAAGCTGACCTCAGAGAACTATCTCGGGTTTTACAAACATCAACACAACCTTGATTATACTGTTCTCCGTTATGCAAACGTCTACGGTCCAAGGCAGGTGCCCCATGCCGAGGCAGGAGTGGTTTCCATATTCATGAACAAACTCAGAAACGGAGAGCTTCCCGTGATATACCATTATCCTGATGAACCCGACGGCATGACAAGGGACTACTGTTATGTGGGGGATATTGTCAGGGCCAATATACTTGCCTTGAAAAAAGGCTCCGGAGACGCCGTGAACATCGGCACTTCAAAGGAGACCACCACAGGAGAACTTTACAGGACGATACTGGAGATAATGAGGAGACATGGATACGCAAGGGATGCCATGTTTGACACCCCTCAAAAAGGTGCTGCAAGGTCCGGAGACCTCAGGAGGAGTGCCCTGAATATTGAGAGGGCAAAGGAAATACTGGGATGGCAGCCGGAGTATGACCTCAAACGAGGGCTTGAAGAAACTATTCTTAATGAGTTAAGTTAAAAAGTTAAAACGATTGGAGGTACGATGGGTGACAAAGAGCGGTTAATTAAACTTATACGACAGTATGCCTTTAAATATAGTGATAGTCCCGTGTTTCGTCTGTCTTCAGGTCTTATGAGCCAGTATTACTTTAATCTCAAAAAGATTACCTATACCCCCGAAGGACAATTCCTGCTTGGCAAACTCTTTTATGAGAAGATAAAGGAACTCAACCTTTCACCAAAGGCAATCGGGGGGCTTACTCTGGGTGCTGACCCTATTGCAATAGCCGTAGCCCGCTACTCCTATGATGTCAAGGATCCAATAGAGGCCTTTGTAATAAGAAAAGAGCCTAAAGAACATGGCATGGGTCTTCAGATAGAGGGCAATGTTGGTCCTGGAGACAAAGTAATTATCGTCGATGATGTTGTAACAAGCGGGGCTTCAACTATAAAGGCTATTGAGATAGCTGAAGAGTATAAACTGGAAATAGTTGCCGTTATGGCCCTCCTTGACAGGTGTGAACAGAGAGGCCGTGAGAATATAGAGGCAAAGGGATATCCTTTTTATTCAATAGTAACGGTAGAGGATATTAAAGAAGATGCAGCGGCTGTAAAGGAACAGGTGATGGGTAATGGTTAACAGGCAATACAGAACACCTGAAATGCAAAAACTGATTTTTTAATGATAGATCTCCACACACATAGTCTCTTCAGCGATGGCGAGCTTATCCCCTCTGAACTTGTAAGAAGGGCACGGGTGAAGGGTTACAGGGCTATGCGATCACTGACCATATGGATTCATCAAATATGGATTTTATTATTCCGAGGCTTGTACAGGTTGCCGATGAGCTTAATGCCATACAGCCTGTAAAGGTTATTCCGGGGGCTGAGCTCACCCATCTTCCGCCTGAACTCATAGCCAAGGGCATCAAGAAGGCAAGGAAACTCGGGGCACTGATTGTTGTTGTTCATGGTGAGACCCTGGTGGAGCCTGTTCAGGAGGGAACAAACTGGGCAGCCATTGCCGGAGGAGCCGATATCCTGAGCCATCCGGGGCTTATAGATGAGGAAGACGTAAAGTATGCCGCCGCACAGGGCGTTGTCCTTGAGTTGAGTGCAAGAAAGGGTCATTGCCTGTCAAACGGACATGTGGCACGACTTGCACAGCAATACAGTGCCAGGCTTGTTATTAATACCGATGCACATTCTCCGGGGGACCTTATAGACCGCGGATTTGCAGAAAAAGTTATACTCTCGGCAGGACTTGACACAACTGTCCTGAACAGGGTATTCGCCACATCTGAAGAAATAGTTAAATCTGTCTTTTTACAGGGAGGAGATTAATGCCTAAACCAATAAAAAAACGAGTACAGAAAACGAACGTTGCAGAAAGAGAGGTCATATCCCTCTATGAAAAGTTTGCCGATTACTATCTTGAGAACAAAAAGACCGTATATCTCGGTGCAGCTTTGGCGGTCCTGTTTATAGCCATAGTGACAGGTCTGCTAATTTATAACAAAAAGATTACCGAACAGGCAGCAACCCTTCAATACGAAGGGTATAAGCTTTACCACAACCTCTATCAGGAGGATGACAAGAAAACGGATGAGGTTGTCCTGAAAAAAGCCCTGGAAAAATTCCAGGAGGCATATGATAAGAAGAAATCACCCATTACCCTCCTTTACATTGCAAACACACAGTTTGCACTCGGGCTCGGGGAGAATGAAGAAGCACTGAAAACCCTGGAAAAATTTACCAAAAAGTATTCAGGCAACAAAGAACTCCTCCCTCTGGCATACTACAAGATTGCGGCAATCCAGATGAAAGAAGGCAGGAAAGAGGAGGCGCTCAAGACACTCGATACCCTCTATAATCTCAAGACAAGTCCGTTTCTGAAAGACGTTGCCCTCCATGATTCAGCAAGCATACTTGAAAAAATGGGAAGAAAAGAGGAGGCACTCAAAAAATATGAACAGCTTGCAAAAGAGTATCCCCAGTCGCCTTATTATCAGCTTGCCATTACAGAGGTAAAAAAGGAAGCAGAAGAAAAGATGAAGGATAATGAGAATAACAAGGATAATAAGAAAACAACTAAAAAAGAGAAGCCATAAAAACTCAGGGAGGAACACACCCCTTAATCCCCTCTTGATAGAGGGGAAAGTCCTTGCCATTCCCGGTCTTACCGGGAGGAGCGGAACGAGGTAAGGGGGGGAGAACAAGCAGGTAAAAGACAGTCTTTAGAAAACAGGGAGAGTAGAACTTCCCTCTAAAAAGAGGGGGCAGTGGGGTGTGTAAAGAGCAGGGCCTCAACTGGTTAGATGTTTGATATTACAGACGAACAGGTCTCTCTGAATAAATGCCGGGCCAACAAATTAAATTTATCTTTTCAGGGGCAGATAAATAATAGAGCCCGGCCTCAACCTCTCAGGGTTGATATCTTTGTTAAGGGCATAGAGTTCCTTACGCGTGATGCGTAATCTCTTTGCAATCTCCCACAGTGTATCCCCTTTCTTTATGATATAGGGTGTCTTTGGCCTGGTCTCCGTTACATAGGCCCCGTTAGTTGGGGGGAGATAGATGATGGAGCCGGGTCTTAACCTCCTGGGGTTAATACCCTTATTGAGGGCATAGAGTTCCTTGCGGGTAAAGTGAAAACTATTTGCAAGGTCCCACAATGTATCCCCCTTTTTAATGATGTAGGGTATCTTCGGCATTCTCTCTTCAGGAGTGGCATTATTGAAACATTCGCTAAACCGCTCACCCGTTCCTTCAGGCACACGAACCCTGTAGGTCTTGAGGTCCGGGGGGGTGCACCATCTTTTCAACTCGGGATTCAGTCCCCTTATTGTCTTTACCGTAGAATCAGTACACCTGGCTATAAATGACAGAGATACAGGGCTGTTAATCTCCGCCTCCTCAAACTTCAACGGCTCATGATAATCAATATCAGCAAACCCATACTTCTCCGGCTCGGATGCGATTATCCCTGCTGCTATAAACTTTGATACATAGTTCCTCGTCTCCTGTATCTGGTCCTGATGACACGCCAGTAATTATCAGACCTGCTCTTGCGGAGAGCCCTCCTTACCTTGCCCTCACCTGCATTGTAGGCAGCAAGGGCAAGTGACCACGAACCAAACTGGTTATACAGGTCTTTCAGATAACGCGCTGCCGCAACAGTGGATTTAATAGGGTCCTGCCTCTCGTCTCTCCAGTAATCCGTCTTAAGGCCATAACTCTTTCCGGTTGACTGTATGAACTGCCAGGGCCCCACTGCATGGGCACTGGAGCGTGCATCCGTACTGTAACCACTCTCTATAAGGGGCAGATAGACAAGGTCTGCAGGTAACTCGTTCTCCTTAAGTATGGCCTTGATCGTATCAAGGTATCTGCCCGAGCGCTGAAGCCATGTTGCAAAGGTCCTTCTTTTCCTGGTTGTAACAGATATATGTGTCTCTCTACCCTGTCCCTTGCCGAATCGTCATCTTTATACGAGGCAAGGAGGACAAATTCCTGCACCTGGGGGGACTCTGTCTCCTGAAGAAGGATATCCGTATTCGCCAAAGGTGTCAGCCCGGACTGCCTGCATTGATAGGAGGTTATATCTGTCGCAGTTATTGACAGAAGGTTATCGTCTGCTATTGAGAAGCCTGACAACAGGTCAAATGCCCGGTCAAAGAAGGAAACCTCGTCAAATACATCCTGATGATCAGTATCTGAGAGGAGGGGTTCACTAACAGAAGCCCCCCAGGCCTTACTTTTCTGGTCAAGTATAAGACTCAGGATAAGGAAAGTTATCAGTATTGCAATGTTGTGACTTCTTCTGGTTTTTAGCATCATCGAATCAGCCGGGTTATAAAAATCATGATTTCTATATTAATTGAAGCCCGTTTTTTTGTCAAACACCGGTTTTATGTTAAAATGTTATTATTTCCTTAACTTTTATTTATTGTTGCCGTTCTTTCACGGCTTCAGACAACGCAGACCTGAAAATCAACAACAGGAAATACTGTTACCCTGGAGGGATATGGTAGAAGCCCTGAGACATCTGAGATGGCAGGACATACTGGACATTATTGTTGTAGCTCTTGTCCTGTACAGAGTGCTTCTGATCATAAACGGCACAAGGGCTGTCCAGATGCTTATCGGCCTTGGTGTTCTGCTGGGCGCCTTTTTTCTCTCCAGTTACCTCAAGCTTCATACAATGTACTGGATTATACAGAGCTTATGGGCACAGGTTGTCCTTGCGCTGATAATCCTCTTTCAGCCGGAGATAAGAAAGGCACTCGCCCAGATGGGAGAGACCTCTTTCCTGCCTTCCCTTACCTCGGCCTCGGAGCTGAAGTCCCTCGAAGAGATAGTCAGGGCTACAGTGGCGCTGTCCAGCAGAAAGATAGGCGCCCTGATTGTGATTGAAAGGGATATATCACTCAAGGATTTTATAGAGATCGGGACTCCGCTTGATGCAAAGGTTTCAAAGGAGATACTCCTCAGCATTTTTCATCCGAGCTCTCCCATGCATGACGGCAGTCATTATAAGGATCGACAGGATAGTGGCAGCAGGATGTTTTCTGCCCATAACCTTCAGGACAGACATAAGCCGTTCCCTGGGCACGAGACACCGGGCTGCAATCGGTATAACCGAAGAGACAGATGCCGTTGCCATAACTACTTCAGAGGAGACAGGCATGATCTCCTTTGCCGTTAACGGAGAGCTGGAGACTCACATGGATATGGGGCACCTGCGCGATATACTCACAGATATGTTCACAGAAAGAAAGAAGGGGAAGAAATGAGGGAATTACTCTTTAAAAACCTCGGCCTCAAAATACTTGCTCTCTGCCTGGCCATAATCCTCTGGTTTCTGATATCCGGCAGGGGGGTATCCGAAATCACCCTTGAGGTCCCCATAGAATACATAAATATCCCGCCAGGGTATGAGATAGTAAAAAAGGACCGTGATGCGGTCAGGGTAAGTCTCTTTGGCAGTGAAGTGGTACTCAGGTCGATCAAGCCTGAAGACCTGCGGGTTTATGTAGACCTGAAAGATGCACAGCCCGGGAAAGGGGCATACAGGATAAAAAAGCGTAATATAAAGGTGCCGCCGGCACTTACAATCTCCAACGTAAACCCCTCAAAGGTAAATATCGTCCTTGACAGGACGGTCAGGAAAAAGGTCCCTGTAAAGCCTGACATTTCCGGAGAGCCGGCGCCAGGGAAATATATAAGTCAGATAATCATAAAACCTGAGAAGGTGGAAGTGGAAGGACCTGAGATTGTGCTGAAAAATATCTCCTTTGTCAGGACCGAGCCCATAGACATCTCAGGACTGGATGAAAGCAGTATAAGCAAGGTCAGTATAATATCAGACATACCTGCTGCAAGATTAATGACAGGGAAAGTAGATGTACACATCATTATCAAGGAAGGAATGGAAAAATGAAACTTTTTGGAACTGATGGTATCCGCGGACGGGTTAACAGAAATCCCATGACTCCGGAACTCGTACTGAAGGTGGGAATGGCTGCAGCAAAGGTATTAAGAAAAGAGGAGGGCAGGAACCTGGTCCTTATTGGCAAGGATACCCGCATATCAGGCTATATGATAGAGAGCGCCCTGACTTCCGGGATATGCTCCATGGGGATGAATGTCATACTTGTAGGCCCCATACCCACTCCGGGCATAGCCTTCCTGACAAGGACGATGAGGCTTGATGCAGGCGTGGTCATCTCTGCATCACATAATCCTTTTGAGGATAACGGGATCAAGTTCTTCTCCTTTGACGGGTTCAAACTCCCTGACAAGGTGGAAAAAGAGATAGAAGCCCTGGTCAAGGATGACTCCTTTCTTGCAAAAAGACCCACTGGTGCATCCATAGGAAAGACCTACAGGCTTGAGGATGCAACCGGAAGGTATATAGAATTTATTAAATCCACGATCCCGAAGGGCATGAATCTTGAGGGTCTGAGGGTAGTGGTGGATTGTGCCAATGGGGCAGCATACAAGATTACCCCGGAGGTGCTGACCGAACTGGGCGCAGCGGTTATTACAATAAACAACAATCCCGACGGCACAAATATCAATCACTGCTGCGGCTCCACTGACCTTGCGCATCTGAAAGAAGAGGTATTGCGCAATGCCGCCCATATCGGGGTGGCTCATGACGGGGATGCCGACAGGACCCTCTTTGTTGATGAGACAGGCAGGGAGGTGGATGGAGACAAGGTGCTGGCCATCTGGGCCGTGGCACTGAAAAAAGAGGGAAAGCTGAAGAATGATGCTGTGGTTGCAACAGTTATGAGCAACCTCGGGATTGAACATTACCTTCAGAGAAAGGGGATAAAACTCATAAGGACAAACGTGGGAGACAGGTTTGTGGTTGAGGAGCTACAGAGGGGAGGATACAACCTCGGCGGGGAGCAGTCCGGGCATATAATATTTTTTGATTATAATACAACCGGAGACGGCCCTGTTACCGCCCTGCAGATGCTTTATCTCATGAAGAAAACGGGTGCGCCTCTTTCCGAGATGGTCTCCGATATATTCCTCTACCCCCAGATCCTCGAAAATGTAAAGGTGAAGAAGAAAGACGTTATTAAAAATAGCGGGGTTGTAAGGAAGATAAAAGAGGCTGAAAAGATACTCGACGGAAAAGGCAGGGTGCTTGTAAGGCCCTCCGGCACTGAGCAGAAGGTAAGGGTCATGGTTGAGGGTAGTGACAGGGAGACAATACAGACCGTTGCCGCCGGAATCGTCAAGACAATTTTGTCGGCAAGCAGTAAGGATTAAAGGATTATGGGATTAGGTAAGCGCCTTCCGGAATGACCCCGGCCCTGCCATATATATGCTTTATTTCAGGTGTCGGCGCCTTTTACCTGTATCAGTTTTTTCCCACTGCAGCCCTCTTTCTTTTCTCCCTCCTCTTCGCAGTCCTTTACAAAAACAACGGCCGGCACGCCTTTGTATATGCAGCCATAGTGCTTGTTGCCTTCAGCTATGCGCAGGTCAGATATGAACCTTCGCGGACAGAGCAAAACCAGTCCCGCATTACTCGCTCATCCAAGACAAGGGAACTGCAACCCTTTTCAGGCGTTGTCTCAGGACTGCCTGTTACTACAGAGCGCGGATACATTCAGGAGATTCAGCTCAGGTATCCGGAGGCAAGGCAAAAGACCTTTCTATCAGCAGACCGGCCCCTGATGCCCGGCTCACTTATTCAGGGGTTTGCCTACATGAGCATCAAGGGGCCGCGCATAAATCCCGGAAGCCGGAACCGGAAGCCGGTCATGTTTCTGAAGACAGACGGCACCCTGCTATTGAGCATGGAAGACTCCATCCAATGGTTTCCGCAGCGGCTGAGGTGGAAATTGTACAATTATTTCAGGGCAAACTTCAGCCCGGATGCAGCCTCCCTGCTGTCAGCCATAGTAATTGGTCACCGGGAAAGCAGCAACAATATGCTCTATGCCGCATATGCCAGGACAGGACTTGCCCATCTCATGAGCATATCGGGCACACACTTTGCCCTCTTTACACTTCTGGTCTTCTTTCTCCTCAGATATTCGGCAAGGTGGCTGCCCAACAGATGGCTTGTATGGCTGACTGCCAGGCTGAGTCTTGACGAGATTGCCGCACTTCTGACCTTCCCGCTGATACTGCTCTATCTCCTCCTGTCAGGCGGCCGCATCCCTGCAATGAGGTCATTCCTCATGATAAACATATTCCTTCTGGGCCTGCTGATCGGCAGAAAAGGTCAGTGGCTTAACAGCCTCCTGCTTGCAGCTACTGTTATCCTCTTCTTAGACCCCGAATCCCTGAAAACCATCTCTTTTCAGCTCTCCTTCCTTGCCGTCTTCTTTATAGGCGTTACCCTGGAGACTTTTGAGGGGCATATTCGGCAGGAGAGGTTTAAGCCGGCATTGCAGAAATTTATGAGATTGATTTTAGTTACTGCAGGTGCATCTATTGGTACTTCAGCACTGGTTCTGTACTATTTCCATACCATCTCAACTCTCAGTATGCCTGCAAATCTGATATTCACCCCTGTTATCTGTTTTTCGATCCTGCCTGCCGGCGTATTTGGAGGGATAATATATCTTGTAACAGGGTATTTTCCCCTCAAGGATATACTTCAGGGCATGGTGGATATTGTAAATTCCTCAGTTGGCTATATATCCGGGATTGACAATGCAGCCCTTTCCGTTGGGGCCTTTCCGGCGATAACCCTCCTCTTTATCTATCCTGCAATATATTTTGCACTGAGGAAGAGGTGGCGATGGTTCATTTTGAGCACAACAGCCCTTGCAGCCACCATCATCCTGACCTTTATCTCTCTTGACAGAACCCTTCCAAAGGTAACATTTCTTGATGTTGCCCAGGGTGACGCAGCGGTGATTGAATCCTCAGACGGCAGGACCATTGTCGTGGACACCGGGTACACGGGAAGGGAAGTCATGGATTTTCTCAGGTACAAAGGCATAAAGGGGGTGGATGCCCTGGTCATAACCCACGCAGACAAAGACCATTCAGGCGGCCTGTGGAATCTGCTCAGCTCCGTTCCGGTTAAGGAGGTATGGGATAACGGACTTCTCAGGTACAGCCCGCAATTAGGGCAGGAGATTCTCCACAGAGAGATAGAGGCCGGAGATATTCTGACCTCCGGTGAAAGCGGATTCCTCGCCCTTCATCCCCGGAAGGGTTATTACACCATTTCCGACGCTGAAGACAATAATTACTCGCTGGTGTTGAGGTTTCAGGACAGAGACCTCAAGGTAATGTTTACAGGCGATATCGAGGCAGATGCAGAAGAGTCCATAATTGAACTCAAAAAATATCTTCCAAGTGACGTGCTGAAGGTTGCACACCACGGCAGCAAGACATCAAGCACCAGGGCCTTCCTTGATTCAGTCAATCCCGGGGCAGCAATCATAAGTGTGGGGGCAGGAAACACTTACGGCCATCCCCACAGGGCAGCCCTGCAGAGACTCTCAGGCTTCAATCTCTTCAGAACAGACCTGAGCGGTGCAATCAGGGTGGGTGCAGACCCCGTAGAAGGGCTTGTGGTAAAGCGGTTCAGGGATTACAGGCTGAAGAGGGTATCAGGGCTGGGGACTCCGGAGGAGATAGATAATCTCAAAAGATTAATCCTTCTCTGGTAGGCAGGTAGGTCTCCACCACTCTCCACTTCATCCGCTCTTTTTTAAGTGTAAGAAAGACCGAATCATAGACCTCCTCTGTGCCGAGTATGTATTCCCTGTTGTTGTTTTTAATTCCAACAGCCTTGAGCAGGAACTTTGCCGTGGCCTTTCCGTCTTCAGAATCAAGATCAACGCGCAACCGCTTTAAATCAATCTCAATGGAATCGTAATCTTTAAATATCCGCTTCAGGGTCTCCTTAAGATAGAGGTATGAAAAGCCATATCTGTCCCTGTAATTATAAGAGACCAGGCTCATCACCCCTGAAAGGTCCTTTTGCACTGCTGCCTCCCTGCCCTCTGAAACAAGCTTCCTGATCCTCTTTGCATCAGAAGGCATCAGGAGATATATTGCAAGCGGGATGGTGAGCAGCAAGAGTAATATTATGACAGTTTTTCTGCTCATCATTCTCCTGAATTAATGATACGGCAATATTCCGTGTAACATCCCTGTCTTCAATGTCATGCATTTAACCAATGAAAACCAGCTATTTACACACCCCCAGCCCCCTCTTTTTAGAGGGGAGTTGCATACTCTCCCTCCTCTCCTCGTTCCGCTCTTCCCTGCAGGGACTCTCCCCTCTATCAAGAGGGGATTAAGGGGTGTGTTCCTCACAAGATTGACAAATACCGACCCTGCTCCTTAATAGCTTACAATAGCATATTGATATTGCAGATTCAAGATACTATGAAATGCGCTCTATCTGGTATAATTTCAATAAAACGAAAAGAGGAGATCCGTCATGAAAAAATCCTTAGGCCCAAAAACCATCATTTATCCAACCCCGGTTCTGGTCATAGGAAGCTATGACAGCAATGGCAGAGCCAATGCAATGACTGCATCCTGGGGAGGAATCTGCTGTTCTCAACCCCCCTGCATAGCCGTCTCCCTGAGAAAGGCTACCTGCACTTATGATAATCTGATGGAGCACAAGGCGTTTACCGTAAATATCCCCTCTGAGGACTACATCAGGGAAGCAGATTTTTTTGGAACAGTATCAGGGAAAAATGAGGACAAATTCTCCACTACCGGCCTTACTCCGGTGAAGAGTGACCTCGTTGATGCACCCTACATCCGGGAGTTTCCCCTCATCCTTGAGTGCAGGGTAATTCATACATTTGAGATAGGGCTCCATACCCAGTTTATCGGGGAGGTGATGGATCTCAAGATTGAGGAATCCGTACTCGGAGAAAACGGAGTCCCTGATATTGAAAAAGTAAAACCCGTTCTGTTTGCCCCTGAAAGCCGCACCTATTATGGTCTTGGCAACTTCCTCGGAAAGGCCTTTTCGATTGGAAAGAAATTGATAGGGGATAAATAAAAGAAAATAAACCCGGAGACATGGAAGGAAAATATGGAAAGCACCGGATTCCAGCTTAAAAAATACCGGAATGACAGATAGAAAAGCGGTTTTTTATTGACAATACACCCCATTAATTGGTATAAAGTATGGTTACAAAAATCTCAAGGAGGTGTAATATTATGAGGCTTGCTGTATTTGTGAGTGAGTACAGGGAACCAGAGATGCTGGAAAGACTGAAGGCCGAAAAATTAGGAATAGTCCTGGTACAGAATGGGGTGTACCATGCAGCGCTTAAAAAAGATGGCAATGTATCCCCAGTTCTCTCAAAAGACGTGGAGTATTATGCACTCTCTGAAGACCTTCAATCCAGGGGGTTCTCAGACTCTGATGTTGTTGATAGCAAGATAAAGGTTATCAACTATGATGGTCTGGTTGACCTTATCTTCAATGATTACGAAAAAACAATCTGGCTATAAGGAGGAAATAATGGGCAAGATTACAATAGGCTGTTTCTCATCACTCGTTGGTTCCATGTCCCTTGATTTCGCAATCAAGTTCTCTGACGCTGCTGTCAAGAAGGGACATGAGGTTGACCTCTGGCTTTCAGGTAACGGCACAATGCTTGGGAAAAAAGGGCAGAGCAAATTCAGGGATTACTCCTATCTGATGGATACGGTAATGGAGTTGATCAATAGCGGCAAATTCAAGATAACAAACTGCGAGGCCTGTGCAAAGGCAAGGGGCATCGGCAGGGAAGATACTGTCGAAGGCTTTGGTGTTGCAAGCATGGACTGGTATCTTGCAAGTGCCTTCAGCACAGACAGAATCCTGCACATAGGAGGTGAATAAGATGGCTATAAAAAAGATTGCATTTATTGTTGAAAAACTTCCCTATAAGTCTGAAACCTCAAGGCTGGCCCTTACACATGCAATTGCCAGTCAGACGGTGGAGATTCATCTTGAGGACGGTGACAATGTCGAGCCGGTACTGGCCTTTGTCGGTGACGGGGTGCTGAACTGTCTCAAGAATCAGAAGGCACTCGATATATATGGTGTCTCAAGCCTTGAGGCGCATATAAAGAATGCCCTTCTGCTCGATCTCAGGGTGCTGGTCTGCAAGGAAGACCTTGAGGGTTTTGGACTCACTGAGGACTCAATCGTGATGGATGCCGAAGAGATTGGTGGCGAGGTCACCACCCAGGTAGTACCGTATGAAGAGATCCAGCAGGACCTTGAATCAGCCGATCACCTGATGTTTTTCTAAAAAACATCTGACAGGTTCAATGAACACAAAAGAATAAACCACTGAAGACACAGACAAGCAAGGGGCAACGTGGAATGTGTCTGCTGCTACTTCTCGGTGTCCTCAGTGGTTAAGTTACTAAATACAACACACTATTAAGGAGGCTTTAATGGCAGATTTAAAATCTATTGAACCAGCTGCAACACTTGATGTGCTAGGCAGGGTTTGTCCGTATCCCCTGGTGCTCACAAAAAAGAAGCTTGAAAAACTGAACAGCGGCGAGGTACTGAAGGTAATTAGTGATGCTCAGGCATCAGTTGAAGACTCGATCCCAAAGTATTGCGAGAAACACGGCTACGAAATGGAGACTGTCAAGCTCGAGGACAAGGGATACTGGGAGATATATATTCAGAAGAAGTAACTCTTACTGTAAAAAAACACTTTATGTTAATTAAAAAAAGGGGCCTCTTTAATCTGAAGGCCCCTTTTTATTATTTGTTTTGGATTGTGAAATTACTTACATCTCTGTAATGGTTATAGCTGCCGGAGGACAGACGCCAAGACAGCTCTCGCAATATACACACTCAGAACCGTTTACAGGGTCTGACTTACTTTCTCCGTTCATTTCAAAAACACCCTGAGGACAGATATTTATGCACTCCTCACAGGCCTCACACTTATCGTTATCAACGGCTACAATATACAATCTACTTCACCTCCTTACTCGATTAATGATCTTATATGCCATAAATCAATGGCTGCCTCAACTATAATAACAAAATCTGCACCTTTAATGTGTGTTGGAACCTGAGTCTATCTGCGCTTCCCTGACCGATATAGCCACCTTGTAAAGAACCGTAAGCACGAGTAACCCGATCGCCCAGACTCCAATGGTGATTATAGTTTCAGGCATTGTCGGCCAGTACTCTGTTACCCTCTCAAAAGGATTGGGAACAAAACCGCCAACGATTAATCCAAACCCCTTGTCAATCCATAAGGAAATGAATACCGTTATACAGGCAAACGCGAGAATGGATTCATTTTTACGTGTATTAGGGTTAACCAGAAGAATAATAGCGACCACTGCAAGTATCGTGGATAGCCACATCAAGGGGACTAACTTCCCAAACCCGTCCAGACCGGCATAGAGATACTCAAAGGAGGCCATATGACCGGGGATCTGGCTGTAGAATGCGGTAAATACTTCTAATATGAGAAAGAATGTACTTGCTATCATGGCATAGGTGACGATCTTTCCCAGGGCCTGAATCGGCTCCTTTCCCGGGTCAAACTTTGTGAGCTTTCTCACTATCAGGGCCAGAATGATAAGTAATGCCGGGCCGGCTGCAAAGGCAGATGCAAGGAAACGGGCTGCCATAATAGCTGAAAGCCAGAAGGGCCTTCCAGGGAGTCCGGCATAAAGAAAGGCTGTGACGGTATGGATACTGATAGCCCAGGGGATTGACAGGTATATCAGGGGCTTTACCCATGCCGGCGGAGGGAGCTCTTTGCGATCAGCACCCAGAGTAGTCCAGCCAATTATGATATTGAGAAGCAGATAACCGTTCAGCACGATAGCGTCCCAGAACATTACCGAATTGGGTGTCGGATGGAGCACCAGGTTCATCACCCTCATCGGCTGCCCCATATCTGCCATAATGAAGAGCATACACATCACCACAGCAGCAACAGCAAGAAACTCTCCGAGGATAAGGATCTTGCCGAATTTTTTAAAGTCATGCAGGTAATAGGGTATAACCAGCATCACCGCTGATGCCGCAACACCCACAAGAAATGTGAACTGACCTATGTAAAGACCCCACGAAACATCCCTGCTCATACCCGTTATACCCAGACCATATGCGAACTGGCGGAGGTAGAAGATAAAACCCACCCCGATAACGGCAAGTAAAAAGAATATCCATCCCCAGTATCGTCGACTTCCAGTTAATGCCTTCTCAAGCATCTTCATCACCTCCTATTATGTAAAACACACTGGGCCGTGTTCCGAGTTCAGCCTTACGTATGGAATAGTTTGTACTCAGTATTTTTCTTACCTCTGAATTGGGGTCCGAGAGGTCACCGAAAGTCAATGCCCCGTTGGATACCTCCACACAGGCAGGCTTGAGCCCTTCTGCAAGTCTCTCCACACAGAAGTTACACTTCTCCACCACACCCTTGGTCCTTGTAGGGAACTTCGGATTCAGACGCTTGATAAAAGGACGCGGGTCTCTCCAGTTGAAGCTCCTTGACCCAAAAGGACAGGCAGCCATACAGAACCTGCACCCGATACAGCGATGGTAGTCCTGCGCAACTATGCCGTCTTTCCTCTTGAAAGTAGCCTTGGTCGGACAAACCCTCACACATGGTGGATTGTCGCAATGGTTACAAAACAGAACGGCCTTCTTCTCCTGAACCCCCTCCGGAAGGTATTCGTTCTTCTGAAAGGGAAATACGTGCTCAAAAGTATCTGTCCATATCCATTTAACCTCGTCCTTCAGATTGCCGAAGTCCGGGACATTGTGAATACGATGACAAATATCTATTACCCTGTTGTAATCTTCTTCTGTTTTAAATTTCCTTAAATCAACAACCATCGCCCACCTTTTTGCCGTAAGGCCCTTCGGAGAGGACATGTACTCTATAGCTTCAGCTCTATTCTTCCAGAGCAAATCAGTAGCCGAAAAGCCGATCCCAAGGCTGGAAATCCCAGCTAATTTCAAGAAATCTCTCCTACTAATGCTCATTGTTGGCCTCCTTTGGAGCGATATGACAATCCCAGCAGTACGGTTTGACAGCCGCATAACTATGGCATTCATCGCAGAACTTTTTCTTGTTGGAATGACATCTGAGGCATTGGTTCTGGAAGCTGATCTCCGTAATCCTTCCGTCAGAGCCTTTATAAAGCCTTTCGCCTCGGCGAAGTGCTGCATCTCTCCAGTTATTCAGCAGCTGCATGTGTTCTGCCCTCATAAACTCCTTTGATTCCACACACTGCTTCACCTTCATCTGCTGAATGACCGGGGTATCCAGCTTTGGATCCGGTTTGGCAACAGCCTTACCCATATTACTGTAAAAAGGAAACGTTGCAAAGGCCAAAAATATTATCAATCCTATAAGGATTTTCCCAGCGTCATACATCCTCTTCCTCCTTTCCCGGCAGGGGTTCAAGGCGCAGATCAGTCTCTCTCTCCTTCTCGCCCTGTCATCACCAGGGCATTACCAAGCAACTCATGAACACCGGAGACTTCCACATCCGGAACCCAGTACTGCATCAGGGCTGACAACGTTGCCCTGTCGATTGCACAGATATTGGCCAGCATGTTCACCCCGTGCTTATCCCGCACATGCTTGACTGCATTCGCCCTTGGCAAGCCTCCACGCATCCGCAACTCCATGTTTTCACCTGCATTCAGGCCGGTACCGCTTCCGCAGCAAAAGGTCTTCTCCCTGATGGTGTCCTCGTGCATCTCGTGGAAATTGTTACATGAGTTATTGATGATATAGCGGGGCTCCTCCAGAATTCCCATACCACGGGATGTATTACAGGAGTCATGATAAGTCACTTTCAGATGGTCATTCCGGCTTGGGTCAAGTTTCAGCTTGCCATGTTTGATCAGGTCGGCCGTAAACTCGGCTATATGAACCATCTTTGTGGTCTTTGCATTCTCGAACTTCGTACCCGTTATGGGTGAAACCGGTTCTTCAAGGAAATCGGCCGGGCCGTTCCATGTATCCATATACTGATGCACTACCCTCCACATGTGACCGCACTCTCCTCCGAGTATCCACTTCACTCCCAATCTCTTGGCCTCGGCATATATCTTGTAGTTCAGCCTTTTTGCCATCTCCATTGAGGTAAAGAAGCCGAAGTTCCCTCCCTCGGATGCATACGTGCTCCATGTATAGTCAAGTCCGAGTTCATGGAAGAGCATGAGATAACCCATGCAGGTATATGTGCCGGGGTCACCAAAGAGGTCTCCGGAAGGTGTGACAAAAAGTATCTCTGCACCCTTGCGGTTAAAGGTAGGCTCAATCTTGATACCCGTTATCTCCTCTATGTCATCGAGCATAAACTCGATATTGCTTGTTATGGTATGGGGCTCAAGACCAAGGTGGTTACCCTTCCTGTAACAGTTTGCCACCGGTCCGGCAATCCAGTCAGTATTGCATCCCAGGAGGTTAAAGAGCTCCCTCGCCATCATGGTGATCTCGGCAGTATCTATGCCATAAGGACAGAAGACCGAGCACCTCCGGCATTCAGTACACTGGTAGAAATAGTACCACCACTCCTTAAATACTTCAAAGGTAAGCTCCCGTGCCCCTGCAAGGTTTCCAAAGAGTTTTCCTCCGGTTGAAAAATACTTTCTGTATACAGACCTCATCAGCTCAGCCCTGAGCACAGGCATGTTTTTTGGGTCTCCGGAGCCGATAAAGAAATGGCACTTGTCGGCACATGCCCCGCACCTTACACAGATATCCATGAAGAGGTGAAATGCACGATTCTTTTTAAGCCTCTCCCCGATACCAGCCAGGACTGTATCCTTCCAGTCTGCGGGAAGCTTCCAGTCCTCATCCAGCGGGGACCATTCCCTCGGATTGGGCAACCCGACTTCTTCAAGATACTTTGGTCTTGTACCATAACAAAAGGTACCTGGTTTGAATTCAACGGGAACCTCCATCCATGGTTTTTCAGGAGGATTATATAGTCTATCTTTACGAGTTCTTCCGGCTTTGGTGGTTTTGTTGGTTTAGTTGGTTTAGCCATTATCTCACTCCTTTTCTACTGGAATTCCAGCATCTTTCATTTTCTCCCTGAACTCATCCTCATATTCCTCGTATGTATGAACCTTAACCGGATAGTTCCATGGGTTAACATGTCTCTTCATACGGCTGTTATTGGCCAGGTTTCTTGTAGGACTGAGGAAAACACACCTCCCATATGCATCAGTTTGCTGAAGGGGAAGTAGGCAAACAGGGAACTGATCAGGAACAGGTGAATGTAGAAGATAACGCCAATCCCTGAGGGAATCCCGGGATTGAGACTGGCCAAACCCAGGGTCAGCTCCTTCACCTTTATAATGTCAACCTTGAAAAAATACCGCATCAGTATACCTGAAGTAGCGATACCCATAAGAAGAAACAACGGCAGATAGTCGGCAGGAAGGGAGATATAACGCACCTGCGGAATAAAGACCCTTCTGAGAAAAAGATATGTAAGAGCCAGCAACAGGACCACACCGGTAATCATGAGGTGGGGAGCTCCAATCTGCAGAAAACCATCCAGACTGTCAATGATTTTTACAAGGAATGGCACGGGATGTGTAAAGAATCTCAGATGCCTGATAATAACGATAAGCATTGACCAGTGAAATGCCAGACCTCCCAGCCAGAGCCACTTGTTCGAACCATAGGCCAGCCTTGGCCCGTCGTTTCTCAGTTCAGTCTTCAGGTTTCTGAAGAGTGAACGAAACAGCAGCACTTCCAGGGCCATCCTTCCGATAACGCCCAACGTACCCGCGGGGCTTTCAAGTTTACTGTACTTGATCCAGGGGAGGGACTTCTCCTGACCACAGGTTGTGGGGATATGGAAGGGAACAGGTGAACGGCTCCACTTTATGACGCGCAAAATTACTCCCAGGATAAATGTCGCAACAGCTGCATAGGGTATAACGGTTCCGAACAGAACATACAGGCCTGCCCCTTTTATTCCTGCGAGGGCAAGCAAAACGAGCACTATAACAACGAAAAAGGAAAGCAATGCGCCCATTTAGCAACCTCCTTTCACTTTTTATGATGTAAACTTTAAAAGCTTTTAAAAGCTTTTGATATTCTATGTTAATCTTCCTGAATTTCTTTTACCAGATTTGCTCTCTGTAATAACCTGAAGGTCATCTTCTTGACCTCATTTGCCTTCAGTTCGTAAACCTGCTCCCTGCATTTCATGTATACATCAAAGGAAATACTGACAAGATCGTCAATCCTGGACTCAAGTCTCAACAGCTCATCATACGTCTGGTGCTCACGAATCTCTTTTTGCAGCGATTCCCTAATCACTTTCTTCAAAAGGAAGATAAAACCGATTGCCTCTGATGGAGTAAAATCCTGGATTGCCCTGACCCTGATAATACTATCAAGAAAGGGAGAGACCTTGTCAGAATCAGCTTCCTCAAGAAGTCCGTCAAAGAGTCCTTCTATTCCCTCGGAAATTGTATGTCCTACAGGATTTGCAAACTGATTTTTCTGTTTTTTCAAAAAACTTGAAGTATCAGAGGGATAGGTATCCAGTATTAGGTCAAACCACTTTTTCAGTATGGTTGCTCTCTTCTCTGTAAGAAGACTTTTCAATTCCATAAACTTATATAGACCGCCCCTTTGGATATCAGATCGAAATCATCATAGATTTCTTGAATTGCATACGCATGAGAGACAAGACATCTCACTACACGGTAATCTATAACTACCGCTTTCGCCTTTTTAACATTTCCTGTCCACTTCCACCCTCAGGAGCTATATCTGCCTTCGAGTATTTTGTTCAAGGATGGTACCCCGGCAGACTCTACAGGGGGCACCCATCCTTAATTTTAAAGCAGAAATTATACGCAACCGGTTGGTTTTGGCAATCCGGCATATCTACATGCCTGCTTTGCAGGACCATCCGGGAATAACTGATAAAGATATTTTGTATTCCCTTTCTCCGGACCCATGTTCTTCTTGATCTCTTTTACGAGAATCTTGATCATTGGAGCAATCTGGTACTTCTGATAATAATCTCTCAGGAAGTTGATTATCTCCCAGTGCTCATCAGTCAAATCCTGGCCATCCTGCTCAGCCATAATCTTGGCAAGTCCCGGAGTCCAGTCTTCAAGATTCTGCAGATAGCCCTCTTCGTCCACTTCAATCTGTTTGCCTTCAAACTCAATAGTCGGCATCTTAAAACCTCCTTATACTGTATTTTTTGGGAAAAATCCCGTCTGCTAACGTTAATTTTCAGAAGTTCACAAAGGCAAAGGTTATAAACATTAATACACAAGCACCAAGATGGTCAAATTAAAAAAATTTATTATCTAATCATAAGTCTTTATTGTTACCATGACGTTGTCCTTACCGCTTTCAGCCACCCTTTAAAGCACCATCTCTGAGTTTTATGAAAATAAGCTTTCCTGAAGGCACCTTGTCATCAGCCCGCCCTTTTTTTGGTAAGACCCTGTGCCTTCTCCAGTTATAATTCAGTATATTCTGACTGTAATCCTCATCCGGGATCAGTCCCCAAGCCAGTGACCAGTCTTCCTTGCAGGCATATGTCAGGGCATCAACAAACGCCTCTCCGAGATTACGCCCGGTAGGGTCATAGGCATAGACAGCCCCGCAAGGACAGATTCCTCCCTGAAAGAATCCGAGATCCGTTGTAACATCATGAGGTCTTTCAAAGAACTCACGACAAAAGGGACACCTCGGTTCGCTCAGAACACTCTTATCTTCTCTCTCTTTCATTTTTAAATGAACCGTTGATTATATAAACTCCTTTTTAAAGAAGTCAACAGGCACCAGCAAGCTCCTCTGCAAGCTCCCCTATTGTACGCTCTATCAGCTCCCCGGCACAATAGACCTTGATTTTCGAGTTATCATGAACAAGCTCCCTGACAACTTCAGGAACCTTCAACTGCATTATCCTTCTAAGGCACTGTAATGTCAAAAGGGCCCTCCCCCTGACTTTTGGGTCTTTATCAACCAGGGCCCTATTGAGCAGCTCTGCCGCAACATCCAGTGGAACCGGTTTTCGCTCGCTTATTCGACAGACGGCGTAGAGAACACCTTCCCTGAATATCTCCTCATCAAAGAGCCCGATGATTATCGGGATAAGGTCGTCGTAGCTGTCAGGGCAATGCCTTACTATCTCACCAAGCATCTCTATTGCAGACCACCCGATGCCGCCCGACTCCTCTGTGATAGACCACAGGAGTCTTTGAACAATAATCCTGCCCGCACCTGCAGATTTATCAGTGACCTCCCTGACAAGGGGGCCGATAACCTCAATAGCACGCCAGGTCAGCATCGATTCCCTGTCATAGGAAAGGCTGATCAGTACGCTTATGGCCCGGGGGTACTCTTCTGCCAGGGCAGAAAGCCCCTTTACGTCACCCTTCACGAGCAGGGCTTTGACTCTTTTCTTAAGTTCCCTGTAAGACATATCCGGTTAAATATGAGAACATAGGCTCTTGCATCAAACAGAAGAAAGCCGCCTGCGGCTTTGTGCATGGTTGTGAGCTGCCCTTATCATCCCCTCAACCCATTCAGGGCTGCCCAGGGCATGCAGGTGTGTGTATGTAGCAAGGACATTCCTGTAAACAATCCCGTCTGATTTACCATCAATCCCCTTACCCCTGTTCATGGCAAAGACCATTTTAAGATTACTGTCATAATCCATAACCCTTGAATAATGAAACTCATGTCCTTTCAGGGAGGTGCCCTTCTGAAAATAGGGATTGTCCTCCTTCACCTCAACCATCGTATATCCATGAGCCACTGGTGAGGTCTCCATTCTGAAGCTGATGGGCAGTATTGCAGTCATCGGGTAACTCTTTTCCTGAAACTCTATCTCCCTGCCAAGGTACATAAGCCCGCCACACTCGGCATAAACCGGCAGGCCCTGCTCCACAGCCTGCCGGAGGGAGGCCATAAACTTTTTATTCTCAGAAAGTGTTATGGCATTCGTCTCAGGGAACCCCCCGCCAATATACAGGGCATCAATATCCGGCAAGGACTCCTCGGTGATGGCACTTATCTCGATCAGCTCTGCCCCTGCACTCCGGAGTGCCTCAAAATTGTCAGGGTAATAAAACTGGAATGCCATGTCCTTGATAATGCCGATCTTTAAACTACGGGTTGCGGGTTGGGAATTAAGAGAATAAAATACTGTTGCGGGTTGGGAACTACGGGTTGCGGGTTGCGGGTTGCGGGTTGCGGGTTGGGAACTACGGGTTATATTTTTATCATTTAACTCGTAACTCGCAACCCGTAACCCGCAACTCTTATCTGTAAGCTGCAGCTCCGGGGCCCCACGGGCTATATCAAGGACCTTTTCGTACTCCACGGCATCCCTGACAATCCTTCCCATTACCTCGATAGACTTCAGAACCTCAGGGTGCTCATGGTGGGGCGTAAGGCCCATATGCCTCTCTGGAAAGCGTTCATCCTTCAGCTTTTGAATTGCTCCCAGGACCTTAACGGGTGTGTACTTCTCTATGGCTCCCCTTATTACAGACTCATGCCTCCTGCCTGATATATTGTTCAGGATAATGCCCTTTAAATCAACCTCCGGGTCAAAAGCAATAACCCCCTGCACAATGGCTGCAAGAGTCCTTGTAACCTTTGTGCAGTCAACTATAAGAATAACCGGGGATTTCAGGAGTTTGGCAAGTTCCGCTGTGCTGTAGGTTCCCTCCACATCCATTCCATCGTAAATTCCCCTGTTACCCTCTATCAGGGCATAGTCAGCACCATGGGAATGCGAGAGAAAGGATTGCAGGATCTTTTTATCCGTGAACAGATAGGGATCGAGGTTGTAGCAGTTCGTATCTGCCGCAGATGCAAGCCACCCGGCATCAATGTAGTCAGGACCCTTTTTGAAGACACTTAGCTTAAGCCCTGTGTCCTTAAAGACTTTAACAAGACCAAGGGAAAGGGTGGTTTTACCAGAGCCCCCTCTTAGCCCTGCTATAACCACCCTTGCAACAGTACTCGACATAAACTTGTCATTGATCATTATATTACCAGCACATTAAATGCATTAACTGACCAATGACTATAATTCCCGCAAAACATGCAGGAATTACTCCTTTGGCGGAATCTCTACAAAGCTCCCACCAAAGTAGGTAAAGATCAGCTCTCCGGCATCCATCAATTCCCTCAGAGCAGCCTTGACCTCACTTTTATCAACACCCTGATCAGCAGCAACTTTCTTGAGAATATCACTCTGTTTTAACTTCTTCTTACCCGTGGACTTCTCTACCAGCTGATAGATTATCTTCTTGAGTTCTTCCTTTTCCATAATTACACCTCATTTCTAAAAATATTTAAATTATTTTAGGACACAGGCTTCTATGGCTTACACAGATATCCATCCATTTACGGATTCGGGGGGAGCAAGATCAAACTTACTCCCCGCCTCAGCCTTTAATATCTGAAAGTCTGTTGAATCTGTGTTTATCTGTGACCTGAAATGGTTTACCACTTAAATGTGGCAGCCATCCTCCATGTTTCACGTGCAAATGTAAAGTCATCAACATGCTGCAGCGTGAACTCAAGGCCTGTTATCTTAAAGAACTTCTCCCATCCGATCCTCTCAACCCACTCTCCGACTCTCTCATGCTTCCTTGCACCAGACTCATAGGTCTCGAGTATCTCGCAACTGTCTCATTCCACCTTGGTGGGGTGTTGGGGAGCCAGGGAATTGCGAGCTTTGAAAACTTCGGATTACTTCTCAGGTTTGAGACCTTGCCGCCTATAACGATTGCAATACCGTCGTTCTTGGGATCGGCAATCGGCATGGCAGGACAGACAGAGTAGCAGTTACCACAATACATGCACTTTTCCAGCTTTATCTTCACGCTCTTCTTCTGTGGATGGGCTGATTGCGCTTGTAGGACATGAAGCAATAGTGGAAGGAATCTCACACATGTTCTTTATCCTGTCATGCTCAATCCTCGGCGGAGTCTTGTGCACACCGACGAGTGCTATGTCCGAGCAGTGAACGGCACCACACATGTTAACGCAACAGGCCACTGCGAGTCTGACCTTGTTGGGAAGGGTCCTCGTGGTAAAGTAATCACCGAGATCATCCATCAGGGCCTTAACAAGTCCGGAAGCGTCTGTTGCTGCTGAGTGACAGTGCACCCAACCCTGTGTGTGGACAACGTTACTTATCCTGGGTCCGATACCACCTATCAGAAAATCTTTATCAGTAAGTGCCTTCATCAGCGGTTCTACCTTGGACTCGGCATCCACCATAAACTCAACATTGTTTCTTGTGGTAAAACGGAGATGGCCATCACAATGTGCATCTGCAATGTCACACATATCCTTTATTGTGTCAGTGGAGAGCAATCTTGGAGATGCAACCCTGACCGTCCATATCTTGTCTCCGCTTTCAGCAACATGAACCATATGCCCGGGGCCTAACTGCTCATGATATTTCCACTGCCCGTAATTCTTCTTTATCACAGGGGGCAAAAACTGCTCATAATGCGGTGGTCCAATGTCTGTTTGTCTCTGTGGTAATTCTGACATAACAACCTCCTTGATTATAGTTTATTATTTTTGTTACTTTTAATTCTTTTTTATACTTCAGCTTTACTTCTCTATATCCTCTTCAGACCAGAAGAAGAACGGATCCCTTCTTGGCTCCTTGACCATTGCAGGCTGTGGCTTAAGCCCGACTTCCTTCAGGAAGGTCGTGAAGCTCAGTCTCTCAATCAGCTCTCCAAT
>JAADGU010000072.1 GCA_013152195.1 Nitrospirota bacterium
TTACCGGCGGGGCAGTTAATGACCCCAGGGTTACCATAGAGATTGCTGATGTGGCGTCACTGATCCGCAAGGCTGCAATGAACGGCGGAGATGCTCGGTTTGATGCCATTATTCTTGACCTCTATGAGGGGCCGTTTGAGGCTGCCAGGGAAAGAAGTGACTATCTATACGGAGAGACTGCCCTGGCTATGAGCGGATCAGCCCTGATGCCCGGAGGTGTGTTTGCCGTCTGGTCTGAAGACCCGGATAAGGCTTTTGAGAGGCGGATTGTCCGTGCCGGGTTTACCTTTAAGCGCCATCGGCCGGGCAGGGGGAGCAGGCATGTTGTGTATATTGCAACAAAATCCGGTTCTTCTCCGTGAAGGGATTAGCTATATTTAGCTGCATTGTAGTAAACTTACGGTCAAGTTTAGCAGATTAATGAAAAATACACTTGTGAAGGAGTTAAAAATGGCAGAAGCAAAGGGATTGAATAAACCGGTAAAGCTGAAAAATGATTTGGCTGGTCTTCTGGGAGCAACCGAGCTTCCCAGAACAGAGATAACCAAAAAACTATGGGAGTATATTAAGGCAAATAAACTTCAGACAAAGACTGAAAATGGAAAGCCTGAGAATGCAGGCAAGTTCATTGTGGCTGATGCCAAGTTGCTTCCGATCTTCAAAAACACAAAATCCAAAAGCAAATCAGGCAAGGTCACTGACCTCTCACAAAGCTGAAAGAGGGCCAGACAATCGACATGATGCAGATGGCTGCTATTGTTGGTGCAAATATAGAATAAGAATAAGAAGCAGGTTAACAGGCTGAAGGCTGAAGACTGAAGGGAAAGAATAATAACGTTCTGAAGGGCTTGATTACAGCACTAAGTGCTGTCTGATTTACTTCAGCCTTTAGCCTTCAGCCTTTAGCCTTCAGCCTTCAGCCTTCAGCCTTCAGCCTTCAGCCTTCAGCCTTAAGTCTCTATCCTATCAACTTAACTAAAAAAAATGCGTGATCACACAAAACTTAGGGCCTTTGAGTTGGCTGATGAGGTAGCGCTATTAGTTTATCGGTTCACAGCAAGTTTTCCAAGAGAAGAACTATATGGGTTGACTTCTCAAATGAGGCGGGCAGCGGTTTCTATTCCTTCTAACATTGTAGAAGGTTGTGCTCGTGAAAGCCAGGCAGATTACCTTAGATTCCTTAATATTGCCTTCGGATCATTAAGAGAACTGCGCTATCAGCTAAGTTTATCGAAGCGCCTGGGCTTCTTTCACAATCAGGATTTTTCCCTGATTGAGCCAAAGATTATTGAGACGGAAAAGGTTCTTAATGGCTTGATTAAAGCGCTAAGTGATACTTGAGTAAAGGTTGATAGGCTGAAGGCTGAAGACTGAAGGAAAAGAAAAAGACAATAAGGTTTTGAATGATTTGCTTCGGCCTTCGGTCTTCAGTCTAAATACTTGAACAAAGGTTACCAGGCTGAAGGGAAAGAATAATAACGTTCTGAAAGGCTTGATTACAGCACTAAGTGCTGTCTGATTTGCTTCAGCCTTTAGCCTTCAGCCTAAACACCTGCTCAGTCGCAGTTTCCAGAACCGCGTACGGCAATCCAGATTGTATGACGCCCGCCACCGCGGGAGCCGCGGGCCCTTACACTGACCTCATCTACATCAAAGCCCGACCTGCGAAGACGTCTTGCAAAGGCACGGTCCGGGGCTGCTGACCATACAGCAAGCACTCCCTCGGGCCGAAGTGCTGCAAAGGATGTCTCAAGCCCGGCCTGTGAATATAGCCGGTCATTGCCCTCACGTGTCAGTCCCTCAGGTCCGTTGTCCACGTCCAGCAGAATAGCATCATATGCCCTCTTTTTCTGTTTCAGCACCTGTCCCACGTCAGTTTCGCTTACAGTGACCCTGCTGTCCTGAAGAGGGTTACCGGACAGTCCGGCAAGGGGTCCCCTGTTCCACTTCACTACTGCGGGTACTAATTCAGATACAACAATACGGGCACCAGGGCTGAGACATTTAAGCGACGATGCCAATGTAAACCCCATGCCAAGCCCCCCTATCAGTATCCGGGGACTGCCGTGTCCTGAAATCCTTTCACAGGCAAGCTCGGCCAGTGCTTCCTCTGATCCATGAGAGCGGCTGTTCATAAGCTCATGACCGTTCACCCTGATCGAAAATTCTTCACCGCGCCTGTACAGGCAAATCTCCCCACCGTCTCCGGGGACCTGTGCGCATTCGAGCCGTTCCCATGGGATCATAAACGCCTCATCTCTCTTTTTCCATGCTAATCAACTTCTATAACCAGACCGCAGTCTTCGCATCTGTATCTTGCCCTTCCAGTCTCTTCCGCTGTAACTTCTTCAAAATCAACCCGCTTACTGCCGTTTATTTCATAACATTCAGGACAATAACCCCCTCCGAGTTCATCGGCCTTTATCGTCAAATGGCAGTGCCGGCAGCGCAGCACGTTCTTTTTGTCAGTCAATAGTTCGAGAATGGTGTGTTTGCAGGAAGACACAATGACTTTTACCCTCTGCTCGTAATTTTAATAAGGTGATAGCCAAACTGGGTCTTGACCGGGCCGTGTACTTTTCCAACTTCCTTGCTGAATACGACTTCATCAAATTCCTTCACCATCTGTCCGGGTGAAAATTCACCCAGCTCTCCGCCTCGTTGCCCTGAAGTGCACTGGGAATGCTCCTTTGCCATTTGGGCAAAATCAGCTCCCTCTTCAATCTGTTTCCTGATGTTTGAGCATTCTTCCTCACTCTTTACCAGAATGTGACTTGCAGCAGCTTTAGCCATTGTTGCCTCCTTTTACCAGTGATTTTGCTGATTAGAGTCTCTTGATGAATTCAAACAGTTATTGTTATGTCTTTTCCAGAAAGCCTTCAGAACATCGTTTTTTCAAGAAGAATTCCTGACTCCCCAATGCGTTAGGGATTGCGGGAATGGCATGTTTTTGAGTATTTGTGTTGTTTATGCACAGACGATACTGAGTATTTAATCATATTGCCCGTTTTATTGCACTTATCACGATTTTACCTTCTACGAGCAGTTCTTTCCTGTTCTTTGTGAGCTTTTTTACCCTGTCTTCAACCTTCAGTGCAAGGCCTTTGTCCCCTATCTTCTTCTTTAAGACCAGCTGCAGAGGAGCCTTTCCTCTTAAATATTTCGAGCCCCGGCTGCCGCCCTTATGCTCTTTGAACCTTCTCTTCACGTCAGTGGTTATCCCCGTATACAAGCTGCCGTCCCTGCACCTTATTAAATATAAAAACCATATCTCCATTTAGTGTGTGCCTCTCGATACCTTCACGGTGCAAAGTAACTACAGCAGAAAGTGTTATGATAATTATAACTTGACGTGCACTGAATAATAAAGGAAGAAGTCTGGACAGATAAGCTGTTTCTGTAAAGAAAGCGCAATTGGTCAGGTACTGACAAGTACAATCGAGGATTTTAGCACATAGTAATTTTATAAAGTGTCAACTGCATATCTCTTTGACCCGCCCCACCTCTCCGCTATCCAATCTTACTTTTATTCCATGAGGATGTGAAGGAGAATTTGTCAGGATATCCCTGACAACTCCCTCGGTTAATTTGCCGCTTTTCTGGTCTTGCTTTAGTACTATCCTGACTCTGATGCCTTGCGTTATTTCCAATCTTTTTTTCCCATCCATAATAATGTTTTCTGACCTCCTCTGATTTTTTTACAATATGTCTGGTGGCACACATTTGTCCAGGGTCAACAGGGGTGGCAAACACCACAAGGTCTGACACACTGGATACTGCTGTGTATTTCATGCGGACTCTTTCAATTTCTGTTCAAGCAGGGCCCAGCGTTCATAAGCGCCTGAAATATCTTTCTCCAGCTTTTCGATCATTGCTTTTGCTTCAGCAATTCTGACTCCATCTCCTCTGTAAAATTCAGGATCTGCAAATTTTCTGTAAAACACGGCATGCTCTGCCTCCATTGATTCAATCATGCCCGGGAGTTCTTCTATCTCCCTCTTTTCTTTAAAGCTTAGCTTGCGGGGTCCCTCCTTTTTTTGACGGGGCTTTTTTCTGCCCGGGACCTTCTCTTTCTGGTTTACGGCTTCGGGTACGCGCTGTCTCAGCCAGTCATCATATCCGCCGACATATTCGCCAATCCTGCCCCCGCCTTCGCAAACGATTGTACTTGTTACAATGTTGTTCAGAAATTCCCGGTCATGGCTCACCAGCAGGACCGTGCCTTTATATTCCATCAGCATCTCTTCAAGAAGCTCAAGCGTGTCTATATCGAGATCGTTTGTCGGCTCATCCATGACGATTACATTTGAGGGCCGTGTAAAAAGCTTTGCGAGCAGAAGCCGGTTGCGTTCTCCGCCGGACAGGACCTTTACAGACATTCTGGCACGATCCGGCGGAAAGAGAAAGTCCTGTAGATAGCCGATTACATGTTTTTTAATGCCGTTTACAGTAACGTACTCACCGTCAGCCACATTTTCCACTACCGATTTTTCGTCATCCAACTGTGCACGGTGCTGATCAAAGTATGCAACTTCAAGTTTTGCTCCCATGCGGACAGAACCCTCGTGCTGTTCCATGTTGCCGAGAAGGATGTTTATCAGGGTAGTCTTTCCCGAGCCGTTGGGTCCGATTATTCCTATCTTGTCGCCCCTCATAATTACCGTTGAGAAATTATCTATGAGTTTCCACCCCTCAAATGTACAGCCAATCCCCTTTGCCTCAAGCACAAGCTTCCCGGATTTTTCAGCTTCGTTAAAATTCATCCTGGCGCTTCCGGACAATTCACGCCTTCTGCTCCTCTCTCTTCGCATCTCTTTCAATTCCCGTACCCGGCCTTCATTCCGGGTGCGGCGGGCCTTGATGCCCTGACGGACCCATGCCTCTTCCTGTGCAAGCTTTTTATCAAAAAGCGCATTATTGGTGGCCTCGGCATCCAGCAGTGCCTGTTTTCTTTTAAGATAGGTTGCGTAGTCACCGGGCCAGTCGGTTATCCTGCCGCGGTCAAGCTCAATTATACGGGTTGCAAGGGACTGGAGGAATTTACGGTCATGAGTTATGAAGAGGATGGCCCCCTTGTAGGCGCTTAAAAATTGCTCAAGCCACGTGATTGATTCAATATCGAGATGGTTCGTTGGTTCGTCAAGCACTAAAAGGTCCGGCTCACTTACAAGGGCCCTGGCAAGGAGAACTCTTCTTTTCTGTCCCCCTGACAGTTCGGCAACAGATGCATCGGCATTCAGCTTAAGCATCGAGAGCACAGTCTCTACCCTCTGCTCTGAATGCCAGCCTCCTTCAGATTCTATCTCGTGCTGCAGCCTCTCAAGTCTTGAGAGTGCCCCTTTGTTATGGTCAGATGACAGTTGGTGACTTATCAGGTGGTATTCAGAGATCAAGCCGACTATCTTTCCAAGCCCTTCTGAAACCACATCAAATACCGGACCGCTGAGGTCATGTGGAACTTCCTGGGGGAGTGAGGCAATGCGCAGTCCCTGGGAATATATAACCTCACCGGCGTCAGGAAGAATCTCTCCGCTGATTATCTTGACAAGGGTGGTTTTCCCTGTACCGTTCCTGCCGACCAGGCAGACACGCTCCCCAGCCTCCACATTAAGTGTAACCCCGTCAATCAACTCAGGGCCGCCAAATGCTATCTTTATATCCTGCAGACTTATTATTGCCAAGTATTACCTCCAGTAATTAAAACGGATAATGAATGGATACTACAATAAAGGTGGTTTTGCCGTTTGGTCTGCTCACAACTACTTCATCATCCTTTTTTTTGCCCAACAATGCCTTTGCCATAGGTGAATCGATGCTGATATAGTTCCTGGCAGAATCAAATTCGTCACGACCAACTATCCGGTACTTATACTCATTCCCGTTATCATCCTTCAGTTCAACCCAGGCGCCGAAGAATATTTTTGTAGTCTCTTTCGCCGGTCTGTCCACAATTTTCAGTTCGTTCAATCGCTGCTGAAGAAACCGCATACGGGAATCGATCTGCCTTAACTGCTTCTTTCCATATATATATTCTGCATTCTCAGAGCGGTCACCCATTGCGGCAGCATCGGCAACCGCCTGAGTAACCTTGGGGCGTTTAATCTTCCATAGATAGTTGAATTCCTCACGCAGGCGCTTATGTCCCTCGGGAGTTATATAAGGTGAAAGGTTTGATTTAGTTGATGGTATTCTCATATTTCCTTTTTAATTGTCTGTGCACTTGTCTCATCCCCCTGAGCGTTTCGGTTTATACCCCATTTTTTCAAGTACCGTCATTACAGCACCCCTCCGGTCGCCCTGAATCTCGAGGAGGTCATCCTTTATTGCCCCGCCTGTTCCGAGCCTGGACTTCAATTGTTTCAGCAGGTTCCTTAATTCTGCATTCTGCATTCGAAGGCCTTCAATAACTGTTACGGATTTTCCGCCTCTGTGTTTACGGTCAAGACGCACCCTGACTTTCTGCTTCCCGGGACTGAGCTGTTCCCCAGACACTTTAACCACGGCCTTCTCTTTTCCAGGGACGACACTGTCAGTAGAGTAAACCAGCTTTGAATCATCCCGGGGCATCTCTTAGTTTATCATGCCGGAATGAATTATCTCCTGTTCCTGCTTTAATTCCTGCAAATCATGGCTCAACAAAGTATTATTATAGTATAATATAAGAATATTGTTATATGTTGAGAACCTTAAATCCCTGAACAGAAATCTCCAGCCTTTGGGCGGAGAGATTCACTTTTTAAGGAGGAAAACAGAATGAGTTGGATCCGTACGATAGCAGAAGAAGATGCCGATGGTTTATTGGCAGAGATCTACGAAGAGACTCGAGCCAAATCAGGGCGTGTAGTTAATCTGGTAAAAGTCCAGAGCCTCCGCCCGGAGACCATGGCAATCGGGAGAAAGCTTTACCGTCACATGATGGACAGCCCGGGCGGCTTGAGCAAGCTGCAGCGGGTCTTGATCGCTACAGTGGTGTCAAAGCTCAATGGCTGCTATTACTGAATGGAAAGCCATGAGTCCGATCTCCGTGAAGAGATCAGAGACGATGCCGAGGTATCGAGAATTCAGGAGGATTACCGCCAGGCCAACCTTGATCCAGCCACCAAAAAACTGCTTGACTTTGCAGCCAAATTAACGCTGACCCCTAAAGAAATAAGCAGAACGGATGTTGAAGTTTTACGTGCAACCGGTTTTGCTGATGAAGACATCCTTGACGCAGTACAACTCATTGGTTATTTTAACTACACCAACCGTGTTATGGATAGCCTTGGAATAGATCCTGAACCCGGGATGAGATACAAACCGGAATAAAACCGGCATACCGCTGACCACTCCCTCCTGTTTGCGTGCAATGCTCAGGCACGCATCAGGAGGGGATAAAAAATACTCAGTTCAGGTATTATATTTTAATGAATTACGCAATTCATACTGACATCATTCCCGGTGATTGTTAATAGCTTATGACACAAAAAACAGACCTGACAGAGAGCTTCAGAAAATTATTTGTAAAGGCGGATATTTTATTTCATATATTTGCTGCATTACTGTTGCTTATTGCATGCGGCTTTATGTTCTATTACGCAGCGCTCAATATCGTTCACCCATCTCGCGACTCCATAATACGCCTTGTAAATGACGTGCTTTTGGCATTGATAATTCTTGAACTCCTCTGGACCGTTATCAGGTTTCTGAAGAAACAGAAATTCCTGCTTGGACCCTTCCTTGCCATCGGCATGATAGCTGCGGTGAGGAGGATTCTTTTGATAGAGGCCCAGACATCCACCATGGAGCATGTACCTGTTGAAAAACTCTATGAGATAGGGTTAAGCGCTGTTGTAATCCTGATTTTAATGGTTGCATACTACCTGTCCGCCAAGGCTCAGAAAATAGAGTAATCAAGACAAAGAAGGAGGGTTAAATGGCTGAAGCACATTCTTTTGACATTGTATGCGTAGTGGATTTGCAGGAAGTGGACAACGCCGTAAATCAGGCAATGAAAGAGATAAGTCAGAGGTTTGACTTTAAAGGGAGTAAAAGCAATATTGAACTTAACAAGGATAAGGGCGTTGTTACGGTTATCTCTGATGATGAGCAGAAGATTAAAAGCGTTATCGATATTCTGCAGTCAAAGCTTGTAAAGCGGGGAATTTCTCTCAAGGCCCTGAGCTATGGCAAAGTGGAGCCGGCAGCAGGGGATACAGTCAAGCAGGTAATAACCCTTCAGCAGGGAATCCCTCAGGATAAGGCAAAAGAGATAGTAAAGTTTATAAAAAACACCAAGCTTAAGGTGACCTCCGAGATCCAGAAAGAACAGGTTCGTGTCAAGGGGAAAAAGATAGATGATCTTCAGGCCATTATGTCCAGGGTTAAAGAAGAGGATTTCGGGATACACCTGCAGTTTACAAACTACAGGTAGAGAAACAGCCTATCCCGGGGTTACACAGGATTAGTGTAACCCTATCTCCCTGTTTCCATGAAGATATAACTGAAACGCCGCTTTTTACCACGTCCCTGTGAAGCCGGATTGCAGGGTCTTAGTATCCTGTTCTGTGTTGTGGACGTTCTCCTCGGGGTTTTGCCTGATTAACCTTTATATTACGTCCCTTTATTTCTTTTCCGTCCAGGGCCTTAATCGCTTCATCTGCTTCTGAATCATTCGGCATCTCTACAAATCCAAAACCTTTCGACTGTCCTGAAAACTTATCCGTTATAATGTTAACAGTAGATACTTCTCCGAATTCTGAGAAAAGCTCTTTCAACTCATCTTCACTTACATTGTAAGGCAGATTTCCAACATAGATATTCATGATATCATTCCCTCAAAACATCAAAAATGTGCGTTAGTCGAGATTGCGCCATCAGATAACCATACGCACAGGTTAATCGACAGCGTTCAGCCAACCATTGGCCAATTCACAGAAAGACATGCCTTTTAAGATTATTGCATTTAATGTCATCATTATATCCGATGATTTCAGGGTTGTCAAGGCAACAGAGACATTTGGAAGAAAGCGGGCAGGCTGATAAACCTTCAGGTGAGCAGCAGGTTTCTGCAGATGGGCGCAGACCTGGATTGTAGCAGCAGAAATAGTGCAGGTACGTAAAACGAATTAAGGTGGCTGTCAGAATATTATCTCCACCGGCCAGGTTAAGGATGTCATGTCTTCAGGAATGAGAAATGCCGGGTTCTGGTTCGACAACCGTGAAACTTTGACATTAAGTGAGCCCCTGTGTTAATAATATAAGATTTAATATCAAGGCTATTTATGGGAGGAGTATGTATTATTTCAGATATATAAAAGGAGAGCTCTACGCCGAAGATGTTCCGGTCAAGAGCCTTATTGAAGAGTATGGCACCCCCCTTTATGTATACAGCCATAAAACCCTGACCCGGCACCTGAAGGCGTACAATGACGCCTTCTCGGAAATCCCACATATAATATGTTTTGCAACAAAGGCCAATTCCAACAGCGCCATCCTCCGTCTGATTGCAAATCATGGTGGAGGCGCTGATATTGTCTCCGGAGGAGAGCTTTACAGGGCCTTACGTGTGGGAATCCCCCCGGAAAAGATTGTTTATGCAGGGGTAGGCAAAACAGATGATGAGATTCGATATGCCCTCAGCAAGAGGATATTGATGTTTAATGTTGAATCCGAACAGGAGCTTGAAAGGATTAACGATATAGCAGAGGGCAGATGAATGTCACTGCACCAATAGCATTGAGAATAAATCCTGATATCGACCCTGAAACTCATCCCTATATATCAACAGGGCTTAGAAAGCACAAGTTTGGCATTCCGATAGAAAATGCCCTTGAGTACTACAGAGTGGCCAAGGGGCTTGAAAATATTGAACTGATAGGCGTTCATAAACATATCGGCTCCCAGATAACAAAGATTACGCCCTTTGTTGATGCACTCCAGAGGATACTGGTCCTCATTGAGAGCCTGAAGGCAGAAGGGATCAATCTGAGATATCTGGACATAGGTGGCGGGCTTGGCATACAATATAAGGACGAATCCCCACCCCACCCAAAGGAGCTTGCCCGGAAACTCCTGCCGCTTCTGAGGGGACAGGATATAACCATAATTGTGGAGCCGGGACGCTCAATCGCAGGCAACGCTGGCATACTCCTCACAAAGGTGCTTTACCTGAAGAAGGGTGAGGACAGGGAGTTTGTGATAGTGGATGCAGGGATGAACGACCTGATGAGACCTACACTGTATGATGCATATCATCACATTCTTCCTGTCAGGAAGAACAGGCGCAGGATGATTGTGGCAGATATTGTCGGTCCTGTATGCGAATCAGGGGATTTTCTTGCAAGGGAAAGGGAAATCAACAGTGTGCAGCACGGCGACTGTCTTGCTGTTATGAGTGCCGGGGCCTATGGTTTTTCGATGAGCTCCAATTACAACAGCCGTCCAAGACCGGCCGAGGTGCTTGTAAGGGACGGAGAACATTATATTATAAGAAAGAGGGAGACTTACAGAGACCTTGTCCGGGGTGAGATTATACCCGACTTTCTGGATAAGTGAAGAATTAAATTTTAATGAAGTCGTAAAAAGCCGTAAAGCAGCGTTTCTTGTCATTGCGAGCGGAGCGAAGCAATCTCTTGCAGTATGATTTTAAAACAGATTGCTTCGTCGCTTTGCTCCTCGCAATGACAGTGATGGACTTTTTACGAGAACATCAAGATTTAAGCTGGTATATAATTACCTGATATTATGAAGATCGAATTTACAAAAATGCATGGCCTTGGAAATGACTTTATTGTTGTTAACGCAATTAAAGAGTCCTTTCTGTCCGCTCTCGGCTCTGATGAACTTTCCAGGCTGTCAGCACATTTATGCAACAGAAGGTTTGCCATCGGGGCCGATCAGCTTCTCCTGCTCTGTCCATCTGAAAGGGCCGATTTCAGGATGAGAATATTCAATGCTGACGGTTCGGAGGTCGAGATGTGTGGCAATGGTATCCGCTGTCTGGCCAGATACATCTGGGACAGGGGGCTGAGTGAAAAAGAGGTGCTTGAGATAGAGACCCTGGCGGGCATTATCAGGCCGGAGGTCCGTAATGGATTGGTCAGGGTCGATATGGGAATGCCCGAGTTTTCACCGGAGAGGATACCGGTGGATATCAAGGAAACAGACAGGGCTGTCCTTCCGGAAACAAGCGTTTTTATAAAGTATCCACTTGAGGTTGAGGGGCAGGTTTTTGATATTACCTGTCTTTCCATGGGGAATCCCCATTGCGTTATAGTTGTTGATGATGTAGACAACTTTCCTGTAAGTTACTACGGACCAATGATTGAAAACCGCCAGATATTCCCCCGAAAGACAAACGTGGAGTTTGTGGAGATACTCAATGATAAAGAGATAGACATGAGGGTTTGGGAAAGGGGTGCCGGAGAAACAATGGCCTGTGGAACCGGGGCCTCTGCTGCTGCTGTTGCAACATCATTAATCGGGAGTACAGGAAGAGAAGTGACTGTTCACCTGCTGGGCGGAGACCTGTTTATTGAATGGGCCGAGAATGGACATATATACATGGCAGGTCCTGCTGTAACTGTATTTGATGGAGTTATAGATGTTGAAGTCGATGGATGAAAAAACAGAGAAGAGGAGTGTTTCCAGAGAAGAAACCAGCCTCAATGTCAAATTTGCCGTAACAGAGGTGGGGGGAAGAGATGCTACAAGGGTTGAGGCAAAGGGCTCGATTGTGGACATTTCAGAGCAGGGGTTTGGTATGATAACCACCTATCCCCTGCAAAAAGGTCATGCGATAACAATAAGGGACAGGGAAAACGAAAAGATGCCGGGTTATGGACTTGTCAAGTGGACAGAAAAGGCGGGTTCTGCATACAGGGCCGGTCTTTACCACAGGTTCCCGGTAAACTTATAAACTCTTTACAGATTGCCCTTCCCGGATAGAGGGAAAGGGCCGGTATAAAGTTCTTGAGGAGGAAGTCATGCTTAAAGGTTCAATAGTAGCCCTGGTTACCCCTTTCAGGGATGGTGCGGTGGATGAAAAGGCCCTGTCAGAGCTGATTGAGTGGCATATATCAGAGGGTACAAACGGTATAGTGCCCTGCGGCACTACAGGAGAGTCGGCAACCCTGACCTATGAGGAGCATTACAGGGTAATAAAGACAACCATAGAAGTTGTAAACAAAAGGATTCCGGTTATAGCAGGTACCGGTGCCAATTCCACAGATGAGACGATTACAATGACTCAGGAGGCCAGGAAACTCGGGGCGGATGCCGCCCTGCTTGTAGCACCCTACTACAACAAGCCCACCCAGGAAGGGCTTTACAGGCATTACAGGGCAGTGGCAGAGGCTGTTGACCTTCCTCTTGTACTTTATAATGTGCCCGGACGCACGGCTGTTAACATACTTCCCCAAACGGTTGAACGCCTTGCCGGGATTGAAAACATTGCGGCCATAAAGGAAGCCTCCGGTGACATGAAGCAGGTGAGTGAGGTCATAAGGCGGTGTGGTGACAGGATTACCATTCTTTCAGGAGATGACTTTACCACGTTTCCCCTCCTTGCTCTTGGTGGCAGCGGGGTGATTTCGGTTACTGGCAACGTGATGCCAGGAATGGTTTCTCAAATGTGTGCAAGCTACGAGAAGGGGCTTTATGACGATGCACGGAAGCTCCATTTCAAGCTCGAACCACTCAATGCTGCAATGTTCCTGGAGACCAATCCCATACCTGTAAAAACAGCCCTCTCAATGATGGGCAGGATACGTGGTGAGCTCCGTCTCCCACTATGTGAAATCTCAGAGGCGAACAAAAAAAGTCTGCGGGAGACCCTGCTCTCATATAACCTTGTTTAAAACAGGCCGCACCCTTTAAGAAAAAGGGTGCGGCCCGAAAGCATTGATATCACGCCGAAAAGCAGGCTGAGGGCATCCCCTTCCTTGAAAATCTTAATACCTATCTGGTAGTATTTTAAATGGTAACCCCTGCAGGACTTCTCTCCCGTGTAGTTGCAAAGGTGTCATAGACCTTATCGTGGCAACTATAGCTGTTGAGATATTACAGAAGACCGGTTTTTTTGCAGGACTTGTATACATTCTGGTAGCCGATGGTTTCTTTAACGGCAGGAGTCCCGGTAAACTACTGCTTGGGCTAAGTGTGGTCAGGGGGGACGGAGGGCCTTGTACTGTCAGGGAATCCATACTGAGAAACCTGACTATTGCTGTCGGGTTTTTGTTGTGGAGAATACCCTTGATAGGCTGGCTTCTCTTTCCCTGTGTGCTGGCCTTTGAGTTTATCGTGCTTTTTGGAAGTGATACAAACAGGCGCCTTGGTGACGAGATTGCAAAAACCAATGTTATAGAAATAGCAGGCAAAAAGGAACAGGTGGCAGACAGTGAAGAATAACTGCTTGCTGTGAAACTACTAAAGAGGTTGCGAGACCCTGGAATAAATTCAGGGTGACAATTAAAGTTGCCGCAACAGGAGGATAGATGTTTATACAGAAAATACTTGGATTGTTTTCAAATGACCTTGCCATAGATCTTGGGACAGCCAATACCCTGGTTTATGTAAAGAAAGGCGGAATCGTCTGTAACGAACCATCGGTGGTTGTAATAAGGAAAGACAATAAAAAGACGATTGCCGTTGGAATTGAGGGAAAGAGAATGCTTGGCAAGACGCCGGCAAACATAGCTACGATAAGGCCGATGAAAGACGGGGTTATTGCAGACTTTGATGCCACAGGTGAAATGCTCAAATACTTTATCACAAAGGTTCATAACAGGAAGAGCTTTGTCTCCCCAAGGGTCATTATCGGGGTGCCTTCAGGGATAACACAGGTTGAACAGAGGGCTGTTAAAGACGCATCACAGGCCTCCGGAGCAAGGGAGGTCTATCTCATATCAGAACCCATGGCTGCTGCCATTGGTGTTGGCCTGCCTGTGGGTGAGCCTACAGGCAACATGATTGTCGATCTTGGAGGTGGAACCACTGATGTTGCCGTAATCTCGCTTGACGGAATTGTTTACAGCAAGGTGGTAAGGGTTGGTGGAGACAGGATGGATGAAACAATTCTGGCTTATATAAAAAGAAGATACAACCTTATGATTGGCGAAAGATCTTCCGAGCAGATCAAGATAGAGATCGGCTCTGCATATCCGACTGATAATACCTCCAGGGAGCTTGAAATAAAAGGAAGGGACATGGTTTCAGGGATTCCCAAGACCATTACCATCAATGAAGAGGAGATCAGGGAAGCCCTTCAGGAACCTGTCACCATAATACTTGATACAATCAAGGTAGCACTTGAAAATACCCCTCCGGAGCTTGCAGCGGATATTGTAGATACAGGCATAGTGCTGGCCGGAGGCGGTGCACTCCTGCGCGGTCTTGATCTTCTGATAAAGGAAGAGACCAAGCTTCCTGTAATAGTAGCCGATGACCCCCTCACAGCAGTTGTCAGAGGAGTGGGTAAGATGCTCGACGAAATCGACCTGCTGCAACGCGTAGCCCTGAATTGATGATGAGATGAGGAACAGACGAGTTGTTTTACTTTTTCTGGTTGTTGTCGTCTCCGCTTCCATTATGACCTTTCAGAGTACCATACCAGGGGACCGTTTAAACCCCTAACTGCCCTGCAGACCCCTCTGTACCAGCTGGAGAGGGGTTTCGCTGCTGTCATGAAGATCATCAAGTCACCTTTTATCTATTATTTCAGGCTGGAAAACGAAAACCAGATACTGAAAAACAGGATTGGACAGCTTGAAATGCGGGAACAGGAATACACAGAGCTTAAACTCGAAAACCGGAGACTAAGCACCATAGTTAGCATAAAGGAAACATCCCCGCATTTTATTGCAGCCGCCAGTGTCATCTCGTCAGGAATAAGACAATGGCCGGAGCTGATTATAATTGACAAGAAGGGGACATCAAGCGGTATAAAAAAGGATATGGCAGTAAGGATACCGGAAGGACTTGTTGGGAAAACTTCCGAGGTTATGCCGGGTTTCTCAAAAGTACTGCTTGTAACGGATGTAAACTTTTCTGTATCAGTACGGCTTCAGGATACAAGGATTGAAGGTATACTGTCCGGCAGGGGTGATGGATCATGTATCCTGAAATATATCCCGCGGGATGAAGATATAAAGCCCGGAGCTTTATTAATAACTTCAGGGCTTGACGGGCTTTTTCCAAAGGGTATTCCTGTGGGTTATATCACGGGGGTCAAGAAGGGGAGTGAACTCTTTCTTGACATTGAGGTTAAACCAATAATAAAGGCATCCATGATTGAAGAGGTCATGGTTTTTAAAAAATAGGATTTCAACTATGAATAAAACTGTAAAAAAAATCGCTTTCTGGACAATAATCGTAGCCGGAGTCTTTCTCATACAATCTGTAGTATCAACAGAGTTAATAAAAGTGAATCTGACACTGCTGCTTGTCTATTATTTCGGTCTCAAAAAAGGTGAGCTCCAGGGTGTCGCAGTAGGGATACCCGTAGGGTTCCTCGAGGATGCGCTCTCCGGACAGTTAATCGGTCCGGGAATGATGGGAAAAGGACTGGCAGGTATCCTTCCAGCATATCTCTCTGATGGCTTTTTTATATGGACTCCCCTTCTTGGAATGCTTGCAGTATTTGCCCTGACCGTCTTTGACGAAACAGTGGTATATACATCACTATCCCTCTTTTCACAGAGCCCGGCTCCTTTTCAGGATTTTTTGGCCCTGACCTTTGTCAAGGCATTGATAAACGCACCCTTCGGGTGGCTGATAAGACCAGGAAAATGATAGATAAAAAAAGAACCATAACGGTTCTGGCTTACATATCCATGGCAGTTTTTGTAATCTTTTTACTAAGGCTGTGGCAGTTGCAGATACTGAAAGGCAGTTATTACAGGAAGCAGTCTGAGAAAAACAGGGTCAGGGTCTTCAAGATACCTGCCCCAAGGGGTATAATCTTTGACAGAAATGGTATCCCCCTTGTGAAGAATGCCCCTTATTTTATCGCCTCACTTATACCCGGCCTCTCAAAAAAGGGCCTCAATCTTTCCGGGCTCTCAAAACTGCTTGATACATCAGTTGAAGACCTGTCCGAGAAGATAGCAAAACGAAAAAAACACGTCCTTGAGCCGATAAGGCTGAAAGAGGGTCTGAGTTTTGCCCAGGTCGCCAGGATAGAAGCAAGACGGTCTGATTTCCCCGGGCTTGTGGTAGAGACAGAGATCACGAGGGCCTATCCATTTGGCAGCACCGGCGCACACCTGATCGGATATTTGAGTCTCCCCACGGAGGCCCAGTTGCGCAAGGGGCTATTCGCCGGTACCCCCAGGGGGACCTTTGTTGGACAATGGGGTGTGGAGGCACTATATGATAAAAGGTTAAAAGGCGTTCCCGGAAAGAGGTTTATAGAGGTAGATGCCCTCGGAAGACAGTTGCGTACACTGAAGATAGTGCCGCCCCAAAAGGGGGAGGACCTCACCCTGAGCGTTGACATCCGGACACAGAAGACGGCAGAGGAGGCATTCAAGGGAAAGGCCGGAGCACTTATGGCCCTGGATCCTCAGAGTGGTGAAGTACTTGCACTGGTGAGCCTTCCATCTTTTGACCCCAATCTCTTTGTACGGGGGATATCCCAAAAGCAATGGAAGAGGCTTCAGAGACATCCCGGACATCCATTTCTGAACAGGGTGTTTCAGAGTCAATATCCTCCGGGTTCCATATTCAAGATTGTTACTGCCATTGCTGCCCTGGAGGAGGGGGTTGTAGACGAGAACTTTTCAGTGGATTGTACAGGTGCGATTCATGTGGGTATCTGGAAGTTCAGCTGCTGGAAAGGGCAGGGACACGGCAAAACAGCACTCAGAAAGGCTCTCGTTGAATCCTGCGATATATATTTTTACGAGATCGGCAGGTTACTCGGTATGGACAGGATTGCAAAGTATGCAAATGCACTCGGACTCGGTATTGCGCCCGGGGTTAATCTGAGCGCTGAAAGGAAGGGGCTCATCCCGACCACATCCTGGAAATTAAGGAAAAAGGGGATTCCATGGTACCTTGGTGAGACCTTTAATGCAGCAATAGGGCAGGGATACGTCTCAACCACCCCTGCCCAGGCAGCCCTGATGATGGCCGCCATAGCAAACGGGGGCAATGTTTACAGGCCTGAGCTTCTCAAGGATCAGCCCGGACCTGAACCAATAGCAAAACTCAGCCTCAGCCCAAAGACACTCAGGATAATCAGGGACTCCCTGGTGGGGGTGGTTGAGGACAGAAAGGGCACGGGTGGAACGGCAAGGTCGGAAATCGTCAGGATTGCAGGGAAGACAGGGACTGCCCAGGTCATCAAGATACCCGAGGTAGTCAAGAAAAAACTCGCAAACACAGGGACCATGCATGGTTTGTTGCATACGCACCGGTTAAAAATCCTTCAATAGCCGTTTCTGTCTTTGTTGAACACGGCGGGCATGGCGGAGAAACAGCAGGTCCTATTGCAAAGGCAACTATTGAAGCATATATGAAATCATCAGGATACTATGTTGAGACACCGGCTGAAAATTAATTACCAGGGCATACGGAACTTTGACTGGTTCATGTTCTCCATCCCCCTTGTCCTTACCCTCCTCGGGATAATGACGATATACAGTGCCACTAGGTCTGTCCTGGATACCCCGCCATCGTTTTATGTAAGGCAGTCAATATGGCTGTTCCTCAGCGTAATAGCGCTCTTTGTCTCTGCGAGCTTTGATTACAGAAAACTTATCGGCTATGCCTATCACCTGTACGGGATCGGCCTGATCCTCCTGTTCCTGACTATAGTGCTTGGCCATACAGGTATGGGGGCTCAGAGATGGCTCAGGATAGGGCCAATCAGTTTTCAACCCTCGGAGATGTTCAGGATAGCTATTATAATCGTTGTTGCCAAGTATCTAAGCATAAAACGTGCACCCCTTTCAGTCTCTCCCCTCGCAACACTCCTGTTCCTCTTTGTCCTGATACCCTTCTGCCTTCTTTACAAGCAACCGGACCTTGGTACAGCAATAACATTAGTCGGAATAGTTGTCTTGATGGTGCTGGTAAAGGGGGTACAGAGACGTATTCTTGTCAGTCTGCTGCTGGTAATTGTCATCTCGCTACCCTTTGCAGGAAACATCCTGTGGGAAGGACTGAAGGAATACCAGCGCAACAGGCTGGTTGCATTTATTGACCCAAAGGTTGATCCAAAGGGCATAGGATATCAGATTGAGCAGTCCAAGATCACAATAGGCTCCGGAAAGGTTTTTGGCAAGGGATATCTTAAGGGTACACAGGGGCCATTCCGGTTTCTGCCCGAAAAACATACGGATTTTATATTTTCGGTCTTTTCAGAGGAGTGGGGGGCTGTTGGCTCTGTTGTTGTAATCAGCCTTTATCTCCTGTTAATCATACGGGGATATGAGACCGCCTTTTATGCAAAGGATGAATTCGGCACACTCCTGTCCATTGGTATCAGCACCATGTTTCTCTTCTATGTCTTTATCAATATCGGTATGACCATGGGGCTGATGCCCGTTGTAGGTATTCCTCTGCCGTTCTTCAGCTATGGCGGCACGGCATTGCTCTCCAATTTCATATGTGTGGGACTTCTGATAAATGTGAGGATGAGACGCTTTATTCTCTTTTATTAAAGCCGATTATTTTGTTATAATTATCTTTACGTTTAAGCGCAAGACAATGGCGGTGTAGCTCAGTTGGTAAGAGCATGCGGCTCATATCCGCAGGGTCGGGGGTTCAAATCCCTCCCACCAGCTCTTTATTTCCATTTTTTTACATGCATCCGTCTTACCCGTATTCGATAATTGCAAAATAAATATGACGATAAGGAAGATATCAAAGGGGCCGGAGGGCAAGAATCCCTTAACCCTCCTCGACAAAAGCTATCCCCTATGGATTGAACCTCCAGACAGTCATGTTGGAATCTCTGTTCTTATAAATCGTTCCTGCGACCAGGATCTTTCCATTTGAATCAACGGTGACGGATTTGCCGGCGTTATGGCCGTCTCCGCTGTCGTAGGTCGCAACACCGTTTGTGCCGAATGTGGTATCCGGCGAGCCGTCAGTATTGAATCTCAAGACAGCCATATCGGAAACACCGCCGTTGGAAATGTACCCTGTGACAAGGATCTCTCCATTTGAATCAACGGTAATGGAATAGCCGTACCCCCCATCGTAGGTCGCAACACCGTTTGTACCGAATGTGGTATCCGGCGAGCCGTCAGTATTGAATCTCAAGACAGTTATATCGGAATCAGCGCCGTTGAAAATGTACCCTGCGACAAGGATCTTTCCATTTGAATCAACGGTGACGGAATAGCCATAATCGCCATACCCGCTGTCGTATGTCACAATGCTGCCTATGCCGAATGAGGTATCCGGCAAGCCGTCAGCATTGATCCTCAAGACAGTCATGTCGGAATCATCGCCGTTGTAGCTGGTTCCTGCAACCAGGATCTTTCCATTTAAATCAACGGTAACGGATTCGCCGTAATCATTGCCGTACCCGCTGTCGTAGGTTACAACACCGTTTGTGCCGAATGTGGTATCCGGCGAGCCGTCAGTATTGAACCTCCAGACAGTCATGTCGGAATCACTGAAGTTATAACTGGTACCTGCGACCAGGATCTTTCCATTTGAATCAACTGTGATGGATTCGCCGCGACTCCCGTACCCACTGTCGTAAGTTACAACACCGTTTGTGCCGAATGAGGTATCCGGTGAGCCGTCAGCATTGAATCTCAAGACAGCCATATCGGAAACACCGCCGTTGGAAATGTACCCTGTGACCAGTATCTCTCCATTTGAATCAACGGTGACGGAATAGCCATAATCATGGTCACCGCTGTCATAGGTCACAACACCGTTTGTGCCGAATGAGGTATCCGGTGAGCCGTCAGCATTGATCCTCAAGACAGTCATGTCGGAATCATCGCCGTTGTAGCTGGTTCCTGCAACCAGGATCTTTCCATTTGAATCAACGGTAACGGATTCGCCGTAATCATAGCCGTATCCGCTGTCATAGGTCACAACGCCGTTTGTGCCGAAGGTTGTATCCAGCGTACCTGAATCATAGCAGACAACTGTCACATCCGTTACATCCGCCCCAGATATGGTTCCCGTATTGTTCGATACCGTGCAGCTCTGTCCTGCAGGCTGTGTCTTTACAGTCACATTGTAGCTTGCACCGTTGGCAAGAGCGGTTGCAAAGGTGAAAGAACCGTCCTGTGTTACCGTGAGGTCGTCCCTGCCGTTGTTCTGTAAAACCACAAATTTTCCGGGTGCAAGCCCTGTCACCGTCCCCCCAACTGTGTAGGTGTGTGTACTATTGCCGCAGCCGCAGCTGGTCAGCACGACCGCAAGCGAGAGAAACATCAGGGTGATTATTAATAATTTGCCGCCATTCTTCATGATAGCCTCCTTTTTGATGATATGGATTGCTACATGGAAGCCATGCTACAATAGCAACCCCTCCTTTTTCCTCTAATGATAAGAAAGCACTTTTTAAGCGTGTTTTATTATAGCTGTAACCCCTTTGTCACGTTTCAGGTAACCGAGACCACTAACATAATTGAGAATATTCCAGTAAAATCAAACGTTCAATCTTTTTACCCATTTCAGATTAAGTGCAGTAATCACTAAAAATGTTGACGGGAGACTTCCCCGGCTGACATCCCTATGCTGCCTTCAGACACAGGTTGTTGAAGAACTACACCTGAGGACGTGTCTGCACCACATAATAACGGCCCCCGGTACAGGCACCCTCGATATCCTGAGGAGAGCCAAGGACCTTTTCAACCATGACGCCGACGTTGGTGATTCCGGTCAGGAGTTCATTTCTGAAGTTCTCATCCCAAACCAGTGGCTCCTCTGTATAATCCAGCAAAACCTCACGGGGGGGAATCAGCATTACGCTGTCATAAAGGCCGGCCCCCGCGTAACCGCTCAGGTCCTCTCCGTTGGAGTCTGAACGGAAGATGAGCCCTCCGCCAAAGAGACCAACGCTTTTGCTCGGATAGGAAAGGAGCTGTGGTTCGGACCCTCTTTTTTTGCAGGTAAAACCAAGGGCCCTGCCCGGGTAGTTGCCGACCAGGGTCTCCCCAAGGCCCAACACCACCTCTGCATAGAGTTCATCACTGTCGCCTGTGAATGGATTGTCCGTATGGATTACAAAGGAATATTCCGCCTCCACGACCTGCTGGATGAGCACTGCCATAAAAAGGTCCTCATCCGGAATACCCCTTGCCTTACGGCTCAGATATGCCCTTTCATTCCACTTGGATGCCCAGACACGCTTGATACACATCCAGGCATCATCCCAGTCTTTGGGCCACCCAAGCCCTGCATCCTCCATAACCCCGCGAAGTACGGATGGCAACTCCTCCGGGGCTTCAAGCCCCAGCAGGGTCTTGCGGATCTCTTCAAGTATCTCTTCGGGGTTACCGTCAAGCCGGGATACGAGTTCCCGGCAACGTTGTGCAATCTCGCTGTTACGATCCATGGCAAGCACTTTTTCGAATACACCAAACGGCAGTGCCACTGAAGCGGGCAGATGGATCCAGTCGGGCAATTTACCCTGAAGGCGGGTCAGGGAGGGACTTGCCGCCCACCAGCCCTTCCCTGAAATCCCTTGCACCTATAGCGTATGCTGTAAACTCGGGCCGGGCTATCTTTATGAATCCCAACTTGACCCGCGGGGGTACATTAACCATTTCACCGGAAACCTCTTCAAATACCACATCTCCTGATGCATCCACCGCAAAGTTAAGGTAACGGCCCCTGAGTGATTTAAGGTGCTCAAGGTGTTTTCTGTCGTAACAGATGGCAAAGAGCAGGCGGGCGTTTCGGGCACGGACCGCCACATGCGATACAAGATCAACTGCATCCGGGGTAATAACAGCGGTTACACCTTCAGGGGGCTCTTCATCTCCCCTTACCTTGTCTGCAATGATAACTGTGGGACTGTCAAACCTTTTGCCCTGAACGGCCCCTAATGACTCGACCGTCTCCACCCGGCCAATCCCCTGGCCCTGGCTGATAACCTGCCAGTTGCCGAGCTTTGCCTTTTTTCGTAATACCGGGTCCAGATAACGCAGAAGCATGGACAGAACAAATGCAGGCCTGCCGCGCACAATCTCCTCAGAGAAGAGTGTAATGGCCCATGAATCTGCCTGAAAAGCCTTGCCGAGCAATTCTGCCCTGGGTTGCAGCAACTGGTAATAATGGTCGATAAAGGCGCCTATGGCACGCCCTATCCTGTCAAGCACGGCCTTGGCATGGAGTGCCCGGTCACGGGTAAGGGGAGAGGCCGCCTTAAGCCTTTTCCACTCACGGAGACATGCTGAAAACTCTTCACTGTCATAGAAGAACCTTACGTTCTCAAGCACCAGGCTTACCAGTTCTACAAGCTCCTTCACCTCCATGCGGGAGTGTATATTGCGCTCTACGATAACGCGCAGGAACTCCTCGAGTGCAAGGTCGAGGTAGAGGATATCACGAACCCTGGCGTTATCCTTTTCCGTGTTCAGTAGTCTGTTAAGAATGCGCCGCACCTGGGTGATCCTGTCAACGAGCTCCACCACCTCTGTCCTGCTGTTATCCTTGTGCTTCCATATGAATTCCAGCATTCCGCTTGCTTCGTCATCCAGTAGATACCTTGCGGCATTGATGGCGCTTTCGAGGTCAGTGCCGGAATGAACCGATCTTAAAAGTCTTAGATACTCCTCAAAATCATGTATCAGGGCGTCTTTCAGGTGGGGGATAAAATCCGGAGAGCTTTTTATGGGCCGCTCAAAACCTTCCAGCCTCTCTTTTGTAACGCCTCCGGCCTCAAGTGTTCTGTAGAAGAGCTCGAGATCTCCGTCACTTTTCAGAAAATTCAGGTAAGCCTCACAGATGACGATATCATCGGGGGTGGCGTTGTTGTGGAGTTTCTGGTGCCACTCCTCCAGAAAATGGCCTGCAACCTCCTTTATGTGGTGTCTGTGCATGATATGGAGTATCTCGTCACGGATACGCTGGCCCTCACCACCCCTGCCCACTGTGGTCATCATCAGCCGGATTAGATCACGGCTTGCCGGTTCATTTATATAGACATCTGCAAGCTTCAGGGTCAGGCGGTCCTGGGAGTGGGTCAATTCTCTTGGCTTTGTATTATAGTTCCGTTGCCAGACCAGTTGCCTTATGGCTGAAAAACGCAGCCATACAAAAAGCAGTGCCAGGCCTTCCACGTCATTTCTGACATTCTCCAGCAGGTCGTGGCAGAGGTTAAACCTGTGCATCAGTGTCCATGAATGGTTGCCCATTTCAGCCCGGATGATCTCCTCGGCAAGTTGAGACAGGGGAACCTCCTTTTGACCGGCCACGGGTACGTAGAAATTCTGCCCCCGGTTTTTAATCCAGCGGCCTGTGCCCGGCTGCCTCAGAACAAAGGGAATCCCCATGGGTGCATCCTCTTCCCTGAATTCCAGTATCAAGCGGTTCAGACCTTCGTACAGAACGAAAGGTGTCTCTGCAGCTTTGTCGTCAAAGACCTCTGTTCCGGCTGGATGCATTGAAGCGGGGGGCAGGAGCCATTCATTTCGTCTGTGCCTTGCCACACCCCAATGCAGGAGCAGGGGGCCAGCCATGTCGGTAAGCAGAACAAGCCGGTAGCGGCCGTCTTCCCTGCTGAGGGCAACTGCCAGCTGACTGTCCGGGTCAAGGCCATACATGTCTTTAAATAATACTTCACGCTCCTTCAGCGCCTCTTCCAGTACCTGTGCCGGAGAAGGCCCTTTGCGTGCCGGTGGTTTAATTCTGATCCGGTAGTTCTTTCCCCGGTTATTGTCCCAGGAGCCGTCTTCAGGAAAGAAGAGGGCAAAGTTCAGGATAGAGAAGTTCAGGTCCTTATCCAGCCTGATGATAATCCGGCCTTCATTGTTATGACGAATGAAAGGTGTTTGAAGCGCTCCCTTACCAAAGGCCCTGCTGCCTTCGGGCCAGAGCGGTTGCGGGGGAATCTGCCAGGGGGCACGTTCATTGAGCGCAAGCCCCCAGTGCAGGATACAGGTCTCCGTGCTTTTCATTCGCAGTGATAACTCAACCCCGCCATCTATCTCCCGTCTCTCTACCAGCAGGGTGGTACCACTTCTTGTCTTTATCTCTTCAGCCATACAATAATATTATACCTCTTTTTATAACGGATTCGTATCCCTGCCCGGGGTAAGTTTCTTGTTGACGATTTTAATGCTGTAATAATACAGTATAAGCAGTGAAAGGAGAGATGAGACAAATATGAAACGGTATATCTGTATACATGGACACTTCTATCAGCCACCCAGGGAGAATCCCTGGCTTGAGAGGATCGAGTTTCAGGAGTCTGCATATCCGTACCATGAGAATGAGCGGGTCAACGCTGAGTGCTATGCACCTATTGCTGTCTCAAGGATAGTGGATGGTACCGGCAGAATTATCCGGATAGTGAACAATTACGAAAAGATAAACTTTGATTTTGGTCCAACACTGCTTAGCTGGATAGAGTGGCATTCACCACATATCTACAGGAAAATCATCGAGGCCGACAGGGTGAGTATAGAGAACCGCTCAGGTCATGGCAATGCAATGGCGCAGGCATATAACCATATGATAATGCCCCTGGCAAACAGGCAGGATAAGGTCACACAGGTTGTCTGGGGCATACAGGATTTCAGGAAGAGGTTTGGACGTCAACCCGAGGGTATGTGGCTTCCGGAGGCTGCAGTGGATACCGAGACCCTTGAGATAATGAACGAACACGGCATTAGTTCTTGCTCCGGGGCAGGCAAGGAGTGTCAGGCCGGTTGGAGGGGAAGAGTGGACTGATGTGTCGGGTGGCTCAATAGATACCACCATACCCTATCTCTTCAGGTTACCTTCAGGGGCTGAGATGCACATTATCTTCTATGACGGGGGAATTGCTCATGACGTCTCCTTTGGTGACCTGCTCAACAGCGGCGAGTCCTTTGCAAACAGGCTCTTTGAGGCATTAAAGCACGGTGGGAACCCTTCACCAATTGTTAATATTGCAACTGATGGCGAGACTTACGGCCATCACCACAAGTTTGGCGAGATGGCCCTTGCCTATGCAGTTGACCATATTGAAAGGGACCCCGGGGTCAGGCTGTGCAATTACGCGGAATATCTCTCCCTCAACAAACCCTCACACGAGGTACAGATCATCGAGAATACCTCCTGGAGCTGTGCCCACGGCATTGAGAGGTGGCGTTCTGATTGTGGTTGCGCCACAGGGGGCCATTCTGAATGGAATCAGGGGTGGAGGGCCCCTCTGCGTGAAAGCCTGGACTGGCTGAGAGAAGGGCTTGCACGGATTTATGAAGAACATGCTCCCCGTCTTCTGAAAGATCCCTGGAGTGCAAGAAACAACTACATAGACGTGATACTGGAGCGCACCGGAACCACAAAGGATGCCTTTTTCAGGGACCATGCCATAAAGTCTCTGAAGAGTGAGGAGAGGGTTACCGCTTTAAAACTCCTTGAAATGCAGAGAAATGCAATGCTGATGTATACAAGCTGCGGCTGGTTTTTCGAGGACATCTCGGGCATTGAGACGGTCCAGATACTCCGGTATGCTGCCCGGGCAATAGAGCTTGCCGGTCAGGTCTCGGGACAATGGCTTGAAGATGAATTTCTTGAAAGGCTTGCAGGGGCAAAGAGCAATATTGAGGAGCTGGGCAATGGGGCGGATATATACAGAAGGTCTGTAAAGCCTTCAAGGGCGGATCTGAAGAGGGCGACAGTGCATGTGGCCATAAGCTCCTTCTTTGAAGAGTATCCTGAAGACACAGAGGTCTACTGTTACAGGGTGAAGACGGAAGACTATCAGAAACTGAGGCACGAGGACACGGAGATTGCCATAGGCAGGCTTCGCGTTACTTCCCTGATAACAGAAGAGACAAAGACCCTCGTATTTGCTGCCCTTCAACTCGGTGCGTATGATTATAATTGTGCTGTTACGGATTATACGGATAACAGTGAATACAAAAAGATAAAAAAAGAGATGCTCTCCGGTTTCAGCCGGGGGGACCTTGCGGGAATACTGAAGAATACCGAGAGATTTTTTGGTCCTGAGCGCTATACAATCAAGGATCTTTTCAAGGACGAACAGCAGAGGTTGCTCGATGTTATCATCAAAGACAATGTTGAAGAGATAGAGAAGAACTTTGAGGGTGTGTATGAAAAGAACTCCTTCCTCATGGGCATGCTTGAGGAGTTCGGTCACAGGATCCCCGGGGTCCTCATGATGGCAACCGAGATAGCCCTGAAGCGGGAGATCCAGCAGGAGATACAGAGTAAGAGGGTGGATACGGAAAGGGTCAGTTTCCTGCTCCGGGAGATGAAGCGGTGGCATATAAAGCTGGATCTGAAGTGGCTGGAGATGTTCCTGAGGCGAAGACTCGAAGAGGAGATGAGGAGATTCAGTGAGTCCCCTGACTTTGAGCACCTCGAAAGGGTTAATGAACTGCTGACTGTTGTCTTTCTCTTTCCTGTGCAGGTGAATCTCTGGACTGCCCAGAATATATACTACGATATGCTGATGTCTGTATATCCTGACATGCTGAAGTGCGAGGAATCTGCTGAAGAGGATATCAGGGCAAAGGATATCAAAGAATGGATATCGGGGTTCCTGCATCTTGGGCAGAGGCTTTTTTTCAATGTTGAGGAGATAACACGCTTTTGAGCCTTTCTGTCTGACAGTCTTTCCGGGATTGCTCAATTAAGATTAATTTGATAATGAAGATACAGGACCTTATAAATGAACTTTCCGGGCTCTGCGGCATTATCCCGGAGTATTATGACGCATGGGACAGGCTCCGCACTGTTCCGTTTGAGACCAAAGCGGCTGCCCTCAGGGCCATGGGATATGATACCTCGGACCCGGAAAGGGTTAGGGAGGCGATAGAGGGGATTAAAGAGAAGAGGTATTGTACCCTGATTGAGCCGGTAAGGGTTGTATCAATAAACGCCCAGCCCGGTGAGTTCCCGTTGTGCATACCGGCTGAAGATGCTGATGAGAGCACAGTTCTAAGATGGTCTGTTACTGATGAGGAAGACAATACAGAGGTCAACAGCGCGGAGCTTTCAGGTATTCCCCGGCAGACAGTTAAAGAGATTGCCGGAAAGAGGGTTGTTGAGGTTTCAGTTCCAGACAGGGATGACAGGCCAACAGGATATTACGATGTAAGCGTCGAGGTCGTTTCGGCAGGACATAACCTGTCAGGGCGGATGCGGCTCATCATAACTCCGGACAGGGCCTACCTGCCCCCGGCTCTTGCGGACGGCAACAGGACCTGGGGCCTCGGAATAAACCTCTATGCACTGCGTTCCGGCAGTAACCAGGGAGTTGGTGACCTGAGTGATTTGGGGGAGATGCTTCAATGGGTGGGCGGCGGGTTAGGTGGAGATTTTGTAGCGATAAATCCCCTGCACAGTATTACCAACCGGATGCCCTACGGCGTGAGTCCGTACTCTCCTCTAAGCCGCCTGTACTGCAACATGATATACATAGATATCTACGGGGTTGAAGACGTCAGGAATTCAAGAAGGGCAATGGCAATCATTGAAAGCCCCGAATTCGTTGAGGAGCTTGAAAGGCTGCGACAGACTGAACTGATTGATTATGAGGGGGTTGCAAGACTCAAGGAGCCGGTGCTGAGTGCGGCATTTCAGTATTTATATGAAGAGCACCTCCTCTCCCTGACAGAGAGGGGGCAAGGGTTCAGGCTTTTTATCTCTTCCGAGGGAAAACCACTTGATGACTATGCAACGTTTCTCTCCCTCCACGAACACTTTACGCAGAAAGGGCTTTGTCACTGGAAGGACTGGCCTAAGGAGTACCACAGCACCGACACTCATGAAGTCAGGATGTTCAGGGAGAGGCATGAAAAGAGGATAACCTTTCACAAGTACATACAGTGGCTGATAAATGAACAGCTTGGCGATGCATCAAAAAAGGCAGGGGAATCAGGCATGTCAGTCGGGCTTTACAGGGATCTTGCCGTAGGCTCACTCGCTGACGGCAGTGATGTATGGGGCAGTCAGGAGATATTTGCCATTGACGTAAACGTCGGGGCCCCGCCTGACAATTTCAGCCTGAGGGGCCAGAACTGGGGCTTTCCACCGTTGATTCCAGACAGGCTTCGTCAGCAGGGTTACGACTTCTTTATACAGGTTATCAGGGAGAATATGAAGCATGCCGGGGCCATCCGTATCGACCATGCCCTGGGGTTATTCAGGCTGTACTGGATTCCTCCGGGTATAAAGTCACAGGATGGTGTTTATATACGCTATCCCTCTGAAGACCTCCTGAGGATAATAGCGCTTGAGAGTATGAGGAATCGTGTAGTCGTGATTGCCGAAGACCTCGGCACAGTCGGCAAGGAAGTAAGGGAGACCCTCCAGAGGTTCGGGATGCTCTCATACAGGCTTTTTTATTACGAGAGGGACCGTTCAACCCGGGAATATCTGCCCCCGCAGGCATACCCTGAGATGGCGGTCACCTCGATCACTACCCACGACCTTCCCACCATCTCCGGGTTCTGGACCGGAAGGGATATCGAGGTCAAGAAGGCGCTTAATCTCTATCCCGACAATGAAGCCTGGTTGCGGGACCTGTCAAACAGGCAGGCAGACAGGCAGAGGCTTCTGAGGGCCCTCAAGCGGGCAGGACTGCTGCCACCGGGAATGCCCGCTGACCCCGGGAGGATACCTGTCATGACAGAGGAGCTATGCCTTGCCATTTACAGATACCTTGCAATGACATCCTCAAAACTCCTGACAATAAATCTTGACGATATCATAGGGACAGCAGACCAGCAAAACCTGCCCTCAACCGTAAATGAATATCCGAACTGGAGACGGAAGGTCCCTTACAGGATAGAAGAGCTGAAGAAGATGGAGGTCTTCAGAAAGCTCGTTGGGATAAGGGAGAAGCGTGATCAGGCAGATTGTATATCCGTAAATAAGGGGTATAAAGAGAGACATGATTAACCCCGAACATCAGGAAAAGCTCTCTTCGAAATTCAGTGATATATTGATATATGGCTAAAAGAGAGACATGATCAACCCTTCACTCATTCTCGTCGGGCATCCAGCCCTCCTCCGAGGAAAGTATCACGGTTCACCCTCCAGGTGAAGCCTTTGTGATACTTAAAACCGTTCAGGGTTAATCATGTCTCTCTTTTATATCGTTCAATGTTGATTTGTCATTCAATCCGGATTGCAGTATTCAATTGCAGAAGTAATAGCACGGTTATGAGGATATAAAAAGCATGAAAAGGGGTTTAAAGTTAGGAAAGTTTGAATTGTTCTGGCTCAGCGGCGGGAGATTTGCCATTGATGGCGGGGCCATGTTTGGTGTTGTGCCAAAGGTGCTGTGGTCAAAAAAATACCCCTGCTGTGATGAAGAAAACCGTGTCCCGTTGATTGCCTCACCCATACTTGTTAAAACTCCCAACACCCTTGCTCTCATTGATACAGGGTTGGGAAACAAGCTTGATGAAAAACAGAAGAGGATATTCAGGCAGCAGGGGGGCTGGGATATCCTGAAAGACCTGGGCTCTCTGGATATAAAGAGAGAGGATATAGACCTTGTTATCCTGACCCATTATGATTTTGACCATGCAGGCGGAGTGGTTATGATGGTCGAGGGTGCGGGGCTGGCGCTCACATTTCCAAATGCAAGGCACATCCTTCAGGAAACGGAATGGCAGGACGTCTTAAATCCAAACAGGAGGTCTGTCAACACTTACTGGCCCATAAACTATGAGCTGCTGAAGAAGTCAGGGAATCTCGAGCTGGTTTCAGGTGAGGTTGAGGTTGTTGATGGTATAAAGGCCATACATACAGGCGGGCATACAAGGGGGCATCAGGTAGTGAAAATGGAGTCTGCCGGGCAAACAGCCCTGCATATGGGGGATTTGCTTCCCACGCATGCCCATTTCAACCCGCTCTGGGTTACTGCATATGACAACTTTCCCCTTGATGCCATTGAAATAAAAAAAGAGCTGGAATCCAGGGGTATTAAAGAGGGATCGTGGTTCACCTTCTACCATGATCCGTTTATCCAGGCCTGCAGGTTTGATGAAGAAGGGGATATTGTTGAGGAATGGAAGGGCTGAATATGATATTAACCCGGCAACTATTCAGCTGAACTAAATTGGGCAGGCTCTGAACTTGTTTCAGGCCTGGCAAGGCGAATAGACTGCGTCTCATACCATTTTGCCCTTAATTTGTCACCCTGAACTTGATTCAGGGTCTCATAACCTATTGATTCTTAGAGATTCTGGAGTAAATTCAGAATGACATATATGGTTTTTTTCTGTTTGTGCAACAAACCTTTAACCTGCTAAATACTCTGTATTTATTTGCCGGTTTAATAAAAGAGAGGGGGCATTCCGCCCCCTCTCTTTTTGAGCATATTTTTATTAAGTAATACTTAAGCTGAAGCCTTGCTAACCTCAAGACAGTCGGCATCAGCTGCTTCATCGCCACAGAGTATCGCCTTCAGATCCTCCTCCGGCGTACTGATCGGCTTGATGTTATAGTTATCAACCAGTACCTTGAGCACGTTCGGTGTGATAAATGCCGGAAGTGTCGGCCCAAGCCTGATATCCTGAATACCCAGGTGAAGCAGGGTCAGCAATATCGCCACTGCCTTCTGCTCATACCACGAGAGCACCATTGAAAGCGGCAGGTCATTGACTCCCACACCAAAGGCCTCGGAAAGGGCAACCGCTATCTTGATCGCCGAGTAGGCGTCATTGCACTGACCCACATCCAGGAGCCTCGGTATTCCGCCGATATTTCCGAGATCCTTGTCGAAAAAGCGGAACTTCCCGCATGCAAGTGTCAGAACCACACAGTCTGAAGGGACCTTCTCTACAAACTCGGTGTAGTAATTTCTGCCGGGCTTTGCCCCGTCGCAACCTGCAACCAGGAAGAAGTGACGTATATCCTTGTTCTTTACTGCCTCTACAATCGTTCCAGCCACGCCCAACACAGCGTTTCTGGCAAATCCTGTCATTACCGTTTTGCCCGGAACATCGGTCTCAAAACCCTGCAATTCAAGTGCCCTCTCAACAACCGGGGTAAAATCATACCCTTCGATATGTGTTACACCCGGAAACTGAACAGGCCCTGAGGTGAATATATTGTCCTTATAGGTATCAAGGGGTTTCTGCAAACAGTTGGTGGTCATGAGTATCGCACCCGGGAATGCAGCAAACTCCTTGTGCTGGTTCTGCCATGCAGTTCCGTAATGACCTGCAAGGTGAGGATACTTTTTAAGCCCCGGATAACCGTGGCACGGAAGCATCTCGCCGTGGGTGTATACGTTAATCCCTTTTCCCTCTGTCTGCTTCAGTATCTCAGCAAGGTCCTTAAGGTCATGACCTGATACGAGTATGGCCTTGCCTTTTTTGGCCCCGAGAGAGACATTGGTAGGCTCAGGATCTCCATAGGTGCCGGTGTTAGCCGTATCAAGGAGTTCCATTGCCCTGAGATTGACCTCTCCGCACTTCAGGGCCATTGCCACCCAGTCGTTCAGGGTGAGGTCCTTGCTCAGCATGGAGGCCAGGGCCTCGTGCATAAAGGCATAGACGCCATTGTCCTCCTGTCCGAGTGTGCGTGCATGCACTGCATAGGCAGCAACACCCTTCAGCCCGTACAATGTTGTATGCATAAGCGAGCGGATATCCGGATCATCGCTTAAGCTCATAATCCCGACCCGGCCTGACTGTGCAACCATTCCCTCGTAATCATCTGCCGGGGTGAAAGTAGCGGCATCATGGTCAAGGGTCTTTGAAACCTTAAGCCCATCTCTGAGCTCAACACACCTTTTGACAAGGCCCGCAATACTCTGCCCGTCGAAGTTAACATTCGTAAGAGTGGTAAAAAGGGCATCTGCTGTAAAGGCATTTACAGCGGGATCAGAAGCGATCCCTTCCTTCTCAGCCTCCACGGCATACAGGGCCAGGCCCCTTAATGCATGTTCAAGCAGGTCCTGCAACTCCGAAACCTGCGGACTCTTCCCCCACAGACCCCAACCTTTTCACATCCCGTTCCTTTTGCAGCCTGTTCACATTGATAACAAAACATTGATAGTCCTCCTTTGACTTTTATTATCTTTTCTGCTGTAACTGTATCAGCACTTTAATGATGCACTATACGAGGGAAAGGATTCCATGATATAAATCATAAGTTCAGATTTTATTATAAGGATAAGGCTCGTTTTAGTATATAGAAAAGCTTATCGGCAAAAAATAATAAGCAACTATACTAATTATGGTACAATTTGATAAATACACTGAATAGAATTACGGGAGGAATTTATGGCTTCAAGATATTCTTTCAGAATAATGTTGAGACCGGAACCGGAAGGCGGATATACTGTTATAGTGCCATCGCTGCCAGGCTGTATAACTTATGGAAAGACAGTGGATGAGGCTGTTTCAATGGCTGAAGATGCAATACGCGCTTATCTGGAAAGCATGAAAAAACACGGTGAAGAGATTGTTGATGATTCGATGACCCTGGAGAGTGTTTTAAATCTGGAATATGCCTAAAATACCGGCGCTGACACCTGATAAAGTTGTTAAAATATTGCTCCGGAACGGCACAGTTATCATTTGATACAGCGTGGACAGAAGACCGGACGGAAGTTTAGGGAAATGGGCTTTTCTTGAAATACTTGATTCGTGGAACACGAAAACAGAGATAAAAAAACTTTTAGATAAATCAGACAAAACGGATTAAGAAACTGAAATGCACATTAAAGAAAAAGAAGATTTTATAAAACAGAAGGCGAAAGAACATATGCCGGTATCAAATGAAAAGATATTATGGTCCTTGCATGCAGTTCAGAAACTAAGAATAGAAGGTCTACGCAAAAAAGAGATCGAGGAATCACTAAAAGATTGTAACATAATCGAAGATTATGATATGAAGGGTAGGCCACTTCCTGGCTGTCTTGTCCTTGGATATACGGGGTCTCTGCCTGTGCATTCGGTAATAGCTGTCGACAGGGAGCTTGACCGGATATTCATAATCACAGTTTATAAACCTTCTGCTGAGAGGTGGGAAAATGGCTGGAAGAAAAGAAAAAAATAACACAAAGAAGTGTCCCTTATGCGGTGGGAGAATGAGTGACGGCATGACAGTA
>JAADGU010000075.1 GCA_013152195.1 Nitrospirota bacterium
TTCCCCTTTTGATCCTGCTCTTTCCTGATGTCTACAAAAAATTTCCAATATTCGGCGAGTTCAGACCTCTGATATGGATTGTCATTGCCTATCTCTCGGGTGTGGTTTGCATGCTGTATATCGCAGCATTCCACCATACCGGACTCAGGGCATATCTATACCTGGCACTCGGACATGCCCTGATATGCATATCTGCAGTCCTGCTCTTTTTTCCGGCACCAATAGGGTCGACAATCTGGGTGTATGGTCATCTCTTCAGGCCGGTGGGGTTCGGAATACTCTTTTTCAGCCTGAATCAGGAGGGCCTTTTAAAGTTAAAGGGCAGTATGCTCTACAGGGCACTCACTGCTTTCAGCCTTCTTGCCGCCATCCCACTGCTCGTATTCGGCATGGTGGTCTTCTATGAGAACATTAATCCCATCCACCTGTCAGGAAGAAGGATTATAGTCTTTCTTCTGCTGCTGATTACCCTGGCATCTGCACTGCTGTTCGGGCTTGGCCTGATAATAAGACTTATACGCCCGCTGCTTAGCCTGAAAGATGCCGTAGACAAGCTTGCAGAAGAAGGTTTTAATAAACAGATTGAGGTTCACAGCAGTGATGAGATAGGGGAGCTCTCCAGGGCATTTAATGACATGGTTGTCAAGCTGAGTCATTCCCTTTCAGAGCAGGACAGGTTGAGCAGGCTTGCTGCAACAGGCGAGCTGGCAGCCACGCTTGCACATGAGATTAAAAACCCCCTTAATGCAATAGGAGGGGCCGCACTGTATATAAAAAAGAATTTTAAAGGAAGTCTCATCAGGGAGTTTTTAAGGATTATTTATGACGAGGTGGCAAGGATTAACAGGCTGACCACCACGCTGCTGGATTTTGCAAAACCTGTAAAGCCCGAACCGGAGCCCTCGGATATAAACAGGCTTGTCAAGGAAACACTCGGCCTTCTGAGACAGGAAAGCGAAGAGCAGGGTATAATTATCGAGACCGATTTGCAGAGAGATATCCCGTTAACCTCCTTTGACTACCACCAGATAAAGCAGGTACTTATAAACCTCCTGATTAATTCTTTTGATGCCGTGGAGAAAAATGGTAAAATTAAAGTCAGCACCACTCTGTCCGGCAGGGGGCTGCTTCTTTCGGTCCAGGACAATGGAAAGGGTATCGGAGAGGAAGACATGGAAAATATTTTCAATCCCTTCTTCACTACCAGGACTCGGGGAACCGGACTCGGGCTGGCAATATCCAGAAAGATAGCCAAGGAGCATGGTGGGGATATAACTGTTGAAAGCGAGCTCAACAAGGGAAGCAGATTTACCCTGTTTTTACCACTGAAGAGATGAAACAGACCATACTTATAGTTGACGATGAGATAAACTCCCTGAGGGTGCTCTCAGCCACTCTCAGGAAGGAGAGGTTCAATGTGGAGACTGCCAGAACAGGTGAAGAGGCGATATCGCGGTTTAAAAACAACCATGTTGACCTGATAATATCGGATTACAGACTGCCGGGGATTGACGGCGAAACACTTCTCGAAGAGGTCAAGGCGAAGAACCCCAACATGCCCGTTATCCTCATGACCGCCTATGGCACTATCGAAAGGGCTGTTGATGCCATGAAGAAGGGCGCATACACCTATTTGACAAAACCGGTAAATCTCGATATCATGATATCCATGGTGAGGGATGCCTTGCAGAAGAGGGAATGGGCGCTGGAATCAAAGGACGATATACCCGGCAGATATCAGTTCCTGAATATTATCGGTAAATCACCGGCAATCCAGGAAGTATTCTCCATGATTCAACGTGTCAGCAAGACCGACGCCGCTGTCCTCATACTCGGCGAAAGCGGCACAGGCAAGGAACTGGTTGCACGGGCACTTCACTATACCTCGCTGAGGGCCAACAGTCCGTTCATCCCCATTGACTGTACCACAATCCCTCCGGAACTGATGGAGAGCGAGCTCTTTGGTTATGAAAAAGGGGCCTTTACCTGTGCCTATGACAACAAGGTCGGTCTTATAGAGATGTCAGAGGGCGGCACCATATTCTTTGACGAGATCGGTGACCTCGACTTTGCACTCCAGAAGAAACTGCTCAGATTCCTTCAGGAAAAGGAGATTCACAGGCTTGGCGGAAAGAAGAAGATAAAGGTCGATGTGCGTATACTTGCCGCAACCAACAGGAATATAGAAGAGGCGGTTGAAAAGGGTGAATTCAGGGCAGACCTTTACTACAGGCTCAATGTTATAACAATTCATATGCCCCCGCTCAGGGAAAGGAAGGAGGATATTCCCATCATAGCCTCTCACTTTCTTGAACTCTTCAGCAGGAAAAACAAAAAAAACATTCCGGGTTTTGATTCAAAGGTCACAGACATCCTCATAAATTATGACTGGCCGGGAAATGTCAGGGAGCTTGAGAATGTTATTGAGCGTGCGGTTATCCTATGTCCTTACGAGCAGATAACCGTTGACTGTCTGCCCCGCAAACTCAGGCTGGTTGCTGAGGAAAACCAGTTTGAATCTGATGGGTTTAACCTTGTTGAGATGGAAAAACGGGTTGTACTGAAGGCCCTTGAGAAGACATCATGGAACCAGTCAAGGGCAGCAGCCCTGCTTGGCATAAGCCGCAAGCAACTCAGGACCAGGATGAAGAACCTCGAATTGTTACCGGGATAACAGCAGGCTATAGTTTTTAATCTCCCTGTATGAAAAGACAGGGCCGTCTGTACAGATATATCTGGGACCTGCATAACAATGACCACATTTACCGACTCCGCACTTCATGTGTGCCTCAAGAGTGGTAATTATCCTCTCCTCGGGCATTCCAAAGAGGAAGAGCTCTCCCATGGCGGCCTTTATCATCACCTCAGGGCCGCATATATAGGCTGTGGCCCTCTTCAGGTCTGAATGGACCTCCTGCCATAGGCCTGTTACCAGGCCGACATGTCCCTTCCAGCCCTCATCAGCCCTGTCCACAGTGAGAAGCACATTTATGCCCCTCTCCTTCCAGTCCTCCATCTCTTCCCTGAAGACAATTTCATCAGGAGTCCTTGCACCATACAGGAGAGTTACCTGCCCCACATCCTCCGGTTTTTTCATAAACCATTTAATAAGCGGTCTTAACGGGGCCATGCCGATTCCGCCTGCAACCACCACAATATCCCTGCCCCTTGAGACATCCAGGGGAAAGCCGTTGCCATAGGGGCCCCTCAGCCATAGCGGATCTCCGGCTTTCAGGGAATGGATTGCCCCGGTAACAAGGCCTGCCCTCCTTATGCACAGCTCCACTGTATTGTCTTCTCCGGAAAGCGATGCCACGGATATGGGGACCTCTCCTGCACCCCATACCGAAACCATGAAGAACTGCCCCGGCGCATGGTCGAGCGGCATTTGAGTTCTCACCCTGAAGAGGCTCACATCCCGGCCCTGCGGTATAATCTCCTCAATCTTTCCGCTTACAGGCAAGTATATATTTTTCATTTTTCATCTTCCATTTTTCATTTAAATCCTGTTAATCCTGTCTGAGAAAATTCCTGTTTTTGCTTATCAGTTATTCTTCCTCTCCGTTAAGGGCCAGCCCCTTTATCTCTGTTGCTATGGTTGCCATATCGATCTTTCCGGGACACGTTATGGCACATCTGCCGCAACCCACACACCCGAATTTGTTCAATGTCTCCGGATAGTGGATAAGCTTGTGGTAATACCATCTCATAGTCCTCAAAACCCTCTTTTCATTTGGCAGTATACCCCCGGCCATCCGCGTAAAACCCTTGAAGAGACAAGTATCCCACAGCCTTATCCTCTCCACACCGTCAGGGTATCTCCTGTCCGTTACAGTGAAGCACGTACAGAGCGGACAGTCGTAAACACAGCCGCCGCACTCAAAACATCTCGCAGCAACCTTTTGCCAGAAATCATCCTTTAACCGTCCGGCAAGGATCATTCGCCGGGGGCTCTCAAGGCTTATCCTCTTATGAAACCTCGCCTTTGCACTCAGAAAAACCTCGTACTGGTCATCAAGGTCTGTCTTTCGTGGTCTGCTGAAGAGAAAGGACATACCCCTGACTGTCTTTATCCCCTCAGCAGAGGCTGCCTGAACAAAGTACCTGTTGCCAAGGTCGGTCAACTGTATGTCGAACCCCTCCTCAAGGTAAGGGCCTGTTCCCAGTCCGATGCAGAAGCATGTCGGATCAGGGTTATTACAGACAACAGAGATAAACAGGGTATTCTTCCTCCGCTGCTCATAATATGGGTCCCTGTACCCTTTGAGATAGAATCTGTCCAGGAGCCTGATGGCAGAGATGTCGCAGGACCTGACACCAAAGATGACGCGCTTCTTCTTATCCATCAGGTCCAGAACCCTCTTTTTTCCAAAAGATTCCTTCATGTGCACGTCAGGGGATACGGGTTGCGGTCTGGAGGGAAAAGCCAACTCGTGACCCGCAACCTTTAACCTGAGCATGGGGTCGTATTGGGGGATAAGGAATTCCTTGGGCGAAGGCAGTGATGCCGGGGAGTCAAGTATGACCTCATGAATCTGCTCAACGCTCCTGAAGACGATATCCTTGCCCTCGTCCCTTAACGGTCCGATAAGGTCCCTCTCTTTCCTTAACTGCCTCAGCCAGTAAGAGAGATGATTCTTCTCAAGTATCCATTCGTTCTTCATGTCCCGATCTTCTCTATCTTTACTGCACAGACCTTGTATTCCGGTATCTTAGCCCCAGGGTCTGTGGCAGGGTTTGTCAGGATATTTGCAGCAGCCTCCATGAAATGAAACGGGATGAAGACCGTTCCCTCCGGGGTTCTCCCGGTCACAAGGGCCCGCGGCTCTATCGAGCCCCTCCTTGAACTCACCCTCACACGTGTCCTCTTTCGGATACCGAGCCTTTCTGCATCAGCAGGGTTTATCTCTACAAGGCATTCGGGCTCTTCCCTCTCAAGCACAGCGGTCCTCCGGCACATCGTCCCTGTATGATAATGGAAAGAGAGGCGACCGGTTGTAAGGAGAAAGGGGTATGCCTCATCAGGCGGCTCGTCAGGCGGCTGGAACTCTACTGTAATAAACGTGCCAAGCCCCTTGGCAAACTTTTTTCTGTGCAGATAGGGTGTTCCGGGGTGGCTGCTGTCAGGGCAGGGCCATTGAAGGCCGAAACCATCAGACAGCCTGTGGTGTAGTATCCCGCCGTAAGACGGGGTAAGGAGGGCTATCTCCTCCATGACCTCATAGGGCCCCCTGTATGACATACTGTAACCCATCTTTTCTGCAAGGGCACATATTATCCCGTCATCAGGCATTGATTCACCAACCGCTCCGACCGCCCTTCCGAGAAGCTGAACTCTCCGCTCCGTATTAGTAAATGTACCTTCCTTCTCGGCAAATGATGCAGCAGGCAGGATTACATCAGCAAGCCCTGAGGTCTCGTTTGGGAATATGTCCTGTACAACAAGGAATTCAAGTCTCTCCACAGACTCCCTGACATGATGAAGGTCAGGGTCGGACATCAGGGGGTTTTCTCCCATTATATACATGGCCTTCAGACTGCCCACACGTGCTGCATCCATCATCTCCATTATCGTCAGCCCGGGGTTGACAGGGAGTTTTTTGCGCCACGCCCTTTCGAACTTCCTTCTTGCCCGCGCGTCCGTCACTTTCTGGTAGCCGCTGTAGACATTAGGCAGGGCCCCCATGTCACAGGCACCCTGCACATTGTTCTGTCCCCTCAACGGGTTGATGCCGGACATCGGCAGGCCGATATGCCCGGAGAGCATGACCAGATTGGCACAGGCCCTTACATTGTCAACCCCGGTTATATGCTGCGTAATCCCCATCGCATAGAAAAGCATGGAACGCTTCTCCATGGCATATATCCTTGCAACACGCCTTATATCATTGGCCTTGACCCCGGTAATACCCTCAACAGTTGCCGGAGAATAACGCTTCAGCTCTTCTTCAAAGGGGTCGAAGTTCTCGGTCCTTCTCCTGACAAAGTCAGCATCCACAAGCCCCTCGCTCACTATCACATTCATTATCCCCATCAGAAGGGCAACGTCAGTGCCGCTGCGGTGCCTGAGATGGATATGGGCGAACTCTGCTATCTGTGTCCTTCTCGGGTCTGCAACTATCAGTGTGGCCCCCCGGTCAACGGCCTCAAGCATATGCATGCCTATCATCGGGTGCTGCTCCGTCGTGTTCGAACCAATCACAAACAGCAGGCTTGCATCAGTAATCTCGCTTATGGAGTTGGTCATCGCCCCGGAGCCGAAAGCAGCAGCCAGACCACCCACGGTTGAGGAGTGACAGAGCCTGGCACAGTGATCAATGTTGTTTGTACCAAGCACTGCCCTTGCAAACTTCATCATCAGGTAATTTTCTTCATTTGTACACTTTGCCGAACTGAGAATCCCTATGGAGTCAGGCCCGTGTTTTGTCCTGATCTCTCCAAGGCGTGCTGCTACGAGGTTCAAGGCCTCATCCCATGTGGCCCTTTTGAGGCTTTTCCCTTTTCTTATCAGGGGATATTTCAGTCTGTCGGGGTGGGTGGCAAACTCATGGGCATTCCAGCCCTTTACACACAGGCTTCCCCTGTTTACCGGATGGGCCCTGCTCGGAGATGTGCCTGTAATCCGTCCGTTCTCCACATGGAGGTAGAGGCCGCAACCGCAACCGCAGTAAGGACAGACCGTCATAATCTTCTTCATAGAGGTTATTATAGCAGAGGGTGTATCATCTGTATATATCCGGCTTGATTTCTGACCTGCCGTAAGGATATGAATAAATTTTGATATAATAGAAATACTTTGATTCCCGGATGCAGAAAAGACAGCGGGTAATTCCTATGGTATCAAGGATGTCCGGGCAGGCCCCGGCTTAAGGAGGTTAGTGTTATGGAGTATGCAGTTGTTTTCATTACAGCACCTGATGAAGAAGAGGCAGCAAGGATTGCAAGGACCATTGTTGAAGAAAGGCTTGCAGGGTGTGTAAATATCGTAAAGGGCATACGTTCAATCTATAGCTGGGAAGGGAAGGTAGAGGATGAACACGAGGTCCTTATGATTGTAAAGACGAAAAGGGACCTCTTCAATGCACTTGAAAAGAGGGTGAAAGAACTCCATTCCTATAGTGTGCCGGAGATAATTTCACTCCCCATTGTGCAAGGATCCCCGGAGTATCTGGAATGGCTTAGACAGGAATTGATGAGTTGAAAAACTGAGGAAGTTAAAGGGAGATTCTTCAACTCCCAGTCCCTATACTGCCTCTACTGCCTTGACCTCTGGGATTTCCTGCTTCATTGCAGCTTCAATCCCCCCCTTCAGGGTCATTATGGACATGGGACATGTACCGCAGGCGCCAACGAGCCTCACCTTTATGATATTGTCATCTGTAATCTCAACGAGTTCGACGTCTCCACCATCCCTCTGAAGCGTTGGCCTGATTTTGTTTATCACCTCTTCAACCTTTGTCCTGTCAATCATTATATACCTCCCTGAACAGCAATTTTAAGCAGAGTAACTTTTATAAACCCGACACTGCTCTATTTTCCTCTTTTCAGTATAGCAAAATCAACCCTGACGGGGCTTCTTTTTGCAGGGTTTTTCTAACCGGACCGGTTTAATTTGACAGACGCAATGTTTTGTGTTGACTATTTGCTGTTGAATATGCTACTCTTTCTATAGAGTTTCTGAAGTTTTTGTAACGCGTAAGACCACAAAGACTTTTAGCTTAGTGGTCTTTTTATATGAAGCGGAGTAATTCTGAGACTTTAGTTTTTAAGTAAGGAGGTACGAGAGAAAAATGGCTAATGGAACAGTAAAATGGTTCAATGAGTCCAAGGGTTTTGGTTTTATCACCAGTGAAGACGGCAGCGATGTGTTTGTCCACTATTCTTCAATCCAGGACGATGGTTTTAAGTCACTTGCCGAGGGAGAGTCAGTCAGCTTCGATATCGAAGAGGGCCCAAAAGGTCCCAAAGCGGTAAATGTGGTTAGACAGTAATTGACTCTGTAATTGACCAAAGAAAGTCCCTCTGTTTAACAACGGTTAACAAAGGGACTTTCTATAAATTCTCCATAAAATCAGTACTCCCCCCTCATTTGAGTAGAACTACTCAATAACAAACACCAATATTTTTAATGTCTTATTAAACTTCTAACCGGTTACTATTCAGAGAGACATGTTTGTCAAAATCAAGCACTGAAGAACTTGTTCACTCCGTAAGTAAATTTGCGTCTCATAACATTTTGCCCTGTCTAAAACAATACCTCGCAGGGGATACTCTCCCTTTCAAAGGAATTCCTTAAAACCTTCCTCATCCCGATGAAGAACCCTTCCTTCATTGCCCACTCCATCCCGTGCTTCCTGTAAACCCAATCAGCATAGTGATAATTCATCCTGTCAATGAGCACATAAGCGACTTTTCCTTTTAATTTTTCAACCAGCCCATCAGCCCCGGGAAGGATTGGGGCTATCATGGCAAATGTCTTCACACCTTCCGAGTGTAATACGGCAAGAGCCTTGATCCTCTCTTCAACCGGCGGGGCCTTTGGCTCAAAAATCTTTCTTGTCTTCTCATCCGCTGTTGTCACGGTAAAGCCAACCTCAAGCTTTTGTGACCTCTTCAGCAAATCCAGGTCCCGCAGAACCAGAGGGGACTTGGTCTGAATTGTCACAGGCCAGTCATTTTCTACAAGGATCTCAAGACATCTCCGTGTCAATTTATATCTGCCTTCCACAGGTTGATAAGGATCACATACACCGCTTATCCAGACCCGTGCAGCCTTCTTCCTCTTTATCTCTTTCTCCAGCAGCTCGGGAGCATTAATCTTCACATCCACAAACTCCCCCCATCCCTCACTGTGGCCGCTGAACCTCTGCATGAACCTTGCATAGCAGTAGCTACAGCCATACTGGCAGCCAATGTAGGGGTTCAGGGTATAATC
>JAADGU010000131.1 GCA_013152195.1 Nitrospirota bacterium
AGTCTGTGAGGGAAAGACTCGTGCTGGCGCTTAAATCCCTTGGGTTCAGTGCTGAAGACAGTACTATGGAGGACGGAGGTTACCAACTCTATTCACAGAAGGGGCGTTACTCAAGACTTGGTGTTTATATTACTCACCTCAGCATCATAGTCATTATGCTGGGTGTGGTGATCGGAATATTCTTTGGTTTCAAGGGCTACTTGCCCATTCAGGAGGGCTATGCCTCTGATATTGCATATGCAAGGGATGACACTGAGCACAAACTTGGCTTTACCATAAGGTGTGATGACTTTGATGTTGAGTTCTATGATATGTCGGATATGCCGAAGGTCTACAGAAGCCGGCTTACTGTCATCAGGGACGGAAAAGAGGTCTTGAAAAAGGTTGTGGAGGTGAACTCTCCCCTCAGGTATGGGGGGTATACGTTTTACCAGTCAAATTATGGAATGGTTCCAGATGCAAGGGGTTATTTTATTCTGAAAATCAGGGGCGGCAGCGGCAAGGCAGTGACCGTCAACAGGATGCCCGGGGAGTCCTTTGTCATACCCGGTACAGAGATTGTCGGCACAATCAGGGACTTCAGTCCTGCCCTTGCCATGGATAATTCCGGGAAGACCTTTACATATTCGGATATGATGAACAATCCTGCTGTCTACATAGAATTTTCAGAGGGGGGCAAGGCAAAGTATGCAGGGTGGATACTGAGGCGTTTTCCTGCAACATGGCGTCTCCCTGACGGTAATATGGTTGAGTTTGTGGACTACTGGGGGGTGCAATATACAGGCTTGCAGGTCAGAAAGGACCCCGGTGTATGGCTGGTCTATCTTGGAAGTGGTATAATGACACTGGGCCTGTACATAGCCTTTTTCATGAGTCACAGGAGGATTTGGGTCCTGGTCAGGAGAGAGGGGAATTTCAGTGAGGTTACAGTACTTGCCTCAGCGAATAAGAACAGGCCGTCATTTGAGAGAAAGATCGAGAGATTTATAGCGGGTTTGTCAGGAGGAGCAGATGGATAGTTCGGTGCTCTTTGGTATAGCGACCATTGGGTATATGCTCTCAATGGTTGCATATATTTCATACCTGGTCTTCAGGAACAGAGGGATAGGGGTGGTTGCCACTGGTATAACTGTGGCGAGCTTTGTGGCTCAGACCGTTGCATTTCTGATGAGATGGGTTGAGGGTTATGAAATGGGGTTGAGGAGTTTCTGGCGGCCACCTATCTCAAACCTGTATGAATCCCTTATATTTTTTGTCTGGTGTCTTATCCTTGGATACCTTATTATTGAGTTTAAATACAGGAACCGCTCTTTCGGTGCCTTTATAACCCCGGTGGCAGGCCTGGCACTGGCCTTTATAGAGATGACAGGCATGTCCAAGGAGATACAGCCACTCATGCCCGCGCTTCAGAGCAACTGGCTGCTTGCACATGTCACGATGAGCTTTATCGCCTATGCCGCATTCGGCCTCTCCTTTGGCACGGCACTTATGTACCTCATAGAGAAGACTGAAGAGAGGACTGAGCCGGCCTATATCTTCTGGACGGTTTCCCTTGGTATCCTCATTGTCCTGCTTGCTGCCATGGGACTTGATTTCATGAAGTATCACGTTCTGGCTACTACGCCTGAGGCAATAAAGAACTACCTCTTCAGGGCAACCTTTAAAAGCGCTTCAGCTGCGGTGTCTCTGGCAAGCTGGATAGGGTCTGTGATTATTATTGCCCTGGTCTGGAGATACGGATATCTGTTAAAGAGGATAGTAGCAGCATTTAATGTAACCACTGACCTGCTTGATGAACTGACGTATAAGACTATAGCTGTTGGTTTTCCCATATTCACGCTCGGTGGACTAATCTTTGGTGCTATCTGGGCTGATCAGGCCTGGGGTGTGTACTGGAGCTGGGACCCGAAAGAGACGTGGTCACTCATTACATGGTTTGTTTATGCCTTTTACCTGCATGCCCGTCTTATGAGGGGCTGGAGGGGGCGGAAGGTGGCCGTGGTTGCGGTTGTGGGGTTTGTTACCGTGGTCTTTACATATCTCGGTGTTAACCTGTTACTGTCCGGTCTTCACAGTTATGGAACCCTGGGATAGTGAGTATTATAGAGTAAACTATACCAGGAGATAGTGATAAAAAGCCTCAATCATGAGGAGAGAAGCAATATGACAGGCTCTGAACGGTTTTAAGTATCCGTGATACTTTCTCCCGCACTTGTTGCGGGGACGGATGGCCGGGACGAGAATGAGTGAAGAGTCTGTCGTATTGCTTCCAACAGCCATTTATCAATGGATTCAGGGTATAGTGTGAAAGGAGATTCCCTTGAAGCAGGCCAGGATATTAATAGTAGATGACGAGAAACTCCTGAGATGGTCCCTGAAGCAGAATTTTGAAAAAGAGGGCTACTCTGTGATTACTGCAGAGAAGGGAATGGAGGGGTTGAACCTCTATAAAAAAGAACGCCCTGATATTACCCTTCTTGATATCCATCTGCCGGATATATCCGGTATGACCGTGCTTGAGAGGATAAAGGAGATTGACAGGGATGCCATTGTTATGATGATAGTGCCCTATGGAGATATTCAGACTGCGGTGAAGTCTGTCAGGATGGGGGCCTATGACTTTATTGAGAAACCTTTTAATATGGACAAACTGAATATCCTGATAAAAAAGGCATTCGAGACTGTGGTGCTTCGAAAAGAGATGAGCCGGCTAAGGGGCAAGCTGTCTCTGCAGAATGGTTTTGAGGGGGTTGATTGCATAGTCGGCCGATCCGGTTCAGGGGAGCTTGAGATAAATATACCGGCCGGTGGTGTGGATATTGAAGAATTTGAAGAAAAACTGATTGAAAGGGTGCTTGAGATGAGTGGAGGAGACCATTCCCGGGCTGCAAGGCTTCTGAATATTACGGTAGATGAGTTAAAATACAGGATGCAAAAGGGTGGCCTCTTTGAGGGAGGAGAGGCTTAGCGTGATTTTAGATTGTAAAAACAGACAGGATTATCAGGGATTACAAACAGACATTATCCTGTATGGAGAGTTATGAAAGCATTTGTGGTTGACGATGAGCAGCTTGTAAGGTGGTTTCTTGAGAGGGCACTGAAACGGTGGGGTTATGAGGTGACCTCTGTCTCAAATATTAATGACGCCATGGTTATCACCGCGAAGGAGGACTTTGATGTTGATATAGTCTTTACTGATCTGAAGATGCCGGAAGGCAATGGTACAATCCTGGTGGATCAACTCTGCAAAAAGAGCAAAAGGCCTCATATTGTAGTCTGTTCTGCCTATATCACGCCTGAGATGGATAATGATTTCAGAAGCAAGGGGGTTCTTACACTTAAAAAGCCGTTTAAACTCAATGAACTGGAAGAGACACTGAAGAAAATAATCTGAACCTATTTGACAAATTGTTTTTACGAAAAATATAATAACTTGATTAAGTGTTGAAGATACTTATAAAAATTCATGATAGGAGGTTCATATGGCTGAGGGCGTTATAGAAGTAACAACATCATCCTGGGATCAGGAGGTGTTAGGGTTTAAAGGGCTTGTAATGGTGGACTTCTGGGCTGTATGGTGTGGTCCCTGCAGGATGGTGGCCCCTACTGTTGAAGAGATAGCCAGGGAATATGCAGGTAAGGTCAAGGTCTGTAAGTTGAATACTGATGAAAACCCCGAGATTGCCAGCAAATACAAGATTATGGGGATACCCACGCTTATGTTCTTCAAGGATGGCGAGAAGGTTGAGCAGATTGTCGGGGCTGTTCCAAAACCCCAGCTCAAGGCAAAAATTGACCAGTTTTTAGGATAGTGAGGTAAGATGTTTGACTCTTTAAGTGAAAAGTTAGAAGGCATATTTTCAAAGCTCAAGGGCAGGGGATTTTTAAAGGAAGAGGATGTTGATGTTGCCCTCAGAGAGCTGAGGCTCGTCCTCCTGGAGGCTGATGTTAACTTCAGGGTGGTCAAGGATTTTATCACCCGGTTAAGGGAAAAGGCCATAGGCAAGGAGGTTCTTGAGAGCCTGACCCCTGGTCAACAGGTTGTAAAGATCGTTCATGAGGAGTTGATCGAGCTCCTCGGCAGTCAGAATGAAAGGATATTATTCGCTCCAAATCCCCCCACAGTAATCATGATGATCGGCCTTCAGGGTTCCGGTAAGACAACCACTGCGGCAAAGCTTGCCAATCTGTTTAAAAAACAGGGCAGGAGACCCATGCTTGTGGCAGCAGACCTGCAGAGACCTGCTGCAATTGACCAGTTGACTACATTGGGGGCCCAGATTGACATTCCTGTATTTTCCGCCCTGGACGAGAAAGACCCTGTGGCAGTCTCCAGGGCCTCCCTGAAAAAGGCACGGCTGGATGCCAGGGATATCCTTATAATAGATACCGCAGGACGGCTCCATATCGATGAGGAGTTGATGGGGCAGCTCGAGGGTATCAGGGCAGCGGTAAAACCGGATGAGGTCCTCTTTGTGGCTGATGCCATGACAGGACAGGATGCCGTTACTGTTGCAAAGAGTTTTAATGAGCAGACAGGCATAGACGGTATAATACTGACGAAGATGGACGGAGACGCAAGGGGTGGTGCTGCCCTGTCAATAAGGGCTGTAACCGGCAAACCCATCAAGTTCATCGGTGTTGGTGAGAAGATAGATATGATAGAGCCCTTTCACCCTGACAGGGTTGCATCGAGGATCCTCGGGATGGGTGATGTCCTCAGCTTTATAGAGAAGGCCCAGGAGGCGGTTGACGTCAAGGAGGCTGAGGCGCTTCAGAAAAAGATTACCGATGAGACTTTTACACTCGAGGATCTCAGGGAGCAGTTGCGGAAGATAAAGTCAATGGGACCGATAGAGAACATCCTCTCCATGATACCCGGTATGGGTAAACAGCTGAAGGGTGTGCAGGTGGATGAAAAGGAGTTTTCGAGGATAGAGGCCATTATAAGCTCCATGACACCGAGGGAGAGGAGAAATCCCCATATACTGAACGGCAGCAGAAAGAAGAGGATTGCCCTTGGAAGCGGTACGACCGTTACCCATGTGAACAGGTTGCTGAAGCAGTACAAGGAGATGAAGCGGATGTTGAAGATGTTTAAAGGCAAAAAGGGCAAGAAAGGTAAATTCAGGGGTATGCCGATGCCCTTTTGAATGGGGCGGGGTTTACTTTACCCACTCAGGTATATTAAAATTTTAAGGTTGTATGCCCGGTTGCTGGTATGCTAAATATAGTCAGATGCAGGAGGTGAGTAGTTGGTAAAGATCAGGTTAACAAGGTTGGGGGCTCATAAGAGACCTTTTTACAGAGTTGTTGTTGCAGATTCAAGGACCAGAAGAGATGGAGCCTTTATTGAGATCGTGGGTTTTTATAATCCAATGAAGGACCCCTCTGAAATAAAGATTGACACGGAAAAGGCCAAGTTCTGGTTACAGCGTGGTGCGCAACCGACTGATGCGGTTAAGAGGCTATTACAGAAGGCTGGCCTGTAGGCGGCCGAATCAATCTGATGGAGGTGGCAGAAGATGAAAGAATTGGTGGAATCTATGGCTAAAGCTTTGGTTGACAGACCTGAAGAGGTCGTTGTACAGGAAGTTGATGGTGAGAAAACCACTGTTCTTGAACTCAGAGTGGCTCAGAGTGATCTTGGTAAGGTAATAGGAAAACAGGGGAAAACAGCACGCGCTATGAGGACAATCCTTTCTGCAGCAGGAACCAAGATGGGTAAACGCTGTGTCCTCGAAATTCTTGAATAAGATTTGAATAAAAGAATTATATACCCGGAAGGGGGGCGCCTCTTCCGGGGTAGTGTCCTTGCTCCTGCCTTTAAGCCGGTAAAGTCATATCTTCTATCTTCAGGATAAACTATGTCTTCTCTTGTCAGTATCGGGCGAATAGTCAAGTCACGGGGTGTGAAGGGGGAATTTATAGTACTGCCCCTCACTTTCTCTCTTGAAAGATTTGATGATGTATCACGGGTGTATATCAAACTTGATGATGAGATAAGGGAATTCACCATTGAATACTCCAAGCCCTATGGCCGTACAATCATCATGAAATTGCGCGGGATTAACTCCCCTGAAGATGCCGCAGCCCTCCGTGGAGGACAATTAATGGTGCCGGAGGAGGAGAGTCCCCCGTTGCCTGATGGTGTTTATTATTATTATCAGATAATCGGTCTGAAGGTCTTTACTGTTGACGGTGTATATATCGGACGGGTGATCGACATAATCGAGACCGGCAGTAATGATGTCTATGTTGTCAGGGATGAGGGGAAGGAGTATCTGATCCCGGCTATCAGGGATGTTATCAGGGAGATAGATATCAGGGACAGGAGGATTATTATCTCGCCGGAGGCAGGGCTCCTTGAATGACACCCGGGATATTTGACACCATGACATTTGAGGTCCTGACACTGTTTCCTGATATAATAAATTCGTACCTTTCAGAGAGTATCATGAAGAGGGCAATAGAGCGGGGAGCTGTCAGGGTGGATGTCTATAATATAAGAGACTTTACCACGGACAAACACCGCCAGGTTGATGATTCTCCATACGGAGGCGGGGCCGGTATGGTCTTAAAACCCGAGCCTGTATATAATGCCCTGGATTATCTGGACAGGGACGGGCTGGAGAGGTTTAAAGTGCTGCTTACACCGGATGGCAGGGTTTTTAACCAGTCCCTTGCAGAGGAATACGCAGGGGACAGGAGGCGTATCCTCTTTATAGCAGGCAGGTATGAGGGTTTTGACGAGAGGATAAGGGCAGTGTCGGATGAGGAGTTATCCATCGGAGATTATGTGCTGACTGGTGGAGAATTGCCTGCTTTGGTTATAATAGATGCCGTTACAAGATTATTGCCGGGTGTGCTTGGAGACTCGAGGTCTGCTGAAGAGGAGTCTTTTACAACAGGCCTGCTCGATTATCCCCAGTATACAAGGCCTGCAGAGTTCAGGGGGATGAGGGTGCCCGATGTGCTGCTTGGCGGAAACCACGAGTTGATAAGAAGGTGGAGGAGAAAAGAGGCGCTTAGGCACACCCTTCAGCGAAGACCCGAGTTGTTGCAGAGAGTAAACCTCAGTGAAGAGGATAATGAACTGATCAGGGAGATAAAGGAGGAAGAAGAATGAATATGGTAAGCTCCGTAGAGGAGGCATTCAGAAAAGAGGTTCCGCAATTCAATATTGGTGATACTGTAAGGATTCACGTCAGGGTTGTAGAGGGAGACAAGGAGAGGATTCAGCCCTTTGAAGGTGTTGTTATAGGCCGTAAAGGCAGCGGCATAAAGGAGACTTTCATGCTCAGAAAGGTCTCTCACGGCATTGGTGTGGAGAGAATCTTTCCGGTTCATTCGCCCGTTATCGAGAAGCTTGAAGTCATCAGGCAGGGAGATGTCAGGAGGGCAAAGCTCTATTACCTCAGAGACAAGAAGGGGAAGGCCGCCAAGGTTAAGGAAAAAGAGCTTTTCAGACGCTGATACTGATGGGCAACTATCGTGGCCTCTGAAGATCCTTACACCTATGACGACCGTTTCCGTGCACAGGGCCACACTCCCCTGTCCGGGGTGGATGAGGCTGGCAGGGGGCCTCTGGCAGGCCCTGTAGTTGCCTCGGCAGTGGTGTTGCCCCCTGATGTAAGGATAGCAGGGCTTAAGGATTCCAAAAAGCTGAGCCCAAAGCAGAGGGAGGCCCTCTTCTGGGAGATACTGACTGAGGCTGAAGATATAGGGGTTGGGGTTGTCGGTCCTGAGGAGATAGACAGGATAAATATATACAGGGCCACGAAACAGGCAATGATAACGGCAATAGAGGACCTCAGCAATGCACCCCGCATACTGATAATAGATGCAATGGAGCTTCCCCTGAAGATAAAGCAGGTCTCCATGCCGAGGGCAGAGAGTATCAGTGCCTCGGTTGCAGCGGCATCAATAATAGCAAAGGTTACCAGGGACAGGCTGATGGAGCATTTTCACTCCCTTTATCCTGCCTATGGTTTCAAAAAACATAAGGGTTATGCAACCCGGATGCATATCGAGATGCTCGAAAAGCACGGACCCTGCCCCATCCACCGCCGGAGCTTCTCTCCGGTTGCCGCCCTTGGCCTGCCGTTTTAGGTAAACAGATATGGTTTTTTAACCCGCAGGTTTTCTATATCCATTCCATGACTTGATAAATCGCTCACTTTGGGGTTAAAATTATTGCCGGGCGCAACAAAAACTCTGAAATAAAAACTTGTCAACAGAAGGGGTACATGCAATGTCAGAAGTCACAAGCCTGAAGTCAGAAGGAACAGAATATGAAGTGGTAATCGGCCTTGAGATACATGCTCAACTCTTAACGGATACAAAGATATTCTGTGGTTGTTCCACCCGGTTCGGCTCCGGCCATAATACACAGACCTGTCCTGTCTGTATCGGCATGCCCGGTGTTCTGCCTGTTCTGAACCGCCGTGTTGTGGAGTTTGTGGTGAAGACAGGTCTTGCCATGAACTGCAGTATATCTCCATACAGCAGGTTTGCAAGAAAAAACTACTTTTATCCCGACCTCCCCAAGGGATACCAGATAAGCCAGTATGAACTTCCCATCTGCGAGCATGGGTATATAGATATAGTGACTGACGGGATTGAGCGAAGGATAGGCTTAACGCGTATTCACATGGAAGAGGATGCAGGAAAGAACATACATCAGAAAGACGGCAGTCTCGTTGACCTCAACCGCGCTGGTGTGCCCCTTATGGAGATTGTATCAGAGCCTGATATCAGGACACCAAAGGAAGCCGCAGCCTTTATGAGGAAGCTGAGGGCCATCCTCAGATACCTTGGAGTCTGTGACGGCAACATGGAGCAGGGCTCACTCAGGTGCGATGCCAATGTCTCTTTAAG
>JAADGU010000145.1 GCA_013152195.1 Nitrospirota bacterium
CTGTTCTGCTTCGCAGTTGCCCTTGTCCTTGTTGTCTCAGGCAGTGTAAAGCTCTCGGTAGCCTTGATGACAGGTGCTGTGGGGATGATCCTGACAGGGGTTCTTTCCGTTGACGAGGCATATAATGCAGTGGACTGGAGGACGGTCTTTCTTCTGGGGGGGCTGATACCTCTGGGTGTGGCAACCGAGAAGACAGGAGCAGCAGCATACATAGCAACCCAGATACTCTCTCTGATCGGCGATGTTTCGCCAATTGTGCTTCTTACAGTTATCGGGCTTCTCACCTCGGCATTTACACTTGTTGTCTCCAATGTAGGTGCAACCGTACTGCTGGTGCCTCTGGCTATCAACATGGCAATGGGGGGTGGTGTGGATCCGAGAATGGCTGCCCTGACCGTGGCTGTGGCTGCGTCCAATACGTTTGTCCTGCCCACACATCAGGTAAACGCTTATATCATGGGCCCTGGAGAGTACAAGACAGTTGACTATATAAAGGCCGGCTCGGTTATGACAATCCTGTTCCTTGTTGTCATGATTGGGACGATGTATGTTTTCTATGGAATTACGACTTAAGGGTGGGAGTGTCTCTTACTGCTGAAAATTATCAAATCCGGAGTATTGCAGTGCAATACTCCGGATTACCTGTTTCTGTTCTTACTTAACTACCAGGACTGTACATGAGGCGTGGCCGATAACCCTTTCTGCTACACTTCCCATCAATAATCTTTTAAGTCCTGTTCTTCCATGGCTTCCGACAACGATGAGGTCAGTTTTTTCTTTTTCAGCAACCTCAATGATCATCTCGTACACAGTGCCCACAGGTATTTCGGTTGTAACCTTTATACCCTTTTTGTCGGCCATTTCCTGCGCCTTCCGGACATGCATTCCGGCTTCCTTGAGCTCAGAGTCGCTTGAAGCCACTGATACAATGACAACTTCACTTTTGCTAGCCGCAGCAATGTCAAGGGCCTCTTGAACTGCCTTCCCGCTGAATTCCGAGCCATCTGTAGCAATCAGTATCTTTTTGCACGTAAATACTGCCGCCCTTGGCACAACAAGGACATTGCAGTCAGCATGTCCAATGACCCTTGCGGTAACACTTCCCATCATCAGTCTGTTAAGCCGGTTCTGCCATGTCTCCCCATTATTATCAGGTCAGCCTTTAGTCTGGCAGTTTCCTTAACTATGTATCTGTAGGGTTCCTCCCCTTCGTGTGTTATTGTGTCACAAGTAACACCTTCTTTCTCGGCCCTTTCTTTTATGGTTTCGAGGTGTTTTCTTGTATCTTTTTCTATCTTTTCTACAAGCCCGGGGGCATAAGCCTCAAGTTCAGGGTTTACTTCAACTACAGAGATGACATGGAGTTTGCTGTTGCATCTTTTTGCAATGCTGACAGCCTCCCTGATAGCACCTTCGCTGAATTCTGAACCGTCTGTGCATAAGAGGATTCTTTCAAGCCTTGGAATCGGGCATGAATCAAGTGTGTTCATATTAATGACCCCCTGTAATATATCCGCTTGCTGCAAGCAAGAGGATCAGGATTTGTACGATGACAATAATCGCAAAAGGGGTATCCTTTTTGCGTATAAAATTGGGAAGTATAACCGCAAAACATACGAGTGTGCCTGCAGCCAGCAGGATTATTCCCAGAAAACTGACTATATCGCCATGATTAAGTAAGGGTACCCAGTCCCACCCGGTTGGCATCCCCGTTTTTTCAACGAAATCATGTACTCTCATTCCCCAGTAGTTCGGAATTTCATCGGCCGGAACCAGGGTTGGAAGGAGGCCGCTTAGATAAACAAAAAATCCAATGACCAGGAGCGCCAACCCCCCAAGGGATATAGTTTGAAGGACGGATGCATATTTTAGCTGTTCTTCTGATGGCTTTGTCTTGTTACTCATAATTTATCACCCCCATATTCCAAGACCTTTTAAGAGTGCTCTGAATCCGGCAAGAAAGAGAATGGTTACCACCATCCATTTTACTGCCTTGGGTTTTGCCCTTGCCAGTATCCTTACACCTATTCTCGTGCCAAGCATCATGCCGGCAACGGACGGTACGGCAATTAACGGTAGTACCGCCCCCTTGTTAATATATACCCATGCTGCTGCTGTATCAGTAATGGAAAGCAGAAAAACACTCGTTGCCACAGAAATCTTCAGTGGTGCTCCAAGGAGCAGATTAAGCACGGGTACGTTTGCCCATCCGGCCCCGAGTCCAAACATGCCTGCCATAAAGCCTATTACGATGAAGAGTGAAAGCCCAAGGGGTGTTCTGTGAATCTGCCAGTTAATCTGCTTGCCGGCGGATTCCTCATAATAAATGCCTGTTATCCTGAGAACTGAAGAGAGTGTATCCGCCTCTTTAACATCCGGAAAATCCGAGCGTTTGGCAGTGGCCATAATGATGACGATCATGATGATCGTGGCCCCAAGTGCGGTCTGGACTACATTTGTAGGGAGTGCAAGGCCCACCATTGCGCCGAAGATTGAACATGTAGAGGCTATGAGGGCCATGGGCAGGGCGAGTCTGAGATCTGCAAGTCCGCGCTTGAGCAATCCGGGACCTGCAGAGAGTGCCCCGGTAAGGGCCACCAGCAGGCCGGCACCTCTTACAAAATCAAGATTAAAGGGAAAAAAGCTGCTTACTATGGGCACAAACAGCACCCCTCCTCCAACACCTGCAACAACTGCCAGGATACCGAGGAAAAAGGTAAAGACAAACAGGATTACCGGCCACATCCACCAGACAATAGTGCTTCCTTTCTGAGCTACCTCAACTACCTGTTCTTCACCAAATGCAATGCTATAAAATCCGATAGTTATAGCCACTACTGCAAAAAGGAAGAGAAACCTTCGCAAAGTGCGTGACATCGTGTTGCCTCCTTCTTCGTCTATTCAATACTGTTGATTATTGTAACAATAATATTGCAATACGCAATTGCAGAGATATCATAATCCTCTGTTAATGGATATGTCAAGAAAATGGCGATTTTTTATTTTAATAAGATATTAAAGGGAAGTTATAGGTCGGGATATCAGGGTAATTCCTATATCTTTAGAACATAGTATCTCAGCCAGACATAGATCGTGGATATAAATACCGTGATTATCATAACTGGCATTCCGTAGGCCATAAACCTGATAAATGATATCTTCTTTCCTGCCCGCTCGGCCAGCCCGACCACAATCACATTTGCAGATGCTCCGATAGCCGTGCCGTTACCCCCCAGGCATGCCCCGAGTGCAAGAGACCACCAGACGGGCATGAGTTCCGGGTTGTGGAGTAGCTGTATGCCCTGGAGATGCGGCCATATCTGTTTTGCCATATCGATTATCAGGGGATTCATTGTTGCAACGTAGGGGATATTGTCAACAAAGGCCGAGGCAAAGGCCGAGAACCACATTATGAGCATGCTCGTGGCAAACATGTTTCCGTGCGTGATTGCAAGCACTTCAAGTGACATCCATTTAATTAGCCCCACTTTGACAACACCACCGATAATGATAAAGAGTCCCATAAAGAAGAATATGGTAGGCCACTCGATTTCGGCAAGGACGTGGTGTGGTTCGTGAGTGCCTGAAAGCAGCAGTAGAAGTCCTGCTCCAAACAGTGCCACTGTTGCCGGTTCGTAGTTGAAGGTGCCATGAAGGACAAAACCAATTATAACAATTGAGAGGACAAAGAGCGACTTTTTAAGCATAAGCGGGTCTTTTATGGCCTCTTTTTCATCCATTTCCAGTATTCTCTGTTTCAGTTCGGGCCTGACATGGAGTTTCTTGCCGAACATTATTTTAAGGACAAAGAGGAAAGCAGCCATTATAACGATGATCGCAGGTGTCAGGTTATAGATAAAGGACATGAAATCAAATTTTGCCTTTGAGGCTATCATGATATTTGGGGGGTCTCCGATTAGTGTGGCAGTGCCGCCTATATTGGAGGCGAGTGCCTCGGCAATCAGAAAGGGTATCGGGTCGACCTCAAGGGCATCTGCAATGAGCAGGGTAACAGGGGCAAGGAGGAGTACTGTGGTAACATTGTCAAGAAGGGCGCTAAGGATGGCCGTAACAATTGCAAATATGGTCATTATCCTCATGGGTTCACCCTTTCCAAGCTTAGCGCTTTTAATGGCTATATACTCAAAGAACCCGGTTGGTTTCATGAGATTTATTATTATCATCATCGAGAGTAGGAGGAATATGACATTCCAGTCTATGCCGAACGCTTCGGTATGGAAGGCCTCTCTCTGCTCCAGTATCTTAAGCACAAGCATCAGGGCTGCAGCAAATATGGCAACCACCGTCTTGTGTACCTTCTCTGAAATAATTAATGCGTAGGCGAGGAGAAATATAATGGTGGCTGTCCAGAAGGTTGTGTCCATAATAAAAGGTTGGGATGTTGTGGCAGCTTCATGTGTCATTTCCTTTCCTCCTTGTCAAGCTTGTCAAAAAGAGCCTGGACAATTGCATAATAGATATCCCGGATATACACAATACCAACTACCTGTTTCTCTTTATTCAGGACTGGAATCCTCTGGAGGTTGTGCTTAACGACATGATCAGCACACTCCATGAGAGATGCGTCCTCTGAAACAGTTATCACATCCTTTGTCATAATCTCCTCTACCTTCCTGTCAGCAACCTTTTTTGCCATCTCCTCCAGCATCCCGTCCCATGTGAACTCTCCAAGTTCGGTTAAGTTCATATAGGATGGGATAATAGTCTTGAGGATATCCTTGATTGAGACTATACCTGCAAGCTTTCCATTATCAAGGACAATCATACCCTTTACACCCACCCTGCCGTTTCCCCTTCTGGCAACCCGCATCCTGTTAACCGCCTCTTTCAGGGTGGTCTCCGGGGTCAATGTCTCTTTCACCGGTTCCATTATATCCTTAGCCTTCACATGACCCTCCGATTGCATCGTTATTTAGTGCAACAGCGAACATTGCATTACGCAACTATACGAGATATCATAATGCCAGGCGAAATTCTTAGTCAAGCAATCAGGATTTTTTATTTTTATAGGAAGGTAAAAGTAAATTATAAGTTGGCAGGTTGGAAGGCGTGCAAACCGTTGAGGCCCCCTGAGAGGGGGCGCTATTTAACCGGTCTACTAATGTCTGGATATTAAAAACTAAAGACGTAATATCTCAGCCACACGTATATCATGGAGATAAATACTGTTAAGAGCATTATCGGGAAACCATATGCAACAAATCTCATGAAGGATATTTTCTTCCCTGCCTTTTCGGCCATGCCAACCACTATTACATTTGCTGAGGCACCAATTGGCGAGCCGTTACCTCCGAGACATGCCCCGAGTGCCAGAGACCACCAGATGGGCATCAGGTCAGGATGTCTGAGGAGGGCCAGGCCTGTTTCCTGGGGCCACATCTGTTTTGCCATATCGATTATCAGGGGATTCATGGTGGCAACATAGGGGATATTGTCAACGATTGCCGATGCTATGGCAGAAAACCACATTACGATCATGCTTGTTGCAAGGAGATTGCCCTGTGTCAGTGCGAGCATTTTTAGAGACATCAATTTAATGAGTCCAACCTTTACTACTCCACCGACGAGTATAAAGAGGCCTATGAAGAAAAATATGGTAGGCCACTCGATTTCAGCAAGATAGTGATGTGGTTCGTGGGTGTTTGACAGCAGAAGCAACAGACCTGCACCGAAGAGTGCCACTGTGGCGGGCTGGAGTTCCAGTGTTCCGTGAAATACAAAGCCGACAAGTACGAGACCGAGGACAAAGAGAGACTTTTTGAGCATTAACGGGTCTTTTATCGCCTCTTTCTCGTTCATCTGCATTATTCTCTGTTTGAGCTCTTCCCTCGTCTTCAGTTTCTTGCCAAAGACTATCTTGATAATAACGAGAAGCACAACCATCAATACGATAACAATCGGTGTGAGATTGTAGATGAAATCCATGAAATTGAGTTTTGCCTTTGAGGCAATCATGATATTGGGCGGGTCACCGATCAGTGTTGCGGTGCCTCCGATATTGGATGCAAGGGCTTCAACAATCAGGAATGGAATCGGATCAACCTCGAGGGCATCAGCAATCAGAAGGGTGACCGGGGCGAGCAGGAGCACAGTAGTGACATTGTCAAGCAAAGCGCTCAGCACTGCCGTGACTATAGCGAATATCGTCATTATCCTCATGGGGTCACCCTTGCCGGCCTTTGCGCTTTTAATCGCAATGTATTCAAAAAAACCTGTAGGCCGCATAAGGTTTATTATCGTCATCATCCCGATAAGCAGGAAGATAACATTCCAGTCTACCCCTAATTCCTCAACATGAAAAGCCTCATACTGCGAAAGTATTTTTAACACAAGCATCAGCGATGCAGCAAAGACTGCAACCACTGTCTTGTGTACCTTTTCCGATATTATAACAACGTAGGAGATCAGGAATATGGTTGTGGCAGTCCAGAAAGTTGCGTCCATTACAAAGGGCTGGGATGCAGCGGCAGCTTCGTGAGTCATAGATTCTGTACCTCCTTGTCATCCAGGAGCACTCTTACAATTGCATTATAGAGGTCCCGTACATAGATGATGCCAACGACTTTCTTCTCTTTATTTAAAACAGGGACTCTCTGGAGATTATGTTTGACGATAAGATCAGCACACTCCATGAGCGGGGCATCCTCGGAGACTGTTATTACATCCTTCATCATTATCTCCGCTACCTTTTTGTCGGCAACCTTTTTTGTCATCTCTGCAAGCATGCCCTCCCATGTAAACTCTCCAAGCTCTGTCATGGTCATATAAAAAGGTATAATCGCTTTGAGTATATCTTTAACTGAAACCATACCTACCAGGTTGCCTTCGTTATCGAGTACTATCATACCCTTTACCCCGACTATTCCATCATCTCTCTTAAGAACTCTCATCTTGTTTACGGCGTTTTTGATGGTGTCGTCAGGAGATAAATAATCCTTTACCTGCTCCATAATGTCCTTTGCCTTCACATAAACCTCCACATAATGTTTTTAAATGCAACACGGTCATTGCATAGTTCAACAGCACAGCTATAATAATTGTTCGAAAATTTATTAGTCAAGAAAAAAAGCAAAAAGGCAGGTGAAAAGCTGCCTTTTTGCTTTTGTAGAGTCTGTGTATAAATATAAGAATTGAGCCGTCATTCCCGCGGTCTGTTGAGCGGGAATCCACTCTTTACAGTGAGTTCTGGATACCCGATTACAGACTTCGGGTATGACTAAAATAAAAAACAGCAGTTTATACACAGACTCTATGTAGCAAACGCTTGTACAGCAGGAGAATTTTAGGGAAAAATCTCTCAGAGGTCTGCAAGGGTTATAACTATAGTCTGTGTATAAAGACAACAATTGAGCCGTCATTCACGCAGTTTGTTGAGCGGGAATCCAGTCTTTTCAGTGAGTTCTGGATGCCCCGAACGCTTTCGGGGCATGACTAAAATAAAAAAACAGCAGTTTATACACAGACACTAACTAAAAGCAGAAAATTATTTTTTTGTTTCATCTGCTCCGGAATCCTTCTCTTTTTCCTCAATAAGCTCAATAAGCTGCTCTGCCTTTATTGCACCACTCAGTACCTTGCCGTTTTGCAGCACAATGGCCGGTGTGCCGGTTATGCCGAGTTTCCCGGCGAGTTCGATATTTTTATCGATAATATCTGTCTTGCATTCAGGGTCGGGGATCTCCTTTTTTGCAAAGGCATCCTCTAATAGCTGTAAAGATTTCTTGCATTGGATTGCCACTGCCTTTCGGTAGGCGTCTTTGTGCATTTTCAGGGGGAATAGCTTGATGAAGAAAGCGATGTCTTTTCTCTTTTCAATAATTTCCTTTAGCTCCTTGTGGAGCTTTCCGCAAAATGGGCAGTCAGGGTCGTCAAAGACAACGACCTTATAAGTTGCGTTCGGGTCGCCCAGCACAATGGCATCATCGAGGGGGATCTGTGAGAAATCCACCCGGTTAAGCTCTATGAGTCGTCTTTGGGTGAGGTTTTTCTTTGTTTTTATCTTGACAATCTGACCAATGATGACATTTTCTTTTGAGAAGTCCATGTAGGCAATGCCCTTTTTGCCACGTGTCTCCAGTGATACCTCCCATAGCCCCCTTGACGGGGATATTCTGACACCTATGACATGAATGTCGGGTATCAGCTGCTTTAACGTCTCCTGGGCCTCTTCTTTTGATAAGGAGTGACACTTTCCGCAATCCTGTTCACATCCACCAAAGGCTGATGCTCCTGTTTCGGCGACAAACAATAGTGCCAGGCCAGTGATGATGGTTATCATCATAACAATTATTTTTTTCATTTTAACCTCAATCCTGGTTTCAGTTTTTTATTTTTTCCAGTATAATGCGGTGCTTGATAAGAGAAATTTCCTTTATTCTTCCTTCAAATTCCTTCTGTTCCCCAAAAAGGTTGCGCATGAATATCCTGTCTCCCTCAGGCCTGAGGATATCCACGTTTTCAAGATACAGGGATTCCTCTCCATTGTCATAAATATATGCATTCGCTTCACACATTACATTACCTCCCTCTTATTCCGGGTTTTAAATATTCTACCACCTTTTCTATCAGGTGTGGAAGTGGCTCCCTCTGTACGCCGGCAATCTCAACGCCTTCCTGATTGATTGGAAGAAGTATCTTCTTTGCCATTGAAGAAGCTATGGCCTCTGCAATTCCCGGTGTCAGCTCTCCAAGCATTCCATTGGCAAGCACGATACTGAGTGGTCCCACAATTACATCCACCTTCCCGGTGTTGCGGATGATGGCGTTTTCACCTGTTGCACCCTTATTGGCCCGGGCCTTCATCATCGCTGATGTGGCAGAGTTTGTGCCAAGTGCTAATATCTCTACATTTGCACCAAATTCCTCCCTCAGCCTCTTTACAACCGTACTCCCGATACCGCCACCCTGCCCATCTACGACTGCAATCCGCATCATGAATTACTTTATCAGTAAAGCTTTTTAAAACTCAAGTGGAGAAAAAGGTGACAGCGTCAAGTAGCGCCTGTTTTTGCTATAATGTCTGCATGAAGGTTTCGGAGCTCTTTGTCAGGTGTCTTGAAGCTGAGGGCGTGGAGTACATTTTTGGTATTCCCGGTGAAGAGAACCTTGAGTTTCTCAATGCCCTCTCTTCCTCGGATATAAAATTCATACTCACAAGGGATGAGCGGGGTGCTGCGTTTATGGCAAATGTCTATGGCAGATTGAGCGGCAGGCCGGGGGTCTGCCTGAGCACACTCGGCCCCGGAGCAACAAATCTGATCACAGGTGTTGCTGATGCAGTCCTTGACTTCTCACCCCTTGTTGCAATTACTGCCCAGGTAGAACTGTCAAAGATACATAAGGAGTCACATCAATACATAGATATCCTTTCCCTTTTTGCCCCCGTTACCAAATGGAATACGAGGGTCACCATGCCCGGGACATTGACCGAGATTGTAAAGAAGGCATTTAAGGTTTCAAGGACGGAGAAACTTGGGCCCGTACATATAGAACTCCCTGAGGACGTTGCCCTTAAACACACGGATGCAAGGCCGCTCCCCCCTGAAGAGATAGTCTATCCATTGCCTCCTGAGTCATTGCTCAAAAAGGCGGCAAGGCTTATCAATGATGCAAAATTCCCCATCATTATTGCGGGTAATGGAGTTGTGAGGTCAGGGGCATCCGGGGCGTTAAGGAGATTTGCAGATAAATCACTCATAGGTGTGACAACGACTTTTATGGGAATGGGTGTAATTGCCTCAGAAGATGAGTCTTTTATTTCAACAGTGGGACTTCAGAGCCGTGATTATATATCCTGCGGCTTTGAGATGGCTGACCTCATAATTACAGTTGGATACGACACGGTAGAATTTCTCCCCGAATACTGGAACCCTGAGGGAAACAAAAGCATTATTCATATCGACACAACAGGAGCAGAAGTGGACTCTCATTACTCCGGGCTTGAGGTTGTGGGTGACATTAACAGGTCCCTTGATTACCTGACAGAGAAGATAACTGCTCCCAAAGACCCTTCCTATTATAATACGCTGAGGGATCTGGTTATATGCGAGGATGATTTTCCGGAAAGTGGATATCCACTGAAACCAATAAGAATTGTAAAGGCATTGAGGGCTATGCTTAATGATGATGATATTGTAATCTCGGATGTCGGTGCCCACAAGATATGGCTTGCGAGATTCCTGAGACCCTTGAGGGAGAACAGGGTGATCATCTCAAACGGATTGTCCGCAATGGGTATATCCATCCCTGGGGCAATTGCAGCAAAACTCCTGTATCCTGAAAGAAAAGTGATTGCAGTTACAGGGGATGGCGGATTGATGATGAGCCTTGGCGAGCTTGAGACGGCAAAGAGGTTTGGCCTTGATATTATCATTATTGTTTGTAATGATAGAGGCTTGGGTCTTATAGAGTGGAAGGAGCTGATGAATTACAGGCGGGAGTTTTTTACGAGGTTCGGAAATCCCGACTGGGTTAAGCTGGCTGAGGGTTTTGGCTTCAGGGGTTTCAGGGTTGAGAGGGATGACAATCTGGAGATCATCCTGAAGCATGCTTTTAGCGAAGAAGGGCCTGTGCTGATTGACTGCCCGGTTGATTATACTGAAAACCTCAGACTGACCGAGGTCCTCGGCAGGATAATCTGCCCGATGTAGGAGAGATTTCCAGGTATATTGGGGTTATAATAAACCACAGAGGCACAGAGACACGGAGTGAAAGACTAAAGTGGTTTTAGAAAAAATATTTCTCTGTGCCTCAGAGCCTCTGTGGTCTATCAAGTTTTTGTTATCCAATATCGACGATATTTTATTATGGAGACAGAGAAAACAGATTTTCTGATTATTGGTAGCGGCGTGGCCGGACTCAGGGCTGCTGTTGAGCTTGCGCCTCATGGGGAGGTCCTTGTAGTGACAAAGGATGTCCTGAGGGAATCAAGCACAGAGTACGCCCAGGGTGGGGTTGCGGTTGCCATGAGCGATGAGGACAGGGTTGGAATTCATTTTGAGGATACCCTGAAGGCAGGTGATGGCCTTTGCAGGGAAGAGGCAGTGAGGGTGCTGGTTGAGGAAGGGGCTCAAAGGATACTCGAGCTGATCGAGTGGGGGGCGGAGTTTGATCGTGAAGGGACAAAACTTGATTTTACACTTGAGGCTGCCCACTCAAGGCGGAGGGTGCTCCATGCCCAGGGTGACTCAACAGGTAAAGAGATAGAGCGGGTCCTGATTAATAAGGTTGTCTCCCTGAAGTGTGTCAGGAAGTTTCCTTTTGCGATGACTGTAGACCTTGTTATGAGGGACGGCGTTTGTTGCGGGGCCTATATCTTGAAGGAGGACAGGATGCATCAGGTCCTTGCCCGAGCTACGGTTCTGGCAACAGGGGGGGGTGGGCAGATATTCTCCAGGACCACCAACCCCCAGGTGACCACTTCCGATGGAATGGCGATTGCCCTGAGGGCCGGGGCTGTGATGGAGGATATGGAGTTTGTCCAGTTTCATCCCACCGTGCTTTTTGCCCCTGCAGCACCACAGTTTCTCCTGAGTGAGGCAATGAGGGGAGAGGGTGGTGTTTTGAGAAACATATATGGGGAGCCTTTCATGAAAAAATATCACCCTGATGCCGAACTTGCCCCAAGGGATGTGGTATCAAGGGCAATTATATCAGAGATGGTCAGGACAAGTAGTATGTATGTCTACCTTGACCTTACACACCTTGATGCCCGGTTTGTAAAGAAAAGGTTCCCGAGGATATACAGGACCTGCCTTCAGTACGATATAGACATAACAAGGGACAGAATTCCTGTATCACCTGCTGCTCATTACATGATGGGAGGAGTCAAGACTGATACGATGGGGCGTACCAGCTTAACAGGGCTTTATGCCGCAGGCGAGGTCACCTGCACAGGGGTTCACGGGGCAAACCGACTTGCAAGCAACAGTCTCCTCGAAGGGCTTGTCTTTGGTGCAAAGGCGGGCCAGGCTGCCATTGAAACAATATCAGAAATACCTGATCCGGGTGAGTTATCAGTAACCGCTCCTTCAGAGTATGGAAGGATTGAGGACTATGAGGAGATAAGGACACGCTTGCGGAGGGTTATGTGGGATCGTGTGGGTATAATCCGTTGTGCTGAATCGCTTAGAGCTGCAAGGGAAGAGCTGTCCTGCTTTCTGCAGATTCTTGAACACCAGTACAGAACAAGAGAGGAGCTTGAGCTCAAAAACATGCTTCAGACAGCCATACTTGTTACAGAGGGAGCCTTTCAGAGACGTTGCAGTCTCGGGGCTCATTACAGGTCGGACTTTCCTCAAAAAGAGGGCTGTTATTATCATATAGAGTGGCAGATGGACAGGGCAGGCAAACTTGTATCAACCTTAGAGTGATGTTGCGGAAACATGCAAGTCAAATGTTGCAGGTTCTGTTTTGATGTTATCTGCTTTTACCTGCTCTCAGCACCAGGAAACCAACAATTCCCGAGAGAAATGACCCTATAAGTATTGCCAGTTTATCTGTATATTGAAAGACGCGTGCATCTTCAAATGCTAAGGAGCTGATGAATAAGCTCATGGTAAATCCAATACCCGTTAATACTGATACCCCGTAGAACTGGACCCAGTTACTGTCTTTTGGAAGCTCTGCTTTTTTGTACTTTATTGCAAGCCAGCTGAAACCGAAAACTCCAAGCTGCTTGCCGATAAATAATCCGAAAATGATGCCCAGCGGGACTGATCCGGACATCTGGCTGAGAGATATCTGGGTAACGTTTACACCTGCATTAACAAAGGCAAACAGGGGCAGAATGAGAAATGCCACCCAAAAGTGAAGATCATGTTCTATCTCTTTTGCAGGTGATACGGGTTTATTGTTTTCACCCTTTGCGTGCAAAGGGATAGTAAATGCCAATATCACCCCAGCCAATGTTGCATGGACACCCGATTTGAGAACACTAACCCACAATACACTGCCAACAATGAAATAAGCCGCTTTCTTCGAGATACCAAATCTGTTAAGAGTGATTAAAATTGATAGGGAGACTGCAGCAACGGCGATGGATAACATGGATAGTTTGCTTGTATAGAATATGGCAATAACTATAATTGCCCCCAAGTCGTCAATAATTGCCAGAGCCATTAAAAAGAGTTTAAGTGAAACCGGGACCCGCTTGCCCAACAGGGAGAGAACGCCCAATGCAAATGCAATATCAGTAGCAGTTGGTATTGCCCACCCGTTAACAGCGATTGGATGGTTTATATTGAATATTAAATAGATTGCCGCTGGAACAGCCATTCCGCCAACAGCTGCAATTCCAGGCAGTGCAACCTGGCTCAAAGATGATAAGTGACCTTCTACTATTTCCCTCTTTACTTCCAGGCCGATTAACAGAAAGAAGATAGCCATCAGACCATCATTTACCCAGAGGTAGAGTGATTTTTCCAGATTCAAAGTGCCAACATGTATTCCAACAGGGACATGCAGGAATGACTCATACCATACTGATAACGATGTATTGCTGAATACTAATGCCAGTATAGTCGCAATTATCAGCAATATACCACTTGTTGATTCCTTCTCTATGAATTCTTCGATTATGTTCATTTTTAAAGTGTGGCTGCGTGTTAACCGATAGATCCTTAGGGATAATATCCTTGCAGCAGCCGGCTATCTTTCTGCAGGATATTATACCCCATTTTTGCAAGAAAATAGGCATGCAGGAACCCTCGAAAATAAATGGCTTGAAGGAGTTTGACAATCCCATGGAAGCAGGTCCTGCCATCAAACTTTGATGCAGGGGTTTTTTACAGGGAAGAGATGAAGCATTTCGAACGGATCTTCAGTGCATGTCTCTTCAGTGACTGGTCAGTTTACGAGTCTTAACCCCTGGTTTAACTATTTTCATCTCTTTTACCAGGAATCTTTCAACTTTGTTGGTAACAACGTCGTTCCCCTTTTCATTCAGGTGCAGATAGTCCCTGAAAAGAGTTGTCCCACCGTTTTTATAAAGTGCATTTGTCAGATCAAGCTCAGGGATGCCATAAGCGTCGCAGATTTTCCTGATCATTCTTTGAGGATACAGGACGTACTGTTTGTTAATGCGTCTGTATTGATCGTTTACCTGATCTGTGACAGGGTATACAAGGATTCTGAAGGGTATTCCTTTATCCTTTAGCAGCTTCTGCATTGTTCCGATAAGCTTTTGAGTATGTGTCCAGCCGTAATCCTTCCAGGCCAGATAAAAGTCACGCCGTCGCTCAAACGGATAAATGGGCTGTTTGGAAATCATCTTCCAGAGTATAATGCTTCTCCTTGCAATTTCATGTGCAAACTGACTCCGTGCAAATATAATCCCTGGAAATGAATCCGTATTAAAGTAGTGTAACCGTGTAGAGAGGTCAGTGCCAAACAGTTTGCTGCTTGTAGGCCGGTGAAGGTATTTGTAGTAAAGATCATTGAAAACAAAGCCAAGGACAACAATGTCCGGCTTCATGTCAAGGCCGTAAATCTTGAGGAATTCAAGTTCCTGATATGTAGTGTACCCGGGGACACCTGCATTGATAACTTCGTAGGATCTTGTTCTGGTCGAGTATTTGGCATTTAACCTGTCTTCAAGAACCTCAGTGAAATATTTTCCTGAAGTGGTTTCTCCAGACCAGATCAGTGAGTCGCCTAAAAAAAGAATTCTGTAAACTCCCTTTTTCTTCGGTCCAATTTCACGGTTTCGGAGCCCCAGGCTGTTCCTTCCGTTTGTTGGTGAGAATCGCCAGCGTAGCGGTTTGTCGCGTTTGGTTAGATAATCAGGTGTATATAAAGCTGCCTTGAACGGCCAATCCTTAATCTTGTATCGCAGAACAAGTTCTCCGGACAGAAACACAAAAAATATGGAAAAGAACAAGAGCAATACTTTCTTCATTCCTGCAATATCTCCCGTGCGCCAAACAAGTTCTAACTTATTAAAGAACGCATACAGTGTCTTAATCGTGGCTGCCGGAATAAGACCGGTTATAAGAACAGTATTCGTTATAAATATATATGCATTGTTTGTGCCATCTTATAACTTGCTGATTTTACAGACAATATTTTAAAAGAAGAGATAAGTGTAAGGTATTTCGACACGGTCTGGTTGGATAGTCTGGATATTTTTTGTTATTTTACAGGCAGTTCGGAAGATTACAGGGTTTCGGAAAGCGTTACACTTTTGGTTAATGTTGTTATTATCTAATGTTATTTATTGGGTGGAGTGCTATTTTATCCTTTGAGACATTTCGTCCAGGTTTGTGATACAGACATTCAAATCTTTCAGTATTCCGTCTTCAATATTATATATCCAGCCATGAACTGCCAATTCCTGTCCGGATTTCCACGCACTCTGAACGATTGTTGAGTGGCATATATTGGCTGTCTGTTCAATGACATTGAGTTCACACAGCAAGTTGATTTTCTCTTTTTCATCCTGAAGTGCGTCAATCCTGTCCTGGTGATAGCGATATACATCCCTGATGTTTTGAAGCCAATTGTCAATTAATCCATGCTCTTTATCCTCCATGGCTGCTTTAATTCCACCGCAACCGTAATGGCCGCAAACAATTATATGTTTTACTTTTAATACTTCTACGGCATATTGAATAACTGAGAGACAGTTTAAATCCGTATGTATTACGAGATTGGCAATGTTTCTGTGAACAAATATCGTGCCTGGCAGCATGTCAACAATTTCATTTGCCGGTACGCGACTGTCCGAACAACCAATCCATAAGTACTCAGGACTTTGTTGCTTTGAAAGTTTTAAGAAGAAATCAGGGTCAGATTTTTTTACCTTTTCTGCCCAGTTCCTGTTTCTTTCGAAAAGATTCTTTAAGACCCGCATTCCTGTTGTTACCTCCTTGTACGATATGATGGTTGACATCTGCTTCCCTTGCTATCCCCATCATGGCGGACTTCAGGTAAACATGTTATATAATGTCAAAAAAGCATGGCTGTTTGTTTTATGCCTCTTCGGGCACATCGTCAATCGAAATGCCCAAAGCGTCGGCAACTCCATTTCCATAAGCCGGATCAGCTTTCAAGCAATTGCCGATATGGCGGATCTTGATCTCCCTGGGAGCATCACCCATGGCACGGGCGGTATTGGCAAACAGAGTCTTCTGCTGTTCAGGGCTCATCAGCCGGAAAAGCAGGCCGGGCTGGGTATAGTAATCGTTGTCCTCACGATGGTCCCAGTGATCGGCAGCCCCTTCAAGACCGAGAGGTGGTTCTGAAAACTCCGGCTGCTCTTTCCATTCACCGTAGCTGTTAGGCTCATAGCCGATAGTGCTGCCATAGTTGCCATCGACTCGCATGGCGCCATCGCGGTGATAACTGTGAAAGGGGCAGCGTGATGCGTTGACCGGAATCAGGTGGTGGTTAACTCCAAGCCGGTAACGCTGGGCATCACCGTAGGAGAAGAGACGGCCCTGTAACATTTTATCGGGTGAAAAACCAATGCCCGGAACGATGTTGGCCGGGTTGAAGGCGGACTGCTCAACCTCGGCAAAATAGTTCTCGGGGTTGCGGTTCAGCTCCATAATGCCGACCTCAATCAGCGGATAGTCCTTGCGGAGCCAGACCTTTGTCAGATCAAATGGATTGTAGGGACAGTTGGAGGCCTCCTCCTCTGTCATTACCTGGATGAAGAGCTTCCATTTAGGAAAGTCTTTCCTCTCAATGCTCTCATAGAGGTCTCGCTGGTGGCTTTCGCGGTCCTTTCCTATGATGGCCTCTGCCTCGGCATCTGTAAGGTTCCTGATACCCTGTTGGCAGACAAAATGGAACTTGACCCAGTGACGTTCGTTTTTGGCATTGATGAGGCTGAAGGTATGACTGCCAAAGCCGTGCATGTGGCGATAGGAGAATGGAATTCCGCGGTCGCTCATGGTTATTGTAATCTGGTGCAGCGCCTCAGGCAGCAAAGTCCAGAAGTCCCAGTTATTGCGGGCGCTGCGCATGTTTGTGCGGGGGTCCCGTTTCACTGCGTGGTTAAGGTCAGGAAACTTGAGTGGGTCGCGCAGGAAGAAGACGGGTGTGTTATTACCCACAAGGTCCCAGTTGCCCTCTTCGGTGTAGAATTTTATGGCAAATCCGCGGATATCGCGTTCCGCGTCTGCTGCTCCGCGTTCGCCTGCCACTGTTGAGAAACGTGTGAAAAGTTCGGTCTGCTTTCCAATATCAGAGAAAATTTTTGCCCTGGTGTAGCGGGTGATGTCATGAGTAACAGTGAAGGTTCCATAAGCCCCTGATCCCTTTGCATGCATGCGCCTCTCGGGGATGACCTCTCGATCAAAGTGGGCGAGTTTTTCCAGGAACCAGACATCCTGCAGCAACTGCGGTCCGCGAGGTCCGGCAGTCATCACATTCTGATTGTCAGGCACAGGAGCGCCTGCATC
>JAADGU010000133.1:0-1462 GCA_013152195.1 Nitrospirota bacterium
TGTAAAACTCAGGGTTTAGTTCCAATACCTTTTCAGGAGAGAGAAGGACATGCTTCTTTTCAACCTTTACGGCATTGACTCCCCCTGCCGCCTCTATGATGGAGGTAATTATACTCATGCTGCCGGCCACCCTGAGTGACTTTGAGCTGATTTCATATATCACAGTGGGTCTTTCTGACAGGGCTGACACCAAAGAGAGCTTCGCCCTTAATTTCTTCACAAGGCTGGCTGCCTCCTGCTCCTTTCCAAGGAGTCTGCCGAGGTCTGTTATCTTCACAAGGATATCTTCAAGGCTTCTTGGGTCGTAATAAAAGACATCCGCCTTGACCCTCGTAGCCATCTCCCTGGGAAAGGCCCTTGCAGAGCCGGCCACAACAAGGTCGGGCCTGAGGGCATTTATCAACTCAATGTTCGGCCTCAGGTGTGAGCCGAGCTTAACGGCATCATCAAAGGTCTTGTCTGTCCTGGTAATGCCAACCACCCTGTTCCCGGCCCCGAGCTCCTTAAGAATGGGGCTTGCAGCATAAAGCACCACTATCCTCCCGTATGCATATGCAGGAGGTGTTTTTATAAGGGCCGCTGTTGATACAGCAATTAAAACAATACAAAAAAACCACAGCCTGAATCCTGAATCCTTGATTCTTCTCATCTTCCCTCCGTGTATACGAATATACCTTTATCATGTCTTAGAAAATTGACACGCACTCCAAAAATTTCGGAGAGCCTGTCTTCCTGAATCTCGTGGCTTCTTGCCTCATAGGAAAGGTCTCCGCCGGTAAAGAAGAGAAACCTTTCAAACTCCCTGAGTGCAAGGGATATATCGTGTATTACAACCATAATGAGTTTCTTCCTGCTCAGCTCCTTGAGTAGCCTTATGGAGTCGTGCTGGTGCAGGATGTCTATGCCGCTCAGGGGCTCGTCAAGCAGTATGACCCTGGAGTCCTTGTTGATGGTCCTTGCAAGGAGCACACGCTGTTTTTCACCACCTGAGAGCTCGTTGAACTGCCGCTCCCGCAGGTGCATGATATCAAGCTCTGTCATGGCCTGCTCTGTTGCCTCAAGGTCTGCATCTGTATAGCTCAGGCCGTTTGTATGGATAAACCTGCCTGTAAGAACCACATAAAAGACATCAAAGGGCATGTTGAGGGTGGTCATCTGCGGCAGCAGGCTGATAAGGCCATGCCTTTCAGCTATCGGGATCTCCTGAAACTCCCTGTCTTCAAGCATATATTTACCCTCAAAATTCTTCAGCCCTGCAAGCACGGAGAGGAAGGTCGATTTGCCGCTTCCGTTGTTTCCAAGGACGGCCACAAAGTCTCCCTCCTTTAGTGTGACCCTTTCAGCTGTGAGCAGAAAATCACCCTGTTTTGCCCTTATCCCTTTAAGTTCAATCAAAGTAGTAAAGCTCCTTCTTTCTCTTTATAAGGAGGTAGAGGAAGAAGATACCCCCTATGGAGGATGT
>JAADGU010000133.1:1473-11647 GCA_013152195.1 Nitrospirota bacterium
ACAGGCAGCTCCTGTCCCTCGGAAAGAACGGTCCTTGCAATAAGGTCATTCAGAATCATGAAGAGTGCCCCGAACAGGAGGCTCAACGGTATCAGCTCTGCTGCCTTTACATACTTCAGAAGCCTCACAACATGGGGCACTACAAGGCCTACAAATCCAATAATACCTGCATACCCGACACTGAAGGCAGTAAGCAGGGCGGCAATAAAGAAAGCCTTACGCCTCAGACGTGCCACATTCACCCCGCTTGAGGATGCAGTTGTGTCGTCAAAACATATGATATCAAGGCTGAGGTAGTCCTTCCTGATCACAAAAAAGGATATCAGAAGGACTCCTGCAAGCATCATCACCTTGCCCATGGAGGCAGACTGAAACCCGCCCATAAGCCAGAAGATGATGGAACTGACTGCATCGTCACTCAGGAACTTCATCAGACTGATGGTGGCAGAGGCAAATGTGCTTATTACTATGCCTGCAAGGAGCATTGTAATGGGCTGAACCCTTCCCCTGACAGATGATATCTTGTAAACCGCCAATAGCCCTGTAAGGCCTCCGGCCAGGGCAAACAGCGGCAATATAGCGCCGAACCCGAGCATGATCGCCACAACCGCACCCATTGCAGAGGATGCAGATACCCCTGTTGTGAATGAATCGGCAAGCGGGTTTTTCATAACATACTGAAAGAGGGCTCCACTCAATACCAGGGAGGCACCCACAAGTCCTGCAAGCAGGACGCGGGGTATCCTTACGTAAAAGAGTATGTCCCTCTCCACCTCGGTCATCGCCAGCAGATGTATCTCCACAGCGCCTTTTGATACGGCAAGAACTGTAATTACCACCAGCAGGGATGCACTGACGGCTATTGCAAGGTTTATTCTCTTCAGATTAGTCATCTCTCACTCAATATCCCGCAAAACAGATGTTGCCGTCATGCCTCCACCCTCCGCACGGCCCACAGCGCTGTATAAAAGAAGAGGGCTGCAAACATCACTATCAGGAAGACAAAGAGGGGGTTAATCTCCCCGCCTGTCAGCGATGCCCTTATCACCTTTGTAGAGTAAGTAAGGGGCAGGGCATACACTATCATCTTGAAGATATACGGCAGCTTGTCCACCGGGAAGAAGGTTCCGGACAGAAATATCATGGGGGTTATCACAAATGTATTTACCGTTGCCTGTGTCCCATGGTCACGCACAATCATTGCTATTGTTATGCCCAGCGCTGCAAAGAGAAAGGTGTGCAGCAATATAGCCATGAAAAATACGGGGTTGAAGATCAGCTTTACCCCAAAAAGCAGGGCATAGACAAAGATAAGTATAGTGCTGAGCAGCCCCTTGAACATTCCATACGCCGCCTCTCCGAGCACAATCTCCGTGTGGGATATGGGGGCTATAAGAAATTCGTCAAAGACATGGAAGTAAAACCTGGTGATATTCAGCTCCTGTGCAATTCCGTAACTCTGGTTCAGACTGCTCATGGTGATCAGTCCGGGGATGAGGAAAGTGATATAGGGGAGCCCATCCACGCTCACCCCCCTGCCAAAACTCCAGCCAAAGGCTATCAGATACAGGAGCGGTGAAAGGGAGGAGGCCAGTATCTGCTTCTTTGCCCTCGTACGGAAGACGCTCAGTTCCCTGTAAAGAACTCCTTTGAACCCGTTAAACATTAATCCTCCTTCCCGTCAGTTTCAGGAAGACATCCTCAAGTGTGACCTCCCTGACCTTGCAGGAATGGTCGCATCCCTCCAGTGCCTCTTCCCTTGTGGGGAAGAAGTGCTCCTCGATCCTGTTCTCAAGGAAGATCTCAAGCACATACCTGCCTATATCCTTCTTGAGGTCATCAGGGGGACCTTCGGCAATAATCCTGCCCCTGTTTATAATCAGGACCCTGCCACAGAGTTTTTCTGCTTCCTCGATGTAATGAGTGGTAAGGAGTATGGCTGTCCCTTTTACCTGATTAACCTTCAGGATAAGCTCCCAGAGTGTGCGCCTTATCTGCGGGTCAAGACCAACAGTGGGCTCGTCAAGGAAGAGTATCCGGGGCTCATGAAGGAGTGCCCTTACAATAACGAGCCTCCTGCGCATACCGCCGGAGAAGGTCTTGACCTGACGGTCCCTGTATTCCTTGAGACCTGCAAACTCAAGGGCCTCATCAATCTTTTCCATGCGCAGGGGTTTTGGAATACCGTGCAGGATGGTGTGGAGGTAGAGGTTCTGAAAGGCCGTTAGGTCCCTGTCCAGATTACTCTGCTGAGGAACCATCCCTATAAACCTCTTGGCCTCTCTGGGATGACCTGAAAAGTCCTTGCCGTAGTAATAAACGCCTCCTTCCGTGAGCTTTGTAAGCCCTGTAAGTATCTTGATAGTGGTGGTTTTTCCCGCACCGTTTGGACCAAGAAGGCCCAGAAAATCTCCACCCGCTATTTTAAAGCTGACACCCTGGAGGGCTTTTTTCTTTCCGTATTTTTTGACAAGTCCCTCTACACTCAGTACAGTCCTGTCTTTATCACCTGCTGAATTTTTCACTGTGACAACAACGCTCCTGCTATCAGGATTAATACCCCGCCAAATACCATGATATAGTCAACCATACGATACCTCAGAATTACCAGACCCGTTACTGTCACTGCCAGTATAACCACAGAGGCCAGATCAGAAAGCAGGAGCCAGAACATATTGGTCTTGAATGCCTTATGCAGGTTATTCAGCCAGTACAGGGGCTGCCGCGGATGTTTTTCGATCTTCTCCATTGTTCCTTTTTCAGGGTTGATGATATAGGTCGTCTTTCCGTGGGAGCCATAGAGAAACTCTATGGTCTTTCCCTTGCGTATCCTTATCACGACCGGGTCATCAGTCCTGTTTATCTGCTTCTTGTAAAACTCCACAAATGACTTCATCAACTCAATGTCAGAGGACGGGACCTTGTACTCGGTCTTTTTCCTGAGGACAAAATAGTCAAAAAATTCCCTGTGGTTAAGCAATATTCCGGTAATGCAGTAGAAAATGATGAAGGCGGCCAACAGCAGGCCGCCCCATCTGTGTATCTTGCGCATAAGCCGGGTCGTCTTTGAATCAAGTCTGGGCACGATTAGAACTCAAACTTCTTCAGCAACCTGACAATACCTTTAATGTATATCCTGTTTACCTCAGGGTAGAAACCGAGTCCCTTAAAGTATTCCTTTCCCTTGTAAACAATAGTTGTTGCCTCTGTTTTGAACCCTGCCTTTTGCATCTCAAGGGACCATGAGAGTTCTCCGTCATCTTCGGGTTCCGAGCCCATTATGTCATTCATGATATGGTCGCCGGCAACGTACATGAAAGGAATGAACTTCACCTTTTTTGCCTTGCAGGCCTTTGCCTTTGCAAGGGCAGATTCCCTGGATGTTATTCCCTCAACACTTCCCAGAAAGGTATTGTCGTACTTCAGGGACATCACCCTCTCAAGGCCGAGGTAGGTGATGTTACTGCCGACCGCTGTCTCTCCTGTTCCGTGAGAGGCAAGGACATTGCAGCCTTCCTGAGGTGTGAGCAGGTCAGCCTTCAGCACATCTGCCACTTCGTCCAGATCCCACCAGTACTGAAGCAGCGGCTCTCCTACCTTAATCCTCAGGTTGAAATCCTTAAAAACCTCTCTCAACCCTTCAACCATACCGAGCACACTCTCATATTCTATTCCGGGAAAGATATGCAGGGGCTGCACCACTATCTTTCTGTATCCCTCATCTTCGAGGTCTGATACTACCTGGGCAAGGCTGCGGTATCTCTTCTTGATTCCGGCCTTTTCGAACTTCTTGTTGGCCCTTTCACGGACTATCTCGGAAGTGAATGCCCAGCGTATCTCGTAGTTTCTGTATTTTGCCGGCAGTTCCTTTTTCAGTTGCTCGTCAAAGAAATCATAGGTTGCCTGTGCCCTTGTTGTAGTACCAAAGGCGGCAATGACTATTGCCGGGTCTTTCTTCAGCGTCATGGTCTTAAGCATGGCGAACACATTGCCGGTAAAGGCAAAAAGCATAAATAGTGTCAGGGATGCTACGGTAAAAAGTGTGTATCGGGTACTCATTATTAAACCTCCGTTTTATATCTGTTTGAATTTTAAAAGTTAACTCCCATTCTTGCATAAATCTCGTCATTGGCCTCTTCCATATCTGCCGGGCTGTCAACTCTCAACCCGGTATGTCTGTACTCAACAGACAGAAAGGCATTCAGTCCGGATGCCTCATCATTGTAGAAACTGTACCTTGCTCCGGCACTGTAACGGTCTTTGACGCTCCATGCATTCAGACTGTCTGCAAATCCGTCATCATCAAAATACTCATACCTCAGTGAGACCTCCAGGGGCTCCGAGATGATATGAGCCCTTCTCTCTTCAAACAAACCACCACCTATTACCTCCCTCTTCCTCAATACAAACTCGTAGGCAGCGGACAGGGACAGCACACCTTCCTTAAACTCCCTGTCGGCTCCGGTATATCTCTCCCTCTTTATTGCCTTCATGTACTCCCCGTCTACCCTCAGGTTTTCAAGGAAGGGCAATACAAGGTTGAAACCCAGGTTCAGTGTTTCGTTCCTTCTCTCTGCTCCGGGCTCCGAGAGATACCCGGCAAAGAGTGTCAGCGCTTCTTCAACCGGTTCTGCATAAACCGATACAATGAATGAACCGACATCGTCTGCGGCATCGGTCCTGCTTACAGCCTCTGTATCAAACAGACCTGATTCAAAGAGATGATTCATCTGTTCTTCACCCTTGTAGACGGTCAGAGAGAGATCAGCGCCTGCCGGACCTGCATATCCGGCAGTTATGCCTGCCCTCTTGGTCTCATATCCGTCCTGGGTCATCGGGTCTGTAATAAGGTGGCTCTCAAAGAGCCCAAAAGGCTGTGTCCTTTTACCTGCAACAATATAAAAGGGCGCATCTTCCTTTTGGAGTGTAATGACGGCCTCATCAACTGTCAACATCTCATCTCCGGCGTTAACGTCATCTCCTATCCACTCTGAATTAAAGACGGCAGAGGCTATGATCCAATCCGTCAGTTTTACCCCTATGCCGAGCTCTATTGTCCTCAGATAGAGGTCTGACGTGGAATCACTATCCCGTGCTGTTACTTCCCTGTGCTTCATCCAGCGGTACTCACCCTCTATGGCTCCTTCAATCACTACCCTGTCAGACATTTCAGTCCCGGCAGAAGCGTCAGCCACTGCCTTCTGTTCCTTCATTCCCTCCGCTCTTCCGGCAGTAAGCTCCTCATACTCCTGTTCCGTGATAAGCCCCCTCTTCAGCAACAGGTTTAAAAGTGCCTCTGCCTCACCTGCATAGGCAGGAGAAGAGGCGATGAGTAATGCGAGTAAAACGAATGTGCAGATCAATACACAACAGACTGAGAGGGACCTGTTTTGCATACTTTCCTCCATAGATTTACAGGACTGTCCATTACTAACCCTAAACTAAAGTAAAGAGCAGACAGTTTGACTATGGGGGATTATGGGGAAAGACACCAAAAGCGGATAAAACCATCTTCATATGCTCACCTCCCGCGAGGTATTTGCAGATGGACAGGTATTCCGGCTCAGGGCAATGAGACAGTCAGTTGCGAGTTGCGAGTTAAACTGACTCTGATTCCTACTTACCCGCCTTCCCGGGAAACCGTTCGAACAGTTTGAACCGTTCAATTCGTTATCCCAGTGGTTTTTGCAGGAGGTCTGTTGCTTGTCTCCTGTACGGGTTTTCGTTCCCTTCACGGCTGCGGGGCAGCGGGGGATTTTCACCCCTCTTCCTCACATCCATCTGTGTCAGCGAGGAAAAATTCCAAAACTGACGATTTTTATTGAAACAGATCAGGTCTGTTGTTGTCAAATGAGATCGGGGGTGAATTGATGAGCCTGCGCAGGGAGATTCAAGCCGGGGTATTACTCCGGGCTATCCTCAGAAGGGCATTGAGTGCTGCTACAGCCACTGAACTTCCACCTTTTCTGCCTCTGCAGCTGATGAAGGGATAATCCTTTTTCATAAGTTCGGCCTTGGACTCTTCTGCCATAATAAAGCCGACAGGTACGCCTATTATAAGGTCCGGCATGAAAATGCCGTTGTCAACCATCTCCATTACCTTCAAAAGTGCTGTTGGTGCATTTCCAATGGCAACAATACCAATCCCGCGTCCTGATTCCGCTGCCTTTTCCATTGCTGCCTCAGCCCTTGTCTTGCCATCAGCCTTTGCAGTCTCAATTACATTATCGTCTGATATCAGACAGATGGTCTTGCCCCCGAAGTCGTCCAGTATCTTTTTGCTGATTCCTGACTCCACCATCTTCACATCAACAAGGATGTCCCGGCCCTCTTTAATGGCCTTTAGTGCAGCATCAATTGCTCCGGGATGCAACTCCATGAGTTCTTCATACTCGGGGTCTCCAGTGGCATGGATAACGCGCATAACCACCTGAAGTTCCTCTGCGGAAAAACTCCTGCCTTTCAAAAGCCCCTCAATGACCTGAAAACTGTCTGATTCAATGGAAAGCCCTTTGGAAGTGAGATTTTCTATCATTTTCCGCCCCCCTTTTTTCAATAGTGTGGAGTTAATAAAAACTTCTGCTTTTGAACCTGCCAAAGCCCCCTTTAATGAAGCAATCAGTTAAAATAGTCAACCCTTGCCGGAAAAGTCAAATATCAGGAAACTGTGCTATAATATTTTTTATATGTAATGTTGCGGACAGGGTTTTTCCTGAGGTGTTTTTTATATGAATGCAAGGAGAAAAATGGGTCATGGGCAGGATAGAGTCTCTTTTTGACGATTTAAGGCAGAGGGGCAAGAAAGCATTTATCCCCTATATCATGACAGGGGATCCATCACTGAAAAAGACGGAAGAGCTTGTGCTCTTGCTTGAGGAGTGTGGTGCCGACATTATAGAGCTCGGGGTTCCATTTTCCGACCCTCTTGCAGACGGGCCCACCATACAGATGGCTGCTGAGAGGGCGATCAAGCGGGGGGTAACACTCAGAAAGGTTCTTGGAGCGGTCAGGAGACTCAGGAAAAAGACATCTGTGCCCATAGTACTGATGACTTATTATAATCCTGTCTTCAAATATGGACTTGAATCCTTTATAGACGATGCATCCGGCTCAGGAGTTGACGGGCTGATAGTGCCTGACCTGCCCCCTGATGAGGCCAAAGACCTCATCAGATTTGCACGGACCAGGAATATTTCAACCATATTCCTGCTTGCTCCAACCTCAACCGATGAAAGGATAAACCTGATCAGCCGTGCATCAACTGGTTTTATATATTACGTCTCAATAACAGGCATTACAGGTGCCGGCCTTACTATAGATAAAACCATGAGAAGGATGATTAAAAAGATAAAGTCCGTATCCGGAAAACCTGTTGCCGTCGGCTTTGGAGTGAAGAGACCCGAGGATGCAGAGACAGTTGCGGAGATTGCGGATGGTGTAATTATTGGCAGCTCCATTGTAAGGATGATCAACGAAGATGAAAAGGGGCTGAAGAGCTATCTGAAGTCTCTGAGAAGGGCGATATGAAAAATAATGACCATTCGTCATTTATCGTTTACTGTTCTGCAATAGCCGAACAACCCATGGAAAACAAACAATTAAATGGAATACCTCAAATGATACATGACAAATGGAAAATGACAAATGATAATTCTGACTGACTATGGCGTGGTTTAAAAGAACAAAAGAACATAAGGCGGACCGGAAGGTAAAGATTCCCGAAGGACTCTGGGTAAAGTGCGACAACTGCAAAGAGATTATATACCGCAAGGAGGTTGAGAGAAACCTCAAGGTGTGTCCCAAGTGCAACTACCATTTTCGTATAAGCGCAATGGAGCGGCTGAAACTCCTTATAGACAGCGGTTCTTTTCAGGAGATGGACCCTGACCTTGCCTCCTCAGACCCTCTGAGGTTTAAAGACACTATCCCCTATAGTGAAAGACTGGCAAAAAACCGGAAAAAGAGCGGGCTTAGTGATGCAATTATCAGTGGAGAGATGCAGATAAAGGGGACCCCTGTTGCAATTGCCATTATGGACTTCTCCTTTATGGGTGGCAGCATGGGTTCTGTTGTAGGCGAGAAGGTGACAAGGACGGCAGAACTTGCCCTTGCAAAACAGATACCCCTTATTGTAGTCTCTGCCTCAGGTGGTGCCAGGATGCAGGAAGGGATGTTTTCGTTGATGCAGATGGCAAAGGTCTCAGCAGCCATCGGCAGGCTTAAGGACAGGGGAGTGCCGTACATATCAGTCCTCACAGACCCCACTTTTGGTGGTGTAAGCGCGAGTTTTGCAATGCTTGGAGATATCATTATCGCTGAACCAAGGAGCCTCATCGGTTTTGCCGGCCCCAGGGTGATAGAGCAGACAATAAAACAGCAGTTGCCACCGGACTTTCAGCGGGCAGAGTTTCTCCTGGATCATGGCCTTATAGATATGATCGTCAGCAGGAAAGACTTGAGAGAGACTATTTCCAGGCTTCTTAAGCTTCTGCAATGAGTTACAGTGAGACCCTCGACTATCTTTACGCCCTCAGACATCACGGGATAAAGTTAGGACTTGAAAATCCCCGAAAACTCATCTCCCTTTCAGGCAACCCTCAAAGGGCCTACCATATCGTTCATGTTGCCGGCACAAACGGCAAGGGCTCAACAGTATCAATGATCGCCTCTGTGCTGAAAGCTGCAGGTATCAGAACAGGGACTTTCACATCCCCGCACCTTGTGAGCTTCACTGAAAGGATCCAGGTTGATGGTGAGAGGATCAGTGAAGAGGACGTCCTGAGGCTTGCCGTGGATATCAGGGAACGGGTAGAGAGTGCGGGGGATTTAAATCCGACCTTCTTTGAATTCGTCACTGCCATGGCATTAATTTACTTTCGGGAGCAGGGGGTGGAGTGGGCTGTAGTCGAGACAGGCATGGGCGGCAGGTTTGATGCCACGAATGTGATAAGCCCTGACATTACGGTCATTACCCCTGTTGGGCTGGACCACAGGGAATTCCTTGGAGAGACCCTTAAAGAGATTGCCTATGAGAAGGCGGGTATAATAAAGGAAGGCGTCCCTCTTGTGCTTGCCCCCCAGGCAGGGGATGCCCTGAATACTATCCTGAAAGCAGCAAAAGGAAAGAATGCACCTGTCTATAAATATGGCGATGATTTTAGGGCAGAGATACAGGAGATGACACAAGAGGGGGTGAGGTTTGATTATATGAGTTCCGGTTTGGATTCTCAACCCGCAACCCGCAACCCGCAACCCGCAACTGAAATAAAGGGTCTCTTCACCCCCCTTACAGGTTCCTGTCAGGCAATAAACGGCGCTGTTGCAGTCAGGACAGCGGAGATAGTCCTGAAATCATACAAAACCCCTGTTGATGACATTCCCGGGGTAATCCGTTCAGGACTTTCCTGCACGTACTGGCCGGGCAGGTGTGAACTTGTAGACTTTAAGGGAATGCCGGTACTAATGGACGGCGCACACAACCCCGAAGCAGCCCATGCACTGTCAGAAACCCTGCGCAATCTTTATCTGTCATCACACACTGCAGGGAGTTATGACAGCCTGATACTCATCTTCGGTGCAATGGCTGACAAGGATATAAAAGAGATCCTAAGCCCCCTCCTGCCACTTGCCCGTGTAGTTATATTTACTTCCCCATCCTACGGCAGGTCCGAGAAACCGGAGACACTGCTCAGAATAGGAAGGGGTCAGGTCTCAACATTCAACATAAGTCCAGATTCCTCTCCTGCAGAGGACAAAGGCAAGCAGTTATGTCAAATGTTAAGACCTGACCCCTCATTTTATGCCGCACCGAACATAAAGGAAGCCCTTGAGCTTGCCGGCCGGCTTTATCGCAGGGGGGATCTCGTTGTTGTGACAGGTTCCTTCTATACTGTTGGGGAGGCACGCGAAGCAATGGGAGAGAAGGCCGTTCTTGCTAAATTAAGGGAGCATCGATAGGAGGGAAGGGGTCAGGTCTCAACATTCAACATAAACGCCGACGCCTCTCCTGTAGAGGGTCAAAAAACGGATAATTATGTTGAATGTTAAGACCTGACCCCTCCACATGAACTACATGAAAAACCTACAATCTGCAATTATATTAATAATGCTTGGCTTTTTCCTCTTCCCTGCCCTCAGCAGTGCTGAGGAAGTGGAAACTTCCATTGAGGCGGAA
>JAADGU010000058.1 GCA_013152195.1 Nitrospirota bacterium
GGGGGACTTCAGTTGTAAGGAAGGAGATGGGGCTGAGGCTGAAGATACTTGCCACAATAAGCAATCCCAATATTGCCTATATCCTGATGCTTCTCGGCTTCTATGGCCTCTTCTTTGAATTCACAAACCCCGGCTCGATATTTCCGGGGGTGGTGGGCGGAATAAGCCTGATACTTGCCTTTTATGCATTTCAGACCTTACCTGTAAATTATGCGGGGCTTCTCCTCATTATTCTTGCCGTAATCCTCTTTGTACTGGAGGTAAAGATAACATCTGGTGGAATACTGACCATTGGTGGTATTATAGCCATGATTATAGGCTCTATCATGCTGTTTGAAAGTCCGGGGCCTTTTCTTGAACTCTCCATATACCTTATTGTGCCGGCAGTACTTATAACGGCCTTCTTCTTCTCTTTAACCGTTGGTCTTGCGGTAAAGGCGTGGAGGAGAAAGCCCGTAACAGGGGTCGAGGGTCTTTTGGGGCTTGAGGGAGTTGCCTATACAGATGTATTTGAAGACGGTATGGTGCTTGTTCACGGAGAATACTGGAGGGCATACAGTGACGAACCGATTAAAAAAGGAGAGAAGGTGATCGTTGAGTCTGTTTCGGGACTCAGAATAAAAGTCAGAAAGGAGGAGAGGAAATGATTTTCCCACCGCAGTTTTTGAGCCTTGTTTTTGCCGTAGTAGTTATTCTTTATTTCCTTGCAAGCGCCATCAAGATCCTCAAGGAGTATGAGAGGGGTGTGGTATTCAGGCTTGGGCGTATTATCCCGGTGAAGGGGCCGGGCCTTGTGATTATATGGCCGATAATCGATAAGCTTGTCAGGGTCAGTCTCAGGACAATAACAATGGATGTGCCTTCGCAGGACGTTATAACAAAGGACAATGTTACGGTTAAGGTCAATGCTGTTGTATATTTCAGGGCAATGGACCCTATAAAGGCAGTGACTGCAATTGAGGACTACTATTTTGGTACAAGCCAGATAGCCCAGACAACACTCCGGAGCGTTCTCGGACAGAGTCAGCTTGATGAACTGCTCTCCAAGAGGGATGCCATCAATGCGGAGTTGCAGCGGATTATAGATTTTCAGACAGAACCGTGGGGGGTAAAGGTAACGGCTGTCGAGGTGAAGAATGTTGACCTTCCTGTAGAGATGCAGAGGGCTATTGCAAAACAGGCAGAGGCTGAAAGGGAGCGGAGGGCAAAGGTAATCCATGCAGAAGGTGAATTCCAGGCAGCCCAGAAACTTGCAGATGCTGCAAAGATCATTGCAACCGAACCGGCCACACTGCAGTTGAGATTCCTCCAGACGCTGACGGAGATATCTTCTGAAAAGAACTCAACAATCATCTTCCCTGTTCCTATTGACCTGATAAAGCCTTTTCTTGAAAAGAGGAACTCCTAACAAGGGGTTAGGTGATGGCGGTGGGTTGTAGTTGTGCTACCATTTTATCAATGCAGAGGCCCATGTCAATCCACCGCCAAAGGCCTCAAGTATGATATAATCACCCTCTCTGATCCTGCCCGACCTGACAGCCTCATCAAGGGCTATGGGGATTGAGGCAGCAGAGGTGTTACCATAGCGGTCAAGATTGATCATTACCTTCTCAAGCCCCAGCCCGAGTCTCTTTGCCGTGGCACTGATTATCCTGAGGTTTGCCTGGTGGGGGATGAGCAGAGAGATGTCCTCGGGTTTTAATTTATGTTCTTTCAGTGTACTCAGTACGAGTTTCTCCAAAGTCCTCACAGCTACCTTGAACGTCTCGTTTCCCCTCATCTTCATATAGTGCAGCCCCTCTTTAACCGTCTTCTCTGTTGCAGGCATTCTCGATCCCCCGGCCGGTATGTGCAGAAGGTCCCACATCGAGCCATCGGCATTGAGCTTGACAGAGAGTATTCCCCTGTCACCCTCTGTTGCCTCCAGGACTACAGCGCCTGCCCCGTCGCCAAGCAGCACGCAGGTGCTCCTGTCCGTCCAGTCAGTAATCCGTGAGAGCACCTCGGAGCCCACAACAAGTACTCTCCTGTATATTCCAGCCCGGATGTAAGCATCAGCTGTTGAGAGGGCATAGATGAAGCCGGAACATGCGGCATTTACGTCAAAGGCGGCAGCCTTTCTGGCTCCAATCCTGTGCTGAAGTATACAGGCGGTAGAGGGCAGGGGCATATCACCGGTAACTGTGGCAACTATTATGAGGTCCAGCTTTCTTGCTTTCAGTCCCGCAGATTTGAGGGCCTCATTGGATGCCATCAATGCGAGGTCTGAGGCAGCCTCTTCATTTGCGGCAATCCGCCTTTCCCTGATTCCGGTCCTCTCCCGGATCCATTCGTCAGAGGTATCCACCACTTTTTCAATGTCTGAATTTGTTAAAACCTTCTTGGGAACGTATAGACCCGTTCCAGTGATCCTGGCCTTTAACAATACGTAGCTCCTAAAATATGGTTGTTTTATTTCCCCTGCAATGGAGGCAACATCCTGACACTTCCTATGCTGTGGCCTTGGCTACCGGACCGGAAGTCCTGCTCTTTTTCCTGAGTTCAGAGGATATTATCTCATCTACCCTGAGCCGGGCGGATATGTTGGCTGTCTTCAGTGCATTTCTTATCGCCTTTGATGAAGATCGCCCGTGACTTATTATGCATGTTCCCCTGATTCCAAGCAGAGGAGCCCCTCCATATTCAGCATAATCAGTCTTCTTTTTAAAGTTCTTGAGGGCCGGTTTCATAAAGAGATATGCGAGTCGGCCTGTGGCAATATCGGCAATCTCCTGTTTCAGCATCTTCATGATAGTCTCAGCCAGGCCTTCGCTGACCTTCAGTACCACATTTCCGATAAAACCATCGCATACCACAACATCTACATTGCCACTGAAGATGTCCTTGCCTTCAATGTTGCCGACAAAATGCAGTCCGCTATTCTTTATAAGCCTGAACGCCTCTTTGGTAAGTTCGTTTCCCTTTGTATCTTCCTCTCCAATGCTCAGCAGTGCAACCCTTGGTTTCTGTACGCCAAGGACATTTCCGCAGTAAGCATTTCCCATCAGGGCAAACTGCAGCAGGTTTGATGCCTCGGAGTCAACGTTTGCCCCTGCGTCGATGAGCACGAAGGGTCCCTTGAGGGTTGGCATGGTGGTAGCTATGGCAGGTCGGTTAACTCCTTCAGATGTGCCAAGCAAAAGGAGGGCAAAGGCCATTACTGCCCCTGAGTGCCCAGCACTTACAAAGGCATGTGCCTCCCCTTTTTTGACCAGCTCTATCCCCCGTCTTATCGAGGAATCCTTTTTCCGTCTGACAGCCACAGAGATTGGTTCATCCATGGCTATCAGCTGGGAGGCGTGCTTGACGGAAATCCTGTCCGGGGGATAACGTTTATGCCTCAGTTCTTCTGTAATCAGATCTTCCCGGCCAATCAGAATAACCTCGATATCCTCGGTATCATTGACAGTTTCTACTGCTCCTTCCACTGTCACACGGGGCGCATAATCCCCGCCCATGGCATCAAGAACGATCTTCATATTTCTGTTTTTTCGATAACCTCTATGACTTTTCTGTCATTATACATGCCGCAGCTTGTGCAGGCCCTGTGAGGTAACTTGAGTTCCCCGCATTCAGGACATTTCATGAGGGAGAGAATTGTTCCCTTCCAGTTTGCCCTTCTCCTGTCTCTGCGACACCTTGAGTGTCTGGATTTAGGATTTGCCATGTTTTAGTGCTCCTTTCTATTTGGATAAGAGTTTCTTTAAACTCTTCAGTCTCGGGTCAATGTACTCATGCTTGCATTCGCATCTCTGAAGGTTCATGTCAGCTCCACATACAGGACATAGTCCCCTGCATGCTTCATCGCACAATGCCTTCATGGGTAAACTGAGAATCATCTGTTCTCTTATTACCTGGGTAATATCAAGTTCATCATTGCTGTAAAAACCTATGTTAATCTTATCACTGGGGACCTCGTAGCTCTCTTCCCTTGCCACCTCTGCTGCCGGGTGATACAGCAGGTCAATATTGAGAGACAGCTCCTTATGGAAGTTTATCAGGCATCTGCTGCACTGAAGTGCCACCGTGCCCTGAATATCTCCCTCAATCCGGACTTCTTCCCCCTGCCTGCCAATCCGGAGATGAGCAGTAACAGGACCTATTGATTCAAGAAGAGAGTTTTGGGAGAGAGTTTCAGAGAAATCCAGGTCTATCCCGCGTTCTTCTATTTCGGAAACAATTATTTTCATAACTCTATAACCTCATTATCCCGATTGTTTCAGCCTTCCGGTTCTTGTGAGGATGTTATATATATTACCATGTATTGGGGGAAAAAGAAATTTAATAGAGTGAAAGTATACTTTTTACTTGAAAATATTGTCAAGTAGTTGTAAATTATTACATGAGCATAGAAAAACAATACTGTCTCTGCTGCGGTGAGGATGTTCCCTGCAATATTGTTATAAGAAATGAGAGAAGGGAAGTTACCTGTACCTTTTGCGGTTTTACACTGAATGCAGATAACCTCTGGGAGAATAGAAAGCGATCGGCTGGTACATATGCACTTATTGCCGAGGATTCAAAATTCACAAGAACCCTGCTGAAGGAATTAATATTGAAGAAGACGTTAGCCAGTGAGGTTACAGCAGTCTCCAACGGTCTTGAACTCGTTTCAGAATATTCGAAGCTCCTGTCTGCTGATATCAGTGTCAGGTTTGTAATAATTGACCTTAATATGCCGGTGATGGATGGTCTTACTGCTGCAAGGACCCTGAGGACACTCGAGGAAAAGAAGAAGAGCAAGAAGGTGCCGATACTCTTCTTCTCCGGAATCAAGGCAGATCAGGGTCTCAAGAGGCAGATGGAAATCCTTGCCCCTGCCAACTATGTCAATAAAGGGGCTGACCCTGATACCAGGATGCTTGCCAAGAGGGTGGAGGAACTCCTGAATTTTATCTCTCAGCGTTATCAGATCGCCTGATTTTTATACTGTTGATATACCACTGCCTTCCAGGTTTTCAGCCATTATGAATTTGCAGGTTTCTGTTTTTTATGTGATGAAGATAAGGCGACCGGTAAGGATTTATTATGAAGAACCTAAGGGCTCATCTCTATATTGAAGGGATTGTTCAGGGTGTCTTTTACAGGGCCTTTGTTAGGGAACTTGCCCTGAAGTCAGGCCTCAGGGGGTGGGTAAGGAACCTTCCTGACGGTAGAGTGGAGGCAGTTTTTGAGGGGAAGGATGAGGATGTTGAAAAGGCTATAGTTGAGTGTTATAAGGGACCCCCTGGTGCTCACGTTACCAATATAGATGTTGTATGGGAGTCTTGCAAGGGTGAGTTCAGGGGTTTTGATATAAGATACTGAAGATTATATGATTTAAGCAGGTTAAATGAGCGGATTGCTGACGGAGCTAAAAGAGAGGTTACTTAACGGGGGAGAGGTCTCGGAAGAGGAGGCGTCCTTTCTTGCAGATGATACCGCTGTACCCCTCCATACTTTATTTGAGGCCGCCACATCCATCAGGGAGCGTTTCAGGGGAAACAGAGTTGACCTCTGCTCAATTGTGAATGCAAAGTCCGGCAATTGTACAGAGGATTGTGCTTATTGTGCTCAATCCACCAGGCACAGGACAAGTATCAGTGTCTATCCCTGGATGGGGCAGGGCGAAATATTTCGCAGGGCGAAAGAGGCAAGGCTTTCCGGTGCAAAGAGGTTCTGTATCGTTACAAGCGGAAAGAGGGTTTCAGGAGAGGAGATCAAGGTTATAGCCTCTGCAGTTGGCGAGATCCGTCAGCTTGGTCTCCTGCCCTGTGCCACACTCGGTCTTCTCGATGAAGGTGAGCTCAGGATACTGAAAGAAGCAGGTCTTGAACGCTTTCATCACAACCTTGAGACCTCAGAAGAGTTTTTTCAGAAAGTCTGTACCACCCATACCTATAGTGACAAGATAAAGACGATCATGGCTGTGAAGAATGCCGGTCTTTCCCTCTGTTCAGGAGGGATTTTTGGTCTTGGTGAATCATGGAATGACAGGATCAGGATGGCCTTTACATTAAAGGATCTGAATGTGGATTCTGTTCCCATAAATTTCCTGATGCCCGTGGAGGGGACTCCAATGGGCCATCTTCCCCCACTTCATCCATTAGAGGCCCTGAGGATTATAAGTGTCTACAGGTTTATCCTTCCTGAGAAAGAGATAAGGCTCTGTGGCGGGCGTGTGCAGACACTTGGAGAATTGAATTCAATGGTCTTCCTTGCAGGGGCTGACGGCCTCCTGACAGGTAATTATCTTACACTGAAAGGCCGCTGTGCGGAAGATGACATCAGGCTGATCGAGATGCTGGGCCTGAGATACGATTAGTTCATGCACTGGAATATCAGGATGAGGGCATCTGAGGGTGAGAAGCATATCTCCGGGGCTGAGGGACTGTACCCCGAAGATGAACTGCAGGAAACAGTTGCGGCTTATCTGCAAAGGGCACTGCAGCATGACAGGGGTGAGCCTGACAGGGTTGTGCTTACTGTTGAGAGGCTTGAAGAGGAGCCGCAGCTCATAGAGATGCAGCCGGTTTATACAGTGAGTACCGGAAACTACAGTGAGGCCTGGAGATTTGTTAAAGAGGGGCTGATCTGTCTTGGTGTCTCCGGGGAGACATTCAATTTGGCCAGATCCATAATAGAGTCCCCGGATGTTATGAGGGGGGCGGCAATTGTAAGGGCAGTCAGTGGTGTGAGGGCTGAGCCGGACATGCTGAGGGGTGTGAGGGCTACAAGACTCGGTATTATGCCGGGTTTATTGCCGGTACTATATGAGGCCCTGGGCAGATTCGATGCAGACAGGGCAGTTGTGAGTGAGGCTGTTGTGCTGGCTTCAAAGGTGGCGTCCTCCCCTTATATAGTTGCAGAGCTGTGTGTATCTGATGACCCTTTTTACACAACCGGTTATCTCTCTTCAAAAAATACAGGTTACGTGAGGGTGCCTCACATAAAAGAGAAGGGTATGATGAATGGCGGCAGGGTTTTTTTTGTTACCGAAGAGTGCGTTGCAGGGGATGTTGTCAGGTATCTCGAGGAGACACCTGTTATGGTCAATAAGTTATCAGATATTCATGATATAATTAACCCTGATGAGTTCATCTGCAGTATTAATCGTTAATCCGGTCTCAGGTTCTTTCTCTGAGAAGAGACTCCTGTCAGCTATAAATGTCCTGAAGGAGAGGTTCAGTGACGTCTCCATCTTCTATACAGGCAAGAGGGGTGATGCCGAGCGGATTGCCGGGGATGCTGTAAGAAAGTCCCCTGAGATGATACTGGCCATAGGGGGGGATGGCACGTTTAATGAAGTGGTCAACGGCACAGCCTTTACAGATGTGCCCGTAGCCTTTATCCCCGCAGGTACCACAAACGTCCTTGCCCGGGAACTTGATTTCCCTGCTGATATTTACAGGGCCACGTTAAAGGCCCTTAACGGTAAGACAGAGTATGTTCATCTTGGCAGGATAAATGATAAATACTTTGTTCTTATGGCAGGGATCGGGTTTGATGGCGAGGCCGTGTACAGGGTGAACCCGAGGTTGAAGCACCTGTCAGGAAAGGGGGCATACCTGATAAGCGGGCTCAAGTGTTTTACGAGATATCACCCTGACTTGCTCAGGATAGTCGTTGATGACAGGGTATACGAGGGATATGGGGCTGTTGTCTGTAACGCCGGATATTATGCCGGAAGTTTCAGGGTCTGCCCTGACGCAGGTCTTAGAGCACCGCACCTGTATGTCTCCATTATGCATGGGGGTAAGAGGAGCGACCTGCTCAGGTATGTATTTGAAGTTATCAGTGGCGGGCGTATGAGTTCAGAGAGGATAACCTGTGTAAAGGGGAAGAGTATAGTTGTATCAGGGGATGCATACATTCAGATAGATGGCGATTATTTTGGCACAACACCTGCTGTAATAACATTTCATGAGAGTGCCCTCAGACTGATAGTTTAGTAGTGTTTCTTCAGTTCCATGAGGACCTGTTTTCCGATATTCTTCAGTGTTTCAAATACTCCCCTGCCGCTCGTGGCCACACACTCAAAGGCTGGAACCTTATCCGGATTCAGGAGACTGTCCAGCTCTGCAACAGGGACAACATTGGGCAGGTCCCGTTTATTATACTGCATTGTGAAGGGCAGCCTTTCGAGTTCATATCCCTGGTCAGCGAGGTTAATCCTGAGGTCCTCAAGGCTTTCAATATTGGCATCCGTTCTCT
>JAADGU010000126.1 GCA_013152195.1 Nitrospirota bacterium
GCTGTATCAAATCCTTCAATGTCAAGGGTTGGGTCGGCCTCTGCATAACCCAGGCTCTGGGCCTCTTTAAGAGCATCTGAAAAATCAATGCCATCCTCTGTCATCTTTGTGAGTATGTAGTTGGAGGTGCCGTTTATGATGCCGTATATTGAGAGAATCCTGTTAGCCACAAGGCTTTCTTTAAGAACCTTTATTATCGGTATGCCGCCTGCAACCGCTGCCTCAATCCCCACAGATACCGAGTTCTTTTCAGCCTCTTCAAATATATCCTTACCCTCTGTGGCAAGGAGGGCCTTGTTGGCAGTCACCACATGCTTGCCGTTTTTCAGTGCCCGGAGGATGAAATCCTTGGCAGGCTGAATTCCACCGATAAGTTCCACTACAACATTGATGTCCGGATTATCTATGACATCAGAGACTTCACGTGTAAGTACTCCCTCAGGGATTTTTAAACCCCGGTCTCTTTTGATATCAAGGTCAGCAATGCTCTGGAGGTTTATCTGAAGGCCTGTCTTCTCTTCTATAACATCGTTATTTTCAAGCAGTATCTTTGCTGTGCCTGTACCCACAGTCCCAAAACCAATAATCCCGACATTGATCATTATTTGAATAACCTCCTGATTCCTTTAACTGCCTGCCTTATACGGTGCTCATTCTCAACAAGGGCAAACCTTACATATTCATCCCCGCCCTCTCCAAAACCTATGCCGGGTGATACGGCCACCTTTGCCTCTTTAAGTACGAATTTCGAAAATTCAAGGGAGCCCATCTTGACATAGGGTTCCGGTATCTTTGTCCAGACAAACATTGTGGCCTTCGGGGGCTTTACTTCCCAGCCCATCCGGTTCAGTCCCCTGCAGAGTGTGTTTCTCCTCTTCTCATAGGTCTTTCTTATCTCCTCCACGCAGTCCTGGGGACCCCGCAGTGCAACGATACTTGCTATCTGAATAGGTTGAAACATCCCGTAGTCAAGGTAGCTCTTCATCTTTATGAGGGCACCAACAAGTTTGCGGTTGCCGACACAGAAACCAACCCTCCATCCAGCCATGGAATAACTCTTTGTGAGGGAGAAAAACTCAACACCAACATCCCTGGCCCCGGGGACCTGAAGAAAGCTTGATGCCTTGTAATTATCAAAGATAAGGTCAGCATAGGCAAAGTCATGTATGACTATCAGTTTGTTCTCTTTTGCAAAATCAACTACAGATTTAAAAAACTCAATGTCAACCACCTCGGTGGTCGGGTTGTGAGGGAAGTTGATTATAAGCAGTTTTGGTCTTGGCCATGTGTTTTTGTATGCCTTTTCAAGTTCCTCCAGAAAATTTATTCCCGGTCCTATAGGCACACTCCTTACCTCTCCCCCGGCAATTATTACACTGTATGGATGGATCGGGTAGGCAGGGGTTGGTGTGAGTGCAACATCACCGGGCTCTACTATGGCAAGGGCCAGATGGCTCAGGCCTTCCTTGGAACCGATAGTCACAACCGCCTCTGATTCAGGGTCAAGATCTACATCAAATCTCCTCTTGTACCACTCACATATTGCCATCCTCAGCTGGGTTATCCCCTTTGATGCAGAATACCTGTGATTCTTGGGATTCCTTGCTGCCTCACAGAGTTTTTCAACTATATGTTTGGGTGCAGGCAGATCAGGGTTTCCCATACCAAGGTCTATAATATCGTCTCCCTGTTGCCTTGCTTCATGCTTGAGGGCATTAACAATGGCAAAGACATAGGGAGGCAGCCTCTTTATCCTGTTAAAATTAAACATATCCCTCTCATATCCTTCATTCATATCTCGTCTCCATAAGACCTTTTGGTTTATCTGATTATTTTAACTCTAATGGTTGTATAAAGACAATATATGGAGCCTGGGGTTTACGGGATTGAAGTTGAACGAATCAGTTATATTATACGTATGAAGCCCACCTTTCATCACAGGACTGTTAACGGCCCTTTTGAAGACCCGGTTGTGTACCTCAGGCTGCTGAGGGAAAAGAGGGCGTTATTGTTTGATGCAGGTGATATAGGTCGTCTGTCAGCCAGGGAGATACACAAGATAACAGACGTCTTTGTAACTCATACTCATATCGACCATTTTGCAGGGTTTGACAGGATCCTGAGGGTAATACTCAGAAGAGAGAGCCCCCTCCGGGTGTATGGCCCGGAGGGGATAACAGAGTGCGTTGATGGCAAACTGAGGGGATATACCTGGAACCTTATAGAGGAGTATCCGGTCAGTCTCATTGTCCATGAAGTGTCTGAGACTTCTGTTACTGTAACAGAGTTTTCTGCAGAAAATGGCTTTCAGAGACTTAACCGTGGCATTACAGAAAACTCTGAAACCATACTGAACGAGCCGCTCTTTTCAGTGAAAGCCGTCTGTCTAAGGCATGACATTGCTGTTCTTGGCTTTTGCATTGAGGAGAGTGTACACATAAACATAGATAAGGCTGTGCTCCTGGAGAGGGGGCTTCCGGTTGGCCCGTGGCTTTCCGACTTCAAGGCTGCAATAAGGAAAGGGGAGAAAGGGTTTTCCGTGGTTATTGAAGGCCGGAGATATTCAATGAATGAGCTTGGCGATATTGTGAGAATCACCGAGGGGCAGAAGGTCTCCTACGTTATGGATATCTCGCCATCTGCGGAGAACATTGAGCGGGTGGTGGAGCTTGTCAAGGGCTCACATACCCTGTATATTGAGGCCTATTTTCTGGACGAGGAAAGGGAGAGGGCTTTTCAGAGAAACCATCTCACTGCACGAATGGCGGGTGAGATAGCAGCCCGGGCCGGCGTAAGAGAAGTTATCCCCATGCACCTGTCACCAAAATACAAGGCCTTTCCTGAAAAGATAATGGAGGAGGTGATGAGTGCATTTAAAGAGAGAACACTTGGTTAACCGTCCTGAAGGCATTTGATTAACCACAGAGGCACAGAGACTCAGAGAAAGACAGTAAAAAAGTTTTTTATAAAGAATTTTTTTGTCTCAGTGTCTCTGTGCCTCTGTGGTTTGTAATTCCCTACACATTAAACCTGAAATTAATAATATCCCCATCCTGGACCTCATAGGTCTTTCCTTCAAGTCTTACAAGTCCCTTCTCCCTGGCAGCTGCCATTGAGCCTGACTTGATGAAATCATCAAAGGAGATGACCTCGGCCCTGATAAATCCCCTTTCAATATCAGTATGGATCTTGCCTGCCGCCTTCTGGGCTGTGGTGCCTTTTTTGATTGTCCAGGCCCTCACCTCATCCTTGCCAACAGTATGAAATGAGATCAGGCCGAGGTGGTCATAACAGATGCGTATAAGCCGGGCCATTGCGGGCTCCTCTATGCCAAGGTCTTTCAGGAACTCTTTTGCCTCATCCTGACCCAACTGGGCTATCTCCATCTCTATTTTGCCCGAAAGTGCTACCACAGGTAGCTCAAACCTTTTCCGGAGCTGCTCCACCAGGGCAGAGCCTTTTTCAGAGCCTATGTCATCCTCGTGCAGGTTCAGAAGCATAACTTCCGGTTTTATGGAGATAAACTGAAGGTGCCTCAATGAGAGGAGCTCGTCTTCGTTAAACGCAACTCTCCTCAGGGGAATCTCTTCTTCAAGCACTTCCTTGCATCTAAGGAGCACGGCCCGCTCCTTTTCATCCTGTTTCTTTCCCTTTCTTGCACCTTCCTCCATCCGCTCAAGCCTTTTCTCCACCAGTTCGAGGTCCGAAAATATCAGTTCGAGTTCAACTGTTTTTTCAGCGTCCCTCAAAGGGTCGACATTTCCCGTGGGATGGATTATTGATTCGTCTTCAAAAGCCCTTATGACATGTACCACGGCATCTACATCCTTTATCATGTCCAGCACCTTGCGGTTCTGCTGAGGGTCTCCCTTTGTTATTCCCAGATAGTCTATGTATTCAACAGTTGCAAGGGTGACTTTTTTGGGCTGGTATATCCCGGTTAGTCTCTCCACCCGCTCATCGGGCACCTTTACAACACCGACATTAGGCTGTGCCTCTGTAGTCGGGTAAACTGTGGTAGGGATGTTCTGTCCGGTAAGTGCATTAAAGATCGTAGTCTTACCCGAGTTTGCAAGTCCAATAATACCTATCTTCATCTATCTTCTCCTTTCTCAGACGTTTTATTAGAAGCATTATACAAATTTAGCCGCAGATTTGCGCAGATATGCGCTGATTTTAGAGAAATTTTTTATTTTAGTTTTTCCCGTATAATCTGCGTAAATCTGCGGCTGAAGTCAGGTCTTTATCTTAATTTCCGCCTCGGATTTCCTCAGGTACGTGGGTGTCAGCTTCACAGGGTCTGAGAACTCTCCTCTTTCGGCCTTCTGCAGACCGATAATACAGAGGGCTGACGGCAGAGGGTGCATAAGATTCTCCCCCGGGAAATGGGCTTTTTCTCCAAGGGTACTTAGAATAGCATCTTTATAAAGTGCGGCGCCACTCCCTGTAAATACGGTCTCTTCCTTTATGAGAGCCAGGATGGTTTTTATGTCAGAAGCAGATTCGGGTATAAGCTTTATGAGCCCAGATTCGGTCCATCTGAACAGTCCCCCGTAGACTTCCTTTCTCCTTGCATCAAGCAAGGGACAGATCAGTTTTTCTGTAAAGGGAAAAGAGGCGGTAAAGGCCTCAAGAGTGGATACCGCTACAAGGGGTTTGTTAGTTGCAAAGGAGAGGCCCTTGACTGTACTGAGGCCAACCCTCAGACCTGTAAAGGATCCGGGTCCGATGGCAATTGTATAAAAATCTATCTCATTGAATCCGGTACTGCAATGGTTAAGCAGGAAATCAGTGCTCTTCATGATCTGCTCGGAATGTGTCCGTCCTATTCCAAGACGGACCTCTCCCTTGAGACCCGAGTCACTGTCAAAGAGAGAAATCCCCCCTACCGGAGTGGATGTATCAATAGCGAGTGTCAACATAACAGGATTAAATTAAAATTATTGCGGGTATTTTTTCAATGAGTTTATCCGGTGCTACCTGATTTTCAGCTTTGCGAGGATAATGCCCGGATATTTATTCAGGGGATTACTCCTCGGAAGCGTTGGGAAAATGGGGCTTTTTCTCATCCCGAGAATTCGCAATTCAGAGGCGAGTTCCTGGTTTTTCTGGTCAAAGGAGAGGCCTTTCCGGAATGCTTCTATGGCATCCTTTTTCAGGTTTGACATAACATAGGTTCTGCCAAGATTTAAATAAAAAAGAGAGTAAGGTATTTCAGTGTCGGAGGCTTCGGATTCCTTCAGTTTTTTTACTGCTTTTCTGCAGATTTCCAGCCCCTCATTGTAGTCATTATCTACAGTTGAAGTCAGGTATCCATGGTAGGAAAGCAACAGGGGATCTTCTGGAAATTCCGTGAGGGCCTTTCTGCTTGCATCCATTGCGCGGAGAAGCTCTCCTTTTTTAATCAAACGCTTTATTTCCCTGAAATATGCTATTCGTGTCTTGCTGGCTGTTTCCTCTTCCGTTACCTTTTTTATTGCCCTGCCGTGCTGACTGTCAATAAGGTCTGACAGTTCACTTTTCTCCCTTGCTGATGTCGTAATCTTTAAGGTCTCTATATGTGCTCCCTCCAGGTATATGGTGGTTTTTATGGTGACAGGTTCACTTCCATGCAATTCTGTAATAATATAGAATGGTTTGCCTTGATGTTCTATCTTGGTGGAGAAGTCAGAGAATTTTCTGGAGATGATATTTACAACATCCTCTTTTCCCATACTTTAATTTTACAATCATACAGTGTCTTTGTCAAGGCTGCTTGCAGGATGAATGCTCTTTACGGACGATACATTCTGTGGCAAAAAGAGATCTTTTTGTAGTAAAATTGCTTTATGAGATATATTATTATCCCCTTGATCCTTCTTTTTTCTTTACTTTCAACCGTTCAGGGAGCTTTTGCCGAGCCTTCCATATTTTTTGAGGACAAGACCTTTGATTTTGGAGATGTGAACCAGGGCGATATTCTTGAGCATGCCTTTGTCTTTACTAATGACGGAACGGACATACTGGTAATAGAGAAAGTAACTGCATCGTGAGGGTGTACTGCAACGGTGGTCAGTTCAGACCGCCTCGCTCCCGGTGAAGAAGGAGAAATAAGGGTAACGATCAGGACTGACAGAAAAAAAGGGTTTATATCCAGGACCGTACAGGTGAGGACGAATGATCCACTTAAACCACTTGTTATACTGAAGCTGAAGGCAAAAGTTGTCGACTCGTTTCATGGAAAGAAGCTTGTGATAAAGGAAATATTCCGTTTTCCCTGCAGGAAGTGCCATGTTGACAGAGGAAGAGGACAACTGGGTGCAAACCTTTTCAGAGCGGACTGTATAATGTGTCATATGAGGGGCAAGAGTGCTTCTTCACTGGCGTTACTCAAGAAATTACCTGAGAAGAGACTTCTGGTTGCTATTGAGAAGGGAGTTCCTGATACAATGATGCCTGGATTTTCCTGGAAGGTCGGAGGTCCACTGACTGAGTCTCAAATAAAGTCTCTTGTAACATACATCAAAGGTAAGTAGCCTCCAAATCGTAATAAGTAGTAAAGGATGCTTTGCTTATATCGAAAATCAGGGCTCTATAACCTTCTCTTCTTCTTCCTGTTCAGTTTTGCATTCTATGCACATTGTTGTTACTGGCCGCACCTCAAGCCTTCTTATTCCAATCTCGCAGCCACAGATGTCACAGATGCCGTATGTGCCATTGTCAATCCTTTCGAGTGCAAGTTCTATCTTCTTTAATAACCTCTGTTCACGGCCACGGAGACGGAGCATGAAATTTCTGTCAATCTCTGCAGTTGCCTGGTCACCCATATCAGGAAATGCATTCTCGTCAGGTAGTGTATTCAATGCAGAACCTGCTTCCTGCAGAAGCTGTTCCTTTTGTTGAACCAGTGTCTTTCTTATCTCAAGAATCCTTCTTTGTCTTTCGGAGACTTCCTTGTCCGTTGATGCTTTTTTACATTTCTTTTTCTTTGCAACTGTGCTGGTAGTGGAAGTATTTTTTTTGTTTTGTTTCTTTTTTTCAGGCATTATTGTACTCCTTGCATTTTCTCAATATTAAGCCAATGCTGTTGGCATAAAGGGTAACAAATACTCTCAATATTAGTCAAGTATGCTATAATACCTTTCAGCAAATCCAAAGAAATCTGACCGGTTGCCGACCAGAGCAGAAACGGTATATTTTTAATTGATTTCAGTTTCTTAAACGATATATATAACGATATATATCGTTTACTCGGACTGAAATGTTGTTGATGAATACATAAAAAGTCAGGAGTGTCGGGTTCTGTCATTCTGGATCCTGAATTGAGCTGGGGAATCTATATGGATCAATAATGAGTTATGAGATGCAGTGTTTTCGCCTTGAGAGGTCTGAAACAAGCTCAGAGTTCCCCTGAATTTAGTTCAGTGTGGTGACCAGGCTTTCTATAAGAATGAAATTTTTGAGTTGCTGCGTAATAGTGCCATGTGATGCAATTTCATAATTAGTTGTCTAAATATCTTTAACCTCTGCTTTTATTTGTGTTGAGGATATCCTTCAATAATAAGGAAGATTATGGAGAAGTAATGGGGAAGAATATATCTTTCAATAAACTCAATATAAGGATAAACAAGTTAAGCATACCTGATGCAGGATATGCTGCATCAGCTGTGTGTGTTGTCTGTTGCCTGTTCCTTGTGTTAGCTTTTTCTTTTGAAACCTATGCTGAAGATTCCCCCTTGACTGTACTTGTAGAGAAAACGGTCTCGTTTGTTAAGCCCATGTCAGGGGATGTTATCTCTGTAGATAAGGGTGTGGTCAGGATTGGCTTGGGAAGCAGGGATGGCTTATTGAAGGGGATGCGCTTGAAGGTGCTCAGAAGAGGGGAGTTTTTCTATCATCCCGTAACAAAGGAGCCTATCGGAAGGGCTGAGGAACCAGTGGGCACGATAGAGGTCCTTCAGGTGGAAGAAGGTACTGCCTTTTGTGAGCTGACAGAGGGAGAGGTGAAGAGTGGCGATATTACAAGAATATCGGCTTCAAAAAAAAGGTTGTTCTTTTACCAGGAAGAATCGGTTGATTATTATCTTGGTGACGCATACTACAATGGATTGAAGGAAAGCGGATACTTTGAAATTGTTGATGCTCCGGTGGGACAGTTGGATACCGAGAAACTTCTCGGGATTGCTGCTTCAGAAGAGACAGACCTTGTACTCCTCCTGAGTTCTGGGAATTCAGGTGAGAAGACATATCTGAGGCAGACCCTGTTATGGCCGGATGGTGTGATACTCTCAAAGGACTCTCTGGATGTTCCGTTGGCATTTTTAAGTGAGTTGAGTTTTGGTTCAGAGCTTCTTTCAGATGTGCAGAACGAACCTCTTATAAGCTACGATCTTCCCTTTGATGCAGAGCTTATAAGCACCGGAGATATTGATGGTGACGGCAGGACAGATCTGGTGATTAGTGCAGGTGACGGAATATATGTTTATAACTATGGCATCGAAACAGATTTTCTCTATCACTTGAAATGGAATTCTTCAGGGACGATTATCCGGATGGAGATGTTTGACATTGATACAGATGGTAAGGACGAAATCTTCCTGACAGCCATATCCTCTAATAATGAAACGGTTAACTCCTATATATATAAACTGAACGATCGGAAACTTGAAACCCTTTGGAAAACAGACGGGTTTATCAGGGTGGTAGATGGAAGCATTCTGTATCAGAAATACTCAGAGTCCGAGGGGTATTCAGGTCCCTTAATCCTGATAAATCCTCATGATGGTTTCAGGATGGAGGATGCTTCCCGGAGTTTGGAAGGTTTTGATATTTATGATTTTGTTACACTCAGGGATAAAGAAGGAAGGACTGTGTATATGTCAATGGCCGATAATAATTATCTTGAGCTTATAAATAGCAAGGGCGTTGCCATCTGGCGTAGTCGTGACAATATGGGAGGTTTTGTCAAAGAATATACAACAGAGTCTCCTTTGTCAGATGCTGATGGGGTTAGCTGGCATTTAAATGACAGGATGGTCAAAAGGAATAACGAGGTTGTAGTGATAAAACGAAGTGCACTGATAGGAAGGGCTCTGGGATATAAGAAGTCTCAGTTACGTCGATACAGCTATACCGGTACTACCGTGGATGAATCGACACTTGTTGACAAGATAAGTGGTAAGTTAATTGACTACTCAATTTTTGGTAATAAGGTGGCGGTCCTAAGCAAACCTCTGCTGGGGATAAAGCCAGCAAATATATTGAGAGGGAAAACCCCGATAGTGACAATTCTTCAGATATATTCAATAAAGGGGAGGTAGATTGTGCTGACAAATATTCCACGACATGTAGGTGTGATAATGGATGGCAACGGAAGGTGGGCACAGTTGAGAGGTCTGCCCAGAGTGGAGGGACACAGAAAGGGTGCTGAGCGGACAAAGGAGTTAATAAAGGCTGCTCAGGAAGTGGGGATTGATGTGCTCACCCTTTATGCTTTTTCGCTGGAGAACTGGCAGAGACCCGATGATGAGGTAACTACACTTATGGAGTTGCTACAGCTATATCTGACCAAGGAGTTGAAGGATTTAATAATGGAGGGTATCCGGTTCAGAGTTATTGGTGACAGGCAGAAACTGCCTTTAGTGATTCAGGGAATCATTACAGAGATTGAGGAAAGAACATCTGCAAATAAAGGTTTGACACTTGTTACGGCACTGAGTTATGGAGGTAGGGATGAAATACTGAGGGCCGTAAAAAAGGCTATAGCCGGAGGGATAAGACCTGATGAGATAAGTGAAGAAACATTTGAGGCGTTACTTGACACCTCGGGATTGCCGGCAGTTGATTTAATCGTAAGAACGAGCGGAGAAAAAAGACTCAGCAATTTTCTTCTGTGGCAGGGTGCATACGCTGAATTGTATTTTACAGAAACACTCTGGCCTGATTTCACCAGGGAGGAGTTTCTTTGTGCAATGCAGGATTATCAGCGTAGAGAAAGGAGGTTTGGGGGAATTATGTCCCCTTCAGAATCATAATGAATAAGAAAAGAGAGATCGTTGCCTTAGCTCTGCTGCCGTTAATATATCTTTATATAATGAAACTGCCATCTGTTTTTTTTCTTGGTCTTCTGTTTTTCATCTCAGCAGGTGCACAGATGGAGTTTTATTCAATGTACAGAGTAAAGAAATCTTTCAGCTTTCTGGGGGTATTTGCCGGGCTGCTCTTTTTATATTCTGTTTATACAGGGTGGGGTGAGCTTCGATTGCTGTTGATATTTTCTTTCCTGCTCCTGGTCCTTTTCAGACTCTTTAACAGGGAAGCGGGGCCGGAACAGGCGCTTTCTGATATAGCCCCCGTGGTTGTGGGGTTTTCTTATATTCCCCTGATCCTCAGTCTGCTGATTGCCTTGAGGGATGCTGGTCCTGAATGGATTATATTTATTGGCGCAACAGTATGGGCGTCGGATAGCTTTGCTTATTATATTGGTAAGAATTTTGGCAGGAGAAAACTCTATCCATCCATAAGTCCGAAGAAGACCATCGAAGGAGCTGTCGGCTCAATGACCGGAGGGGTGCTGGCAGGGATTCTGATAAAGATACTCCTTATAGACAGTATAACTGTATACCAGGTGTTGGCTGTAGGGTTTCTCATAGGGTGTATTGCCGTTCTTGGTGACCTTACGGAGTCTATGTTTAAACGAGATTCAGGTGTGAAGGATTCGAGTTCACTGATTCCGGGACATGGTGGTGTGCTTGATAAGATAGACGGGATGCTGTTTGTAACCCCCGTGGTTTATTTAGTTGTTAAATATGTAGTTTCGTAAGAAAATAATGGTTGTTGGAAGCAATATGATAGACTCTTCACTCATTCTCGATGGACATCGTGTCCATCTCCGAGGTAATTTCGCAATTCACCATCCGGGTGAATTTACTGCGAAATTAAAACCGTTCAGACTCTATCATATTGCTTCTTTCCCGTTATTGAGGTTTTTTATCGCTATAGCCGGGACAAACATAAACCAGAGTGTTGGAGTCATGGATTGATGGAGGGCTGTTGGATCCAAATACTCCCTGGTCTTTTTATTCGTGAGGGGCATTAGATGAAAAACATAACGATTCTTGGTTCAACAGGTTCAATCGGTACCACGACCCTCGAGGTTATAAGGAGATATCCGGATAAGTTCAGGGTGGTTGGTCTTACAGCAGGACGCAATATTGAACTTTTTCAAAGACAGATTCGAGAATTCAGGCCTCTTGTTGTGGCGGTGGCAGATGATACAGAGGCAGGAAAATTAAGAGAAAACACGGGATTTAGCGAGATTTTGTCCGGTCCTGAAGGGATAAAAGATGTTGCCGCCTATCCAGGTGCGGACTTTGTGCTTTCAGCCATCTCTGGTTCTGCAGGACTCTTACCCACGTTATCAGCCATCAGGGAGGGTAAGACTGTTGGCCTTGCCAACAAGGAGACCCTTGTAATGGCCGGTCCACTCGTCAATGAGGCCATAGCAGAATACGGGGCAAGACTTATTCCTGTTGACAGTGAGCATAGTGCAATATTTCAATGCATGCACGGATATAACAGTTCGGATATCAGGAGGCTGATTCTGACGGCCTCAGGGGGGCCTTTCCACGGAAGAAAGACTGATGACCTCAGGGAGATAAAACCCGAAGAAGCCCTTAATCATCCCACCTGGCAGATGGGAAAGAAGATTACCATTGATTCTGCAACATTGATGAATAAGGGACTTGAGGTAATAGAGGCCCATTATCTCTTTGGTTTGCATCACATGACATTGATGTTGTTATCCATCCACAAAGCATTGTGCACTCACTTGTGGAGTTCCTGGATGGAGCGCTTATTGCTCATATGTCACATCCTGATATGAAAGGACCTATCGCGTATGCCCTTTCATACCCGGAGAGGCTTCAGGGGGTTCTGGCACCCTGCCATCTCTATGAATTAGGGGCGTTAACATTTGAGAGACCTGACTTTGAGAGATTTCCCTGTCTCAGATATGCTTACGAGGCGTTGAATGCAGGAGGCACTGCCACTGCGGTTCTTAATGCAGTAAATGAAATGGCGGTGGAGGCGTTCATTGAGGGCCGTATGACTTTCCACCAGATACCTGTTATAATAGAAAAAGTGCTCAATGCCCATGAGCCGGTATCGCTTAATGATATAGAGACAGTAATGTTCGCTGATGCCTGGGCAAGAAGAAAGTTCAGAGAATTAGTTTGTGTCTGTTGATAACCCCGGATCTTTGTAGCTTTTCCGTCATTCTCCGAAAGCGTTCGGGATTGCGGCAATGACAAATGACCGTAATTTATAAACAGTCTCTATTGTCACGTCAACCTTGAAATGTTGGGGGGTTGAATTTTCATTCCCGCTATGTCGGGAATCATACTTCTCCTTGATTCCGGACAAGCCGGAATACACATGAGAGTTGACATGATACTATTTGTTTCCAAATAACAATTAGCGTATAAAAGGAGGTCTAATATTCTATCAGCAATAATACTCTTGGGAATTCTTATTTTTGTGCATGAACTCGGCCATTTTCTGGTGGCCAAGTTCTCAGGTGTAAAGGTCCTGAAGTTTTCACTCGGTTTTGGTCCAAAAGTGGTAGGTAAGCAGATAGGTGAGACAGAGTACATGCTCTCTGCCATACCTCTCGGTGGTTATGTGAAGATGCTGGGGGAAGAAGCGGATGAGGAACTGGACGAGGCTGATAAGACGAGGGCTTTTAATCAGCAGAGTGTTACCAAGAGAATCCTGATCGTTCTTGCCGGGCCTGTGTTCAATATATTCCTGACCTATATAATCTTCACCGCAGTGCTTTCAACAGGACTTCCTGTTAATGTTCCTGTACTGAGCAACATCCTGCCCGTTATAGATGAGGTGCAGGAGGGATATCCGGCCTCTGAGGCAGGCCTGAAGGCCGGGGATGTAATAGTGAAGATAGACAACAAGAGGATTGATACCTGGTTTGATATGGTAAATATTGTTGTCAAGAACCCGGGTAAAAAGCTTGACTTTGTTGTGAAGAGGGATGGGAAGCTGCTAGACCTTAAAATTGTTCCTCAAACCGTTGAAGAGGTAGACCCTGGCGGTAACAAGGTGGTTATAGGAAGAATCGGGGTCAAAAAACTCGGAGGAGGTTTTTTTGAGTCCATTCAGAGTGATTCACTTCTTGAGGCCCCGGTCAAAGGCGTGGTAGCTACCTATAAGATGGGATTTTTTGTTGTAGACTCCATCAAAATGTTGATAACGAGACAGGTGTCTCTAAAGAACATAAGCGGTCCTGTGACAATTTTGCAGGAATCAGGGAAGGCAGCCTCTGCTGGTCTTCTGACTTATTTTATGTTTATGGCATTGTTGAGTGTGAACCTCGGTGTCCTTAATCTCCTGCCGGTTCCAATCCTTGACGGAGGTCACATCGTCATGTTTGTGATAGAGGGGATTAAGGGAAAACCCCTCAGTGAAAGGACAATTGCTGTCACTCAGAAGATAGGCCTTGCACTTCTACTGCTTCTTATGGCATTTGCACTCTATAATGACTTTGTCAGAATCTTTACAGGAAGTAGTACCCCGTGACAGAAGACCGGATAGAGGTTAAGGTATATTACGAGGATACTGATTGCGGAGGGGTTGTCTATTATGCCAATTACTTCAGATACTTTGAACGCGCAAGGACTGAATACCTGGAGCAACGCGGTGTTTCGCTAAAGGGGTTGATGGAGAAAGGGATTTGTTTTGTTGTTGTTGATGCCTCTGCACATTACCGTCAGTCAGGGAGATACGGTGATGTTCTAACTATTGAGACAGATATAGCAGACAGGGGGCCGGCGAGTATTACATTTTCACATCAGGTAACGAGAAGGCAGACAGGAGATCTGCTGGTCTCCGGTCTTGTGAAAATTGCCTCCGTGTCAGAGCAGATGAAACCAATAAAACTTCCTGAATCTGTCCGTCAGGTTTTAGGGTGAGAATATCTGACGACCCTGTGATTGCCGGAACATTGAAATGAAGCCAGCTTTACTGAAGAAACAGATATCCGCCGGCGGGGTTGTTTTCAAAAGGGACAGCGATGGAATAAAGGTTGTTCTTGTTTCTGTAAAGGATGGTTCGGTATGGACACTTCCAAAAGGACTGCTTGAAAAGGGGGAAGAGCCGGAGGTGGCTGCCCTGAGAGAAGTACAGGAAGAGACTGGCCTGAGGGGACGCATAGTTGACAGCCTTGATACTGTCTCCTACTGGTACTTCCTGAAGGATGAGAATACAAAGTATCATAAAACAGTCTATTATTATCTTATTGAGTATATGGGCGGGAGCACGGATAACCATGACCGGGAGGTTGATGAGGCATCATGGTTTCCTCTGGATGATGCATTAAAAATGGTAAAATATAAGGGTGACAGGGAGATACTTGAAAGGGCAAGAGAGAGGCTTTTACGTATAAATGAAAAATAGAAAGATCCTCCAAAGAGAGGAGATCGGGAAAGAGATGGAGAGGCTGCGGTCAGAGGGCAGGAGGATTGTCTTTACAAATGGCTGTTTTGACCTGATTCATGCAGGCCATATTCGGTATCTTGGGGAGGCCAAAGCCCTGGGCGATGTACTTGTAGTCGGTGTGAACTCTGATGCATCTGTCAGGAGATTAAAAAGCAAAAGGCCCATAATACCTCAGGACCAGCGTATTGAGGTCCTCTCAGCCCTTGAGATGGTGAGCTACGTTACCGTATTTGCAGAGGATACGCCATATGAGATTATAAAGTTAATTAAGCCTGATGTGCTTGTTAAGGGGGGGGACTGGGAGGTAGAGGATATTGTTGGTGCTGACCTTGTCAAAGAGGTCCATAGCCTACCTTACAGACAGGGTATCTCCTCAACAGGTATAATTGAGCGCATTATTGAGAGGTTCTGTCATTCTTCATGAAGTCGCGTCTGCTTGCTTCCTTTAAAAATATCGTAAAAGCTTTGCCGCAAACGGCTGAAGCACAAACTGCCCCCGTCTTTAAGGTTTTCAACCTCAGGGACTCATCCAAATCCCTTTTTGTTGCCCTTATGGCCCTTCAAAACAGGACCTGCAACCATATCCTGTTTACCGGCACAGAGGATGAGGCAGGGGTACTGAGAAATGACGTGCTTTTCTATCAAAATATCCTTGATGGTTCCGAGATATCTGATATTCCCGTTTTTCTGCCTGAGCAGGGAGGCGTAGAGGCCACTGGCATCCGGCTTAAGAATATCCTGGAACTTAAAAAGGGAAGGCTTTTTATCGGTTCAACGGATGCATTTCTTTGTCCTACGTGGAGGCCTGAGGAGTTATCCCTTGCCATCTTAAAGCTCGGAAGGGGGATGACAATCAGCAGGGAAGGGCTTGCCGAAAGGCTTCAATCAATTGGCTACAGGCGGGTGCCTCTTGTTTCCGAAAAAGGCGAATTTAGCGAGAGGGGCTGGGTTTTTGATCTTTATCCGTCAAACATGGAGAGACCGGTCAGACTGGAATTTTTCGGAGATGAACTGGATGATATAAAGACATTTGAGGTCGATACCCAGCGTTCTGACAGCCAACTAAGCGACGCCGAAGTCCTGCCTGCAATTGAAAAAGAAGGGGGCCCATTGCTTGCCTCCTTTGATGGAGAGACATTTTGCTATTTTTCAGAAAATGTAAGGGGTCAGGTCTCAACATTTGACACTTCTCTAAATTTGTGTCAAATGTTGAGACCTGACCCCTCTTTTATAACCCTCCATTCACTGCCTATGGAGGGTGAGACGGAAGCATCCACAAGTTCTCTCTCCGGCCTTGGACTCCTCCATAGTGAGAGAGAGGATATTTACGGGCTTGCCAGGGCGCTGAAGAGGTTGGAAGAGATGGTAGTCTTTGTGCTCTCCTCTGAATCTCAGGCAAAGAGGTTAAGTGAGGTCCTGAGGGATGGGGAGGTGGTTGCTCCGATGGTTTCCATGGATGATATCGGAAACTACAGTGGGAGGTATTCAATTACTGTTGGGGTGCTTTCCGGGGGGCTTCATATTCCAGGACTGATAATCCTTACAGAGAAGGAGATATTTGGAAGGAGACCACTTTTAAAACCCCACAAGGCCTCCCGTGTAAAAAAACTGCTTGAAACTATAGAGGATCTTAAAGCCGGCGATTATGTTGTTCACCGTGAGCACGGTATGGGAAGGTTTGCAGGGCTTGAACCTCTTCATGCTTCTGCATACAAGGGAGAGGCCATGGTTATAGAGTATGCAGATAGTGCAAGGCTATATCTGCCCCTGCAGAATATCGGCCTTGTTCAGAAGTACAGGGCCGCCGAAGGGGTTATTCCCAATCTTGACAGGCTTGGAGGGGGGCGCTGGAAGAAGAAAAAGGAGAGGGCGAGGAAAAAGGTCCGTGAGCTTGCGGGTAAGCTCATATCCATTTACGCACAGAGAGAGGTAGTTGAGGGCTACTCATTCAGTCCTGATACAGAACTCCACAGGGAGTTTGATGCCTTTTTCCCCTTTGAGGAGACCGCAGATCAGATCAGGGCATGGGAAGAGATAAAGAGAGATATGGAATCCCCGCGTCCAATGGACAGGTTGCTGTGTGGTGATGTGGGCTATGGTAAGACAGAGATGGCAATGCGGGCAGCATTTAAGGCAGTTTATGATGGAAAGCAGGTTGCAGTGCTTGTCCCGACTACTATTCTCTGTGAGCAGCATTTCAGGAATTTTCAGGCACGTTTCTCGGCATTCCCGCTAAAGATAGATTACCTGAGTCGTTTTAAATCTGCCTCTGAGACAAAGAAGACCCTTTCTGCCCTGAACCGTGGGGATGTTGATATTATTATTGGTACACATGGGCTCTTAAGCAGAAAGGTTCAGTTATATGATCTCGGACTCCTGATAATAGATGAGGAGCACCGCTTTGGTGTAACCCATAAGGAGAGGATAAAGGAATTGAAAAAAGGGGTTGATTGTCTCTCAATGAGTGCAACCCCGATTCCAAGGACACTTGAGATGTCACTTTCGGGTATCAGGGAGATGAGCATGATTGAGACGCCCCCTGAGGAGAGGCTTGCGATTAAGAGTGTGATTACCTCGTTCAATGAATCCGTAATAAAAAAGGCGTTACAGAGAGAGTTTGACAGAGGCGGTCAGGTCTTTTTTGTACATAACAGGGTGAGGGACATTCACGGTATGGGAGACTATCTTTTAAGGCTTGTTCCACAGGCGAGACTTGCCATTGCTCATGGACAGATGGATGGACGGGAGCTGGAAGATGTGATGCTCAGGTTTATGGACGGGACCATTGATATTTTACTTGCAACGGCCATAATCGGTTCAGGCATTGATATACCGTTGGCGAATACCATAATTATCAACAGGGCTGACAGAATGGGGCTTGCGGACCTCTACCAGTTGAAGGGCAGGGTAGGCAGGGGAAATCAGCGGGCCTATGCATATTTCCTCCTGCCTCCGCCTGACAGGCTCACTGAAGATGCTAAGAGGAGAATCGCAGCAATTGAGGAACTGAGCTATCTGGGAGCGGGTCTCAGGCTTGCCATGAAGGACCTTGAAATAAGGGGTGCCGGGAATCTCCTTGGTGCTGACCAGTCAGGACATATCCATGCCGTGGGATTTGAGATGTATATGGAGATGCTTCAACAGGAGGTTGCAGCTCTTAAAGGCATGCCTGTGGAAGAGGAATCTGAGCCCTCGATAGACCTTGGTCTGAGTGCCTATATTCCTGAGGAATACATTAAGGATATGAGTATGAGGCTCAGTATGTACCGAAGACTCAGCATCTGTCATTCAGATGAGGAAGTCAATACACTCTGTGAAGAGATGGCGGATCGCTTTGGAGTACTGCCTGAGGCTGCAATTGCCCTGATTGACCTGTTAAAACTTAAGATCCTGGCACGGGGACTTGGAATTGTGTCTGTGAGCTCAACGAATGGCACGGCAAAGGTCAGGTTTTCTCCCGAAACGCCTGTTAAGGTTGAAGATCTGCTGAGTTGCGAGAAGGCCTGCAGTGGAAGTTTACGCCTTCATGAAGAAGGTTTTTCAGTTAAGGGAACCTGGAGTTCAAAGGCGGAGCTGGTGAAGAGTTTAAAGGAAATTCTTTCAGTGCTGGGCTAAGATTTAATATCGGGGAAGCGGGCTTCTGTCCCTTTATTATCAGAGGAATCATTGTATATTTTGTTCATTTGCTGCTATAATGTTAATTAATGTTTCAATTAGCTTAACCGATAGTGCAGCTGAAATTTATGGTTGAAACCTTCGGGTATCATGGTTTTAATCATGCATCGTAATATAGTATCAACACTTATTTTTCTGCTGGGGGAATTTTTGACCAAGAGAAGACATGACAGGATACCTCTGAAACTCACTATTGAATATTCCATAACCGTGAAAAAACAATCTGCCGTAAAGAACATACTGCTTACAGGCATTGTAAAAGATGTATCTGCAGGGGGGGTTGGGCTTATAACAGAGTATCCGTTGATCCAGGGAAATATGATAAGGATAAAAAGTTCAGCTCCTGAAGTTCCAAAATATGGCGTTGTAAGGTGGGTTAACAGGGAGGGTGAGTTCTACAGGGTGGGTTTGCGAAGTTGCAGTCATTGCGGAGAATATTGAGGAGTTTCAATATCCTATAGTCTCCTGCCTGTTTCCATATCAAAGACGTGAATCTTTTTAACAGGCATTTTTATATAAACCCTGTCGCCTGCAGAGATATTCTCATCAATTGATGCCTTTCCTTTTAGCCTGGTCTCTTTCCACCTCATATCAATCCAGACGATTGAGCTTTCAAGCTCAACAAGTTCAACAATTGCCGCTGTATCTGTTTTCTCTTCAGTGGAAACAGTTATATCCTCGGGCCTTATGCCGAGCAAAATGGTATCAGCCAGGGGTGTTGTGCTGACTTCGGGTTCGAAAACCCTGTTGTTACAGACGACCCTTAGAGGTTCTTTTGAGAGCACATCAGCCTCAAAGAAATTCATTGACGGGCTTCCTATAAATCCTGCAACAAAGGTATTGGCCGGCTTTGTATATATCTCTAATGGTGTTGCGCACTGCTGAATCTCTCCCATCTTCAGGACCGCTATCCGCTCGGAAAGACCCATGGCCTCTGCCTGGTCGTGAGTAACGTATACTATAGTTGTCTTGAGTTCCCGGTGAAGCTTCTTAAGCTCTGCCCTCATTTCAATCCTCAGCCTTGCATCAAGGTTTGAGAGGGGCTCGTCCATTAAAAAGACCTTTGGCTTTCTTACAATCGCCCTTCCAAGGGCTACCCTCTGCCTCTGGCCGCCTGAAAGTTCCTTTGGCTTTCTGTGCAGCAACTCCTCAAGCCCGAGGATAGATGCCACTTTTTCTACCTCTT